>DATHWC010000146.1:0-19584 GCA_035460985.1 Lunatimonas sp.
TAAGTCAGGTAACCCAACGTTTTTAATTCATCCCTATGCGGAAAAAGCCTATTATAGATTGGCAGTGGCCCAATACGACAATGTGACACGGGCCTTGGAAGAGATGGAGAATCAGCAAGGCAATTTTGAGGAAAATTTATGGGTTTTGAAATATTAATATGACGCTATTACAAACTTTATCAACGGACAACCAGCTGGCTGTCGACACATTGAACACCATTCAGGAAACAGGATCTCAGATCGGTTTGTTGGATTTATTAGTAAAAGGAGGATACATGATGATTCCTCTCTATCTCTTGTTTGTTTTGGCTATTTTTATTTTTGTCGAAAGGTTGATGATTCTCAAGAAAGCATCTAAAACCCCCAAAGGACTAATGGATCAAGTAAAAATGATGGTGCAGGGAGGAAACATTCAGCAGGCTAGGATGATTTGCCAAGGAGAAGAGACACCCGTGGCCCAAATGCTCACCAAGGGTTTGGAAAGGATAGGGAGCCCGCTTAAAAATATCGAGGTAGCCATCGAAAATGTGGGGAAAATTGAAATTTATAAGTTGGAGAAGAATCTTGGTTTATTGGCTACCGTTTCGGGTGCAGCCCCTATGATTGGATTTTTGGGAACCGTAACCGGAATGATCCAGGCTTTTATCAGTGTAGCCCAAGAAGAAGGCATGGTTTCTCCGAAACTGTTGTCTACAGGGATATACGAAGCTATGATCACTACTGCGACGGGTTTGGTAGTCGGGATTTTAGCCTATTTGGGCTATAACTACTTGGTATCAAAAGTATCCAAGCTTGTTCATAATATGGAATACACCAGCATCGAGTTTATAGATCTGCTTCAGGAAAAAAAATAATATGGCACTGCAGTCAAAAAACAAAATTGAAACGACCTTTAGCATGTCTTCCATGACGGATATTATTTTCCTTTTGCTGATATTTTTCATGCTGACCTCATCCTTTATTACCCCATCGGGCTTACCTGTCAATCTGCCATCGAGCGAGACATCAGATATCATCATGCAGGAAGTATCAGTCAGTGTGACGAAGGACCTGAAGTTTTCGGTAAATGACAAAAGGGTAAACCGGGATGAAATTAAAAGGGAGTTGGAAACGTTGTTAAAGGAGAAAAAGGGTCATGTGGTCCTTCATATTGACAAAGAAGTACCGGTGGAATATTTGGTTGAAATAGGGGGTATAGCTGCCACGTTGGAGGCAAATGTATCCATTGCAACAAAACCTTTTAGATAATTCATGGAAGCTTGGGGCATAGATAAGGAAGATACAAAAAGCCGAAATAGAGCAATGATAATCACGTTTATCGTGAATGTATTGCTTTTGATTGGAATTTATTTCATTGTCGTTTGGCGTGAACAGATTCCTCCTATGTCTAAATTTGGTCTGGAACTGAACCTTGGGTTTACAGATATGGGAAGTGGTAACTTACAAACCACCGCTCCTCCTGCTGAAACCCAAACGCAGGTCACTGAAGCTCCTGCACCCGGCGAACAAGCGGCGCAAGTTACAGAAGCTGCTGTTCCCAAAGCATCTCCACAGACTTCCCAGGCCAATCCAACTCCCACGGAGTCTAAGAGATCCGTAGAGACGCAGTCCCGAGTAACCAGCCCTCTCAAAGGTGCGGAGACGGCTTCTGAGGCACAGAAGGAAACTGCAAAGCCCGCTGAAACCAAACCTTCACCTGCCAAACCTGCAGAAAGTGAAGCACCAAAGACTGAAACTAAAGCGGAGGAAAAACCTCAGGTCGATCAAAGGGCCATTTTCGGAGCCCGGGGAAGTACTGGCACAGGGAACCAACCCAGTGCGGGAAGTAGTCAGGGAAGTTCATCGACACCTGGGGATGAAGGCAAGCCTCAGGGAACAGTAGACGGAAGATCCATCCTACAGTCTGGCCAAGGTAACACAGGTGATGGCGGCGGCTACAATTTGGATTTGGCAGGTTGGGATTTTGCATCCAAACCAAACATTCAAGACAGAGTATCCTCCCGTAACGGGCGAATTGTATTTAGAATCACCGTGGATGAGGATGGCCGCATTGTACAGGCAATCCCGCTCGAATATAATGTGACGAATGAAGTGCTTACTTATTATCGGACAGTAGTGAATTCTATGTCTTTTAAACGGCAAAGCGGCAATCCAACAGCAGATTTTTCTACAGGAAGAATTACTTTTATTATCAAAGTTGATTAATTGATTTCATGAATTATCAGGAAACCCTGGATTACCTGTATGCAGCTCTACCTATGTTTCAACGGATTGGTGCCGCTGCTTTTAAGAAGGACCTAGGACCAACCATTGCCCTCTGCAATTATTTGGGAAATCCTGAAAACAAGTTTAAAAGCATCCATGTCGCCGGCACCAACGGCAAAGGTAGTACCTCCCACGCAATAGCCTCCATCCTTCAGGATGCCGGATACAAGGTCGGACTTTATACGTCTCCCCACTTAAAATCATTTACAGAACGTATACGGGTCAACGGCAAAGAAATTACACAAGGAGCTGTCATTGAGTTTGTGAAAAACCATAAAGGCTTTATGGAAAAAATTTCACCCAGCTTTTTTGAGATGACGGTGGCTTTAGCGTTCGATTATTTTGCCAAGGAAAATGTGGATATTGCAGTCGTGGAAGTTGGCATGGGGGGTAGGCTGGATAGCACGAACGTAATCACCCCATTGCTGAGCATCATTACTAATATCGGACTAGACCATGTTCAATTTCTGGGGACAACCCTTGAAGAAATCGCAGCGGAAAAGGCTGGTATCATCAAAAAGGGTGTACCTGTGATTATCGGTGAAACCCAGAAAGAAACAAGTCCTGTATTTACGCGTGTTGCCAGCGAAAAAAAGGCACCTATATATTTTTCCGATCAAGTCGTAAAGGTTCTTCCAAGAACCAGTAACATGCCTAACCATCAGGAATATATACTAACTAATAGCAATAGGGAGCAGATTACTATTTATATGGATTTGCTCGGAGCTTACCAAATTAAAAACCTTCCCGCCATTTACTTGGCTTTTGAGCACCTAAATCAGCTGGGGCTATCTATTTCCGAAAAGAACCTTATAAGTGGACTTTCAAATATCACCCAAAAGACCGGTCTGAAAGGAAGATGGCAAATCTTATCAAAAAACCCTTTAACTATCTGTGATACAGGTCATAATAAGAATGCTTTTCAAGTGATAGTTAAACAGCTCGAATCCATTCCCCACAATAAATTGTTTATGATATTGGGGATGGTACAGGATAAAGATGTGAATGGGGTGTTGGATTTACTCCCAAAGGATGCTGAATATGCGTTTTGTCAAAGTCAAATTCCAAGGGCAATGCCTGCAGAGAACTTGACTACTCTTGCAGGAACATATGGTTTAGAAGGAATTGTGATGTTGGATGTAAATGATGCCATTAATTATTTTCAAAAAAAAGCTGGTCCCGATGATCTCATCTTTATAGGAGGGAGTACATTTGTGGTGGCAGAAATCAAAGAATTGTAGCATGGGTCGGAAAAAGCTGGAACGCTTTAAAGAAAACGAGGAAAACCGGAATGTCATTCAACCGGGAAAAGAGATTTACACAACCATAAAAGGAACCTGGAAGCAGGGATTTTTTCAAAATGATAATCCCATAGTCGTTGAACTTGCTTGTGGCCGCGGTGAGTTTGCCGTAGGATTGGCACGTGTAAATACCGGTCAAAACTTTATAGGAGTGGATATTAAGGGGTCCAGAATCTGGAAGGGAAGCACCATGGCTATTGAGGAAAATCTACCAAACGTTGCATTTCTCAGAGCTCAAATTGAGCAGCTCGACCAGTATTTCGAACCGAAGGAGATAGATGAGCTCTGGATTACCTTTCCAGATCCTAGACCCAAAGACAGGGATGAAAAGCGTAGACTCACTTCTCCGCGGTTTCTTGAGATGTTTAAGATCCTGGTAAAAGCAGAAGGCACCGTTCATTTCAAGACCGATAATACGGGTCTCTATGAATACACAATAGAGATACTACAAAGTAGACCTGATACGGAAATCCTCAAAGAAACCCCGGATTTTTATGCTTCTGAGTGGCGGGACGATCATTTTGGCATAAAAACCCGCTATGAAAAGATGTTCTCGGAAAAAGGGGAAAAGATAAAGTACATAGCTTTCAGGTTTAACTAATCCTCGATTTCCAGCTTCTCAAGCGTGTCGGCGAGTTCGTCAAAGTCTTTGATTCCGGGTTTTATTTCCTTTCCTCCTTTCATGGCTATTCCTTTCACCTGGGTCGTATCAAGGATCATTTCCACCGTGTCCGCAGTAAACCCAAAGCCCAATAAGACCTCACAGTTTTGGGCAATTTCACGGATAATATCCCAGTCCGGATTAACATAGAGGTCGGAATCGGAAGTGTCAATTAATAAAATCACACCGGTTTCTTTTAAGCGCAGGGCTAATGGCAATAAGTCGCTGAGTTGATCATCAGTACCCACACGTTTATTCAATATCAACTTGTATTCCGAACGGGCCAGCTTCTGAAGGTGGCTTTCCTCATCTATTTGGATATATTGTATGCCATCATAGGCAGAAACCGTCTCTAAAATAAGAGATGGATCAGATGTTGTAAACTCACCAACGTACTGTAAGCCGGATAGCCAATCCGTTATTTCTTTGAAGGCGTCGGGAGACAAATAGTTTTCATCTGTGGGTTCAATTGCGAATCCCATCAAGTCCACATACATACCTGAGCAATACCGGGCATCGCTCAAATTGTTTACATTACTTATCTTTACAAAAGTTTTTAACGCCATTTCAAATAAATTGTGTAATTTTTGTCGAATTTCAAAGATAGGGGAATTAGAAAGATTTTATCGTATCACGGAAGGATTTATGGTAGCAGTAGGACATTAGTTTCTCTACTAAAAAACGGTCAAGAATGAAAGTATGAAGTGGCAGGGAGGAATATGGGTAACGGGGGGAATGCGGGTAATAGCTGGTTTTGTTGCTCTCTTTGCATTGACTTTGTTGTCTTGTGAAGAGGATCGGGAATCTCCGGAATTATTGACTTCTACCTATCTTCCGCTTAATTTGGGTCAATATTGGACCTATGAAGTTGTTGAACGGGTATATTTCGGGGAAAATGACTTTGAAGAAAATGAATTCTATTATAGGGATAGAATAACGAGGCAGTTTGTCAATGAAATAAATGAACTTGTTCATGTAATAACCAGGGAGCGCTCAGAGAACCTCCAAGAATGGGGAAACGAATTGGCTTATACACTGAATTTCAGCCGAAACCGAATCATTCGAACCATAAACAATGAAGCCGTTATACCTTTGGTATATCCGGTACAGGTATTTCAGCAATGGGATGCAAACGGTATGAATTCCAATTTGCCAGAGCTATTTACGGTTGAAGAAATAGGGGGCTATGTCGTTGGAAACAGGGCTTTTGGATCTGCGGCAATGATCAGACAATCGGAGGAAGACGATCTCATTACTCTAAGGGACAACCGATTCGAGGTCTATGCAGAGGGAATTGGAATGGTAGAGTCGTATTATGAAGTATTTGCCTATTGCTCACGAAGTGATTGTCTTGGTGAACAAATTATTCAAAGTGGACGTTTTAAGCAAATGAAACTAATCGCTAATGGTATCTTATAAAGCATCTTTATTTATTTTTTTATCCTGCATGCTCATTGGGGAAGTGTGGTCCCAGGATAGGTATGCCATTCATTACCGCTATAAGACTTCAGAATCCTATAGTTTGGATAGGCCGAATGAATTCCTTACGGCTGATGCTATTCAACGAAGAGTACGGGAAGGGGTACCTGTGGACAGCACTGACCTGCCCGTTTCCAGCCTATATATTTCGCAAATTACTCCCAAAGTTGAACAGGTTTTATACCATAGCAACTGGCTAAATGCCTCGTTGGTAAAGGCTGAAATCAATCAAATTGACTCCATCAAAACGTTGCCATTTGTGGAAGATGTGATTTTGGTAGGTAGGGGAAAGGGCCCCCAGTTGGAAAACAGCCGAAAAAGTTATAACGAACCCCTAAAAATAAAAGGGTTGAATAAAAGGCAGCAAACATTCGAATTTCAGAATGACATTTTGGGGATACCCCATATGCATGAGGATGGGTATACAGGGAAAGGGATGAAGATAGCTGTATTTGATGCGGGTTTTGCGAATGCGGATAAGATCTCAGCTATGCAGCATCTTTTCGAACGGGGTCAAATTTTGGGCACTCGGGATTTTGTTTTACCCGGAACAACAGATGTATTTCGCTCTGATTCCCACGGCACTGGAGCACTCTCGCTAATGGCTGCTTACGACCCGGACCGAATGATTGCGGGAGCATATGATGCTTCCTATATATTGTGTATTACTGAGGATGTGGATTCAGAGTTTTGGATTGAAGAGTATAATTGGGTGAAGGCTGCAGAATTCGCTGATAGCTTGGGAGTAGATATCATCAACAGTTCCTTGGGTTATAATATCTTCGATGACGTGGACATGAACTATTCCAAAGAGGACATGGACGGTATGACCACTATTATTACCAAGGGTGCCTCCATGGCTGCACTGAAAGGTATATTGGTGGTAACAAGTAATGGAAATGAAGGCAATTTGTCATGGCGTACCATTACTGCTCCAGCGGACGCAGCCGACATATTGGCAGTGGGTGCCATCTCGAATAGTCTCGAAAAAGCAGGTTTCAGCTCTGTAGGACCTACAGCTGATGGCAGGATTAAACCCGAACTGGTTGCTTATGGTACGGGGGTTACACTTTGGCGGTATACTTCGGGACCTTCGTTTTCCAGCGGAACCTCCTTTTCAGCCCCTCAGATAGCGGCGTTGGCTGCCGGATTGTGGGAAGCCAATCCGAAATGGACCCGAGCGCAGGTAAAGGAAAAGCTTTTGCAAAGCGGACATCAATTTTCCGATCCAGACATGAATTTGGGCTATGGAATCCCCAATTATTCAAGGGTTATGTATGGGGTAGTTAATGAAGTGGAAGAGACTGAATTGGCCATTCAACCAACAAAAATTTATCCCAATCCCTTGGATGGCAACACATTGTTTGTAGCATATACCCAGTCAAATTTTTGCCAATTGAATCTTTTTTCTACCTCAGGCCAATTGATCAATCATTGGCAACTGGCCAGAAACTTCCAGCATGCGCCTTTTGAGCTATCATTGGAAAAGGTAACGCCCGGATTGTATATCATTGAATTACAAGACGGTAACGGAGCGGAGCTATTCAAGTTTTGGAGAAAGTAAGGATTAGACCAAAAAAATGCTTTTTTTTGACTGAAATTTCGAAAACGAATAGTTTCCCACCATTGGTTTTCATCCATTGGTTTTACCAAGCTACATTTATCCATGAGTCCCTTAATTGCACCATCTATCCTAGCCGCTGACTTTGGCAATTTGCAACGCGAAATAGAGATGTTAAATAAATCTGAAGCCGATTACATCCATGTGGATGTTATGGATGGTGTCTTTGTACCAAATATTTCCTTTGGCATGCCTGTCATTGAGGCCATTCAACGGCATGCTGCCAAACCTTTGGATGTTCATCTGATGATTGTGCAGCCCGAAAGGTATTTGGCTACATTCCAATCTCTGGGAGCAGCAAACATTACGGTTCATTTGGAAGCTTGTCCCCATTTGCACCGCACCATACAGGAAATAAAGTCCCTTGGATGCTCCGCGGGGGTAGCTTTGAACCCTCATACATCCATTCAACTGCTAAAGGATATAATTGGAGAATTGGATATGGTTTGCCTCATGTCGGTAAATCCCGGATTTGGTGGACAAAAGTTCATTGAGCATACTTATACCCGTGTAAAGGAGCTAAAGGCGCTAATTATAGAAAGCAGTGCGACGGCAAAAATTGAAATTGACGGCGGAGTGAGTATACAAAATGCGGGTCAGTTGCTGGATGCTGGCGCGGATATTTTGGTTGCGGGCAATTTTGTGTTTAGCTCGAAAAATCCAACAGAAACCATTAATAAGCTAAAAAATATTGTTTAAATTCAAATTTTAACGGTTTGAAATATAATTGGCGTATTTTTTGTGAGTTCTTTTGTTAAAATAAAACAAATTTGCGTAATTAGTAAATAGAATTTATAAAATCGTTAAACGAAAAATTATGAAAACATTATTTGTATCCGCTTTCTTGATGTTGAGCTTTATTAGTATTAATGTATCTGCGCAGGAAGAATCGGAGGTAGTAACAGATGAGGAAATAGAAAAATTTGCTGTCATGGAAGATTCTGTCATGGCATTCTATGAAAAAAAGAACATAGAATTGATTGACATGATCCGCAACAACGAGGTCATAGAAGGTGCCGGAAGGTATAATGAAATAAAAGCGGCATGGGATGACGAGGAAAAGCTGGCTGAAATCGAGATTACAGATGATGAAAAAGCAGCGTATGAAGAAATATTAGCCTTCATGGGTTCTCTTGGTGACGAGGTTCGTGAACTAAAGATAGAGCTGATTAAGAATGACGAAATATTGGGAGTTGCCACCTTTAACAAGGTAAACAAAGCGATGAAAGAAAATCCTGAAGTCAAAGAAAAGGTGGAATCGCTACAGGCAGAGCTTAAGGAAAAAAGAACTGTGGATGAGGATACCGAAAGCGGTACAGGTGCATAAAGATAAATTGATGTTTTAAATTGAAACAAAATCCCTCCTGGTTGAGGGATTTTTTGTTTCTTTACGTTAGTAAATAACGTGGATATTAGCTAGCTATGATTCACTTATAAAAGTAAATAATTGTCAAAATTCAAGCTGTTATGTTAAATCGCTGTTGTGCTAAGCCATTTTTATTGGGAACACTTGTTTTTATGCTCATCACCGCATCAGGATCGTGGGCGCAGGATGATGACATATTCGGAATCGACCGCAAACTTAGGGGGAGTGCGAGAAAAAGTGAAAGTGATCTTGGCAATGTCTTTCGAAACGCCATAGGTAGTTTTTCCTTTGAAGCCGCCGTAGGATCAGGATTACACAGCAACGCACTGACGTTCCACAGTCAGTCACCGAGCGAATACATCAATATCACCTCTGTTCTTACCGATAATTCACAGGATATCAGTGCTGATGACACACTGACTTTTCGGGGTACCCAGTTTGCCCACTTCGCACAACTTGGTGTTAAACTGAATATATTTAATCTTCTGATAATAGGAGGAGGTTATGGGCGTGAGTGGGGACGAATGGATCCCCTAAAGCTTGAGGATTATCGGTTTGGGTTTGAAAACCCCAATTACACCTTCGACAAGTTGTTTGGAACGGTGGGAATAGTACTATTTGATGCCAACAAAAGAGCAACGTTTTTAAACTGGAGGTATAAAAAATACGACTCAAATAATTTCTATATGCAAACCGAACGGAGGCTCCGGATACAGCAGGAGTATTTATGGCGGTTTATACTTGACGCCGAATTTGGTAAACTGATATCAAGGGGGAATTTCGATAGCCGGGTGTCCATCGATGAGCCTTACTATGGAGTGGGGTTGAGGATTGAAAGAGATTTGTCCGAATACACCAATGTATATATTAGGCCTGCCGTATCCGTTCGCAATTTCAACTATGGAAGAGTAGATCTCATGGAAAACCAAGCCATGACCCAGACTATGGCTACCATTCAGGTTGGGGCTTCACTGAGAATTCCCAGTACCAAACGGTGCAAAGTCCCTGGTTGTGGAGTTGTGATGAAGCACTTACATAATGGGGTAGAATATAGGGGAAGCCCGATTTGGAAGCGTCAACACAGGAAAGTAGGACAGTGGTACGGAAATTAAAGCGAGGAATTCATTGTATTCTAAAAAATTAGATAAATTAACTCCATGAATATAAATTAAATACCATCATATTAGCTTTTAAGTAAAATTTTACTTTTCTAAAACGGCTATTTTTTCGTATATTGCCGTTTATTATTGAGATTATTCTAATTATGGCTCAAGGAGAAAACGAGAATATAATACCTATTAATATTGAGGAGGAAATGCGGGGTGCCTACATCGATTATTCGATGTCGGTGATTGTTTCCCGGGCATTACCTGATGTGAGGGATGGATTAAAACCTGTTCACCGTAGAATACTTTACGGGATGCAAGAATTGGGAGTATCTCACAACAAACCCTATAAAAAATCTGCGAGAATTGTAGGGGAAGTGTTGGGTAAGTATCACCCTCACGGAGATTCAGCGGTGTATGAAACATTGGTAAGAATGGCCCAACATTGGTCATTGAGATATCCATTGGTTGATCCTCAGGGAAACTTCGGTTCCATCGATGGAGATAATCCGGCGGCAATGAGGTACACAGAGGCGAGGTTGAGGAGAATTGCCGAGGAACTTTTGATTGATATCAACAAAGAGACCGTTGATTTTCAATTTAATTTCGATGATACCTTAAAAGAACCAGTAGTACTTCCCGCTAAAATCCCCGCTTTATTACTTAACGGAGCATCTGGTATTGCGGTAGGTATGGCCACGAACATGGCTCCCCATAATTTAAGGGAAGTTATAGATGGGATAGTTGCGTATATAGACAACAGGGATATTACTATACCTGAATTGATGGAGCATATCATTGCACCGGATTTTCCAACCGGGGGAATTATATACGGGTATAATGGCGTAAAAAATGCCTTTGAAACAGGCCGTGGCCGCATCATTATGCGGGGTAAGGCAAATGTTGAACTGAAGGACAACGGAAAGGAAATGATCATCATTACTGAAATTCCGTATCAGGTTAACAAAGCCAGCATGGTAGAAAAAACCGCACAGCTGATCAATGAGAAGAAGCTGGATGGGATATCTGCCATTAGGGATGAATCCGATAGACAGGGGATGCGCATCGTATATGAACTTAAAAAAGATGCTGTTGCGAATGTCGTACTCAACAATTTATATAAACATACTCAGCTACAAACCTCCTTTAGCGTTAACAATGTAGCGTTGGTAAAAGGTCGGCCATATACCTTAAATTTAAAGGATCTCATTGTACACTATGTCAACCATCGTCATGAGGTCGTGGTTAGGCGGACTGAATACGAGCTGAAAGAAGCGGAAAAGCGAGCTCATATTCTTGAAGGATATCTAATTGCTCTGGATCACCTGGACGAGGTTATTAGTTTGATTCGGGGATCAAGGGATCCGGAAACGGCAAGAACGGGTTTGATGGAGCGGTTTGAGCTTTCAGAAATACAGGCTAGGGCAATCTTGGATATGCGCCTTCAACGCCTTACCGGCATGGAGCGTGAAAAGATCCAAAAAGAGTATGATGAATTGATGCTCTTGATAGAAGAATTGAAAGAGATATTGGCTGACGAAGGAAAGCGTATGCAAATCATAAAAGATGAGCTTGCTGAAATCCGGGAACGGTATGCTGATGAGCGTAGGACTGTCATTGAGCATAATGCGGAAGACTTCAACTACGAGGATATGATCCCGAATGAGGAAGTCGTCATTACCGTAAGCCATCAAGGGTACATAAAACGTACCGTGCTGACTGAATATAAGACGCAGAGTAGGGGAGGTGTGGGATCCAAGGGAGTTACCACTAAGGAACATGATTTTACAGAATATCTGTTTACGGCATTAACCCACAATTATTTGCTTATATTTACGGATAAAGGTAAATTGTTCTGGCTAAAAACCTATGCCATTCCTGAGGGAGGGAAAACTTCAAAAGGTAGGCCCATACAAAATTTGATAAATATTGAGGGTGGGGACAAAATTCGTTCAATCATTCAGGTGAGAGATTTGGCGGATGAGGATTACATCAACAATAATTATCTGGTGATGATTACAAAAAAAGGCATCATCAAAAAAACCACCCTCGAGAAATACAGTCGACCCCGCACCAATGGCATCATTGCGCTGAATATCAGGGAGGACGATCAGTTAGTGAATGTAGAAATGACCAACGGGGATACCCACATAGTGATTGCCTCAAGTTCTGGCAGAGCGGTCCACTTCCACGAGTCAAATGTCAGGCCTATGGGAAGGACAGCTACCGGCGTGAAAGCTATTAATCTCGATGGAGGAGCCTTCCATGTTATTGGCATGGTTTGTGTATCCAGAGATGATGCGACGTTACTTGTTGTTTCTGAAAAAGGGTATGGAAAAAGATCATTCCTTACAGAATACAGAATAACTAAGAGGGGTGGAAAAGGTGTAAAAGCCATGAATGTGACGGATAAAACAGGGGGATTGGTAGCGATTAAAGAAGTTGGGGATACCGATGACTTAATGATTATCAACAAATCTGGAATTGCCATAAGAACTCCAGTTGCCGGCGTAAGAGTCATGGGAAGAGCCACTCAGGGTGTGAGACTTATTAGGCTGAACGATACGGACGAGATTTCCTCAATAGAAAAAATTGAAAATATAATTGATGAAACAGACGGTCCGCTTCCAGATTTAGACCAGACAAACGGAACTGATATGGAAAACGATGCCGATTTGGAAAACAATGAAAACGCTTGATATATTTAATAAACTTGAGAACCTATAAAGATTTAAAATCGTGAACATGAAAAAGTTAATTTTATCATTAGCTTTGGTTGGAATAGCCACTACGCTAGCATTTGGCCAAAAGAAAGTAGTCAAATCTGCTGAAAGAAACATGAAAAGGGGAAACCTAGAGGAAGCCTACGGTGAAATCAAAGGAGCCTTGGAAGACCCGGAAACCGGTCAAGATCCAAACACGTTTCTATTGAAAGGCAAGATTGAAACTAAAATGTTTGAAGCTGATTCTTCAAACACCATGGAA
This sequence comes from Lunatimonas sp., assembly GCA_035460985.1. Classification (GTDB taxonomy): domain Bacteria; phylum Bacteroidota; class Bacteroidia; order Cytophagales; family Cyclobacteriaceae; genus Lunatibacter. The sequence continues at coordinate 12,785 of DATHWC010000146.1, forward strand.
AACTTAACATACGGTACTTCCGCAAAAGAAAGCTTCATGACTACCTTTGAAATGGAAGGTAATGATTCTACTACAAAGGTGAGCAAGGATTTATTTAAAGAAGTTCTTCCTGATATGCCTGAAAATTTTCAAGGTGAGGGAATTTACAGATTAAAAAACGCCTCCTTCAACAAAGCCATTGAACGATATGAAGAAGAAGACATAGAAATGGCCTTTGAATTCTTTGCGTTAGCGGCCGATTTGGATCCAAGTGATACATCCATAGTATTTAACGCCGGATATACCGGAAATATGGTTGGTGAATCGCAGCGGGCTAAGGAATATTTCACCAAACTACTTGATATCGAGGACTATAATAAGCTTAATGCTTACTATTTCCTGATTCAAATTGCCTCTGCGGAAGATAATAATCCAGAAGAAGCTTATAGATTGGTATCGGAAGCTAGAGAAATATACACAGATGACAAAGGTTTAGCAGAATTCGAAATTCAGTTGTTACTTCAATTGGATAAAATGGACGAAGCAATGACCTCCATTGAATCAGCTCTTAAAAATGACCCAGACAATACCGCTATCCGTCTCAGATATGGTTACTTAAAAGAAAAGTCCGGAGATATTGATGGAGCGTTAGAAGAGTACACAAGAACGGTGAAAGCAGACAGTGAGTTTTTCGAAGGTAACTATTACGCAGGTGCTCTTTATCTTGAAAAAGCTAGAAATATCGTTTTGGAAGTCAATGACCTTTCTGATGATGAGTGGGAAAAGCGTTCTCCTGAAATGATAAAACAAGCTGATGATTTGTATGTCGAAGCCTTGCCTTACTTTACGAAGGCGTTGGAATTAAAACCAGATAATACAGATATTATGGAGATTCTTTATCAGATCCATACAAGATTGAACAATGAATCTGAAGTTGAAGTATACGATAAAAAGTTGGCAGAGCTTTTAGGACCAGATTGGTTGGAAAGATAATCCATAAAATATAAATTAACCTAAGAAGGGCATTGATTCGTTTCAATGCCCTTTTCTATTTTAAAAATTCCGGGTAGATCCCCAAATTTATTTGCCACACAGCAGGCAACAAAAACAAAGTAATCAATACCACCACAACGATTGAAATGACATTCATCCAAATACCAGCCCTTATCATAGCTGGTATGGTTAAATATCCTGATCCAAAAACTACAGCGTTTGGAGGGGTGGCAACAGGTAGCATAAATGCGCAACTTGCTGCAAACGTTGCACCAACCATTAAACCATAAGGGTGTACATTCATGGCTAATGCAACCGCCGCCAATATGGGTAACAGCATGGAAGCAGTGGCGACATTGGATGTAATTTCCGTAAGGAAATTAACAGCCGCAATAATAATTAGCAGGAAGAGCCAAAAAGGGATATTTTGGACCAAAATAAACTGCTCACCTATCCATTGTGCCAACCCTGTCACTTGAAATCCGCTTGCCAAAGTCAACCCACCTCCAAATAGAATCAGAATTCCCCAAGGAATTTTCTCCGCGACATCCCAGCCAAGAAGTTTTTTATTATTTCCCTCTCCAGAAGGAAGTACGAACAATAACATTACACCTGTAAGGGCTATAATTGTATCATCCAAAACGGGTATAAGAGGCTGTAACAAAAAGGTTCGACATATCCAAGCGGTGCTTACTCCCAAGAATACCCACAAGACTCTTTTTTCTTGTTTGCTTATGCTACCTAGGGCTTTTAGTTGCTCATCAATCTCTTCTTTTCCCCCTTTGGTTTGCTTTGCCAATGTCAGATCAAACGCGATATTCACCAAATAATACCAGCAAATCACCAATAAAATCACTGAAATAGGAAGGCCAATCATCATCCATTGACTGAATCCTATTTCCACTCCAAAGGATTTTTTAATAACTCCAACTAGAATAATATTGGTGGGAGTACCTATAATCGTGGCCATACCGCCAATACTTGCCCCGTATGCTATTCCCAGCATTAAGGCTCTACCAATCGTTGTTTCTGCCAGGGATTCGTCAAGAGACTGATTTCCCAATTGCGACACTACCGCAATAGCTATGGGAAGCATCATCAGGGATGTGGCAGTATTGGATATCCACATGGACAAAAACGCGGTCGCAATCATAAAACCTAATATGATCTTATTTAAATCAGTCCCCATAAAGGCGATGATATTCAAAGCAATTCGTTTGTGAAGGTTCCATTTTTCAATAGAAACTGCTATCATAAACCCACCCATGTAAAGTAAAACCATCGGGTCCGAATAGGCTAATGAGGTTTCCTTTATGCCCGACACACCCGTCAGTGGAAAAAGTAGCAAAGGCAAGAGAGCCGTCGCTGCAATGGGAATAGCTTCAGTAATCCACCAAGTTGCTATCCATGCCGTAATGGCTAGAAGGGCGACGCCTTCACGGGACAGGCCTTCTGGGGAAACAAACTGAAAGATTAGAATAAAAAGGAGGGGACCTAGCAAAAGTCCGATACGGGAAGTGTTCATAGTTTGAATTGAAATTTAAGATTAAACACTTTTATCCGAAATATCAAAAGATTTATAATGTGTGGTGAAAATATCCGGTCAAGTAATTCTTTTTGGAAATGAGTCCCAATTCAGCTATTATTGATAGTGCAATGTAAAGTTTATAATTTAACAGGATAGTACAGGACAGTATTTGACTTATATTACCTTTTATTTATATACTGGAATGACAAAATTTAAATAAAAGAATTTCTTTTTATTCAATTATTCCATACCCATTAAGTAAACTAACCTAATAACCACCAAATGAAAAATTTGCATAAACTACTCAAAGGGTTTTTATTGATATTCCTCGTATGGACAGCAGTCAGCTGTGGCCCGGAGGAAGATACATTGACTTTGAGAAAGGGAGACCATATCATGCTGATCGGGAACAACCTAGGTTCACGCATGATGAATTACGGGCATTTTGAAACGGAAATGCACGTGAGGTATCCCGATTCCCTACTTTTTATTCGAAACATGAGTGATGCCGGGGATACCCCTGGCTTTAGGGCTCACTCCGGAAGGAAAACTCCCTGGGCATTTCCGGGAGCTGAAAAATTTCAAACAGAATTAGCAACACCTTCCGGCAGTGAAGGGCATTTAGAATATCCAGACGAGTGGCTTACCCGCTTAGAGGCAGATATTATCGTTGCCTTTTTTGGTTATAACGAGAGTTTCGAAGGTCTGGAAGGCTTAGAATTATGGAAAGAAGAACTGGAAGCATTCATCGAGCATACTAAGGGGCAAAATTATAATGGGAATCTTCCAGCACAACTGGCCTTGGTTTCCCCCATTGCATTTGAAGACCTGTCGGACTTGTATGATTTACCTGATGGACAGAAAGAAAACGAAAACCTGGCACTCTACACCCAAGCAATGAAAGAAGTAGCCGAAAGAAACCAGGTTTTTTTCGTAGATGCCTTTGAGCCATCCAAAAAGTGGTATTCCTCCAGTAAAGATCCCCTTACCATTGACGGCTTTCAGTTAAATGAGGAAGGCTATAAAAAGTTCTCAGTATTTCTTGCGGAAAAACTCTTCGGCAAAAACAAAGCCCGTGCAGAGAAATACCGCGACCAAATCCATGAAGCTGTAATGGAAAAAAACTGGATGTGGCACAATGACTACAAAATCCCTAACGGAGTTCACGTATTTGGGAGGCGATATAATCCATTTGGACCGGACAACTATCCGTATGAAATAGAGAAAATAAGGCAAATGACAGATAACCGGGATCAGGCCATCTGGGCTGCCACCAGAGGAGAATCATTTGATCTCGTAGCGGCTGATGCCAATACCCGGGAATTGCCGGAGGTGCAAACCAATTATAACCCGGAGAAAAACGGAAACCTCGAATACCTATATGGACAGGATGCTTTGGATAAAATCCAGGTACCTGAGGGATATAAGTTAGAGTTGTTTGCTTCGGAGGTTGAATTCCCTGATCTGGCCAATCCAGTACAAATGACATTTGACAACAAGGGTCGTTTATGGGTAGCTGTGATGCCTAGTTATCCCCACTATAAGCCGGGAGACGCTAAGCCAAATGACAAAATTTTGATATTGGAAGACACCAACAATGATGGCAAAGCCGATAAGCAAACGGTATTTGCCGACGGTCTTCACCTTCCCATAGGGTTGGAAATCGCCCCGGAAGGAGTGTATGTTTCCCAAGGTACGAATCTAATAATCCTAAAAGATCTTGACGGTGACGATAAGGCTGATACCAAGGAAATCCTAATGAGCGGTTTCGATGATCACGATACCCACCACAATATCAGTGCATTTGTTGCGGATCCCTCCGGAGCAATCTACATGGGGGAGGGGGTTTTCCTTCATACCAATGTAGAAACTCCCTATGGTCCCGTACGGGCAACGAATGGAGGATTCTATCGGTATAATCCTGCAAGGAGACACTTGGAAAGAACAGCCCAGCTTCCCATTCCAAATCCTTGGGGAATTGCATTTGATGATTGGGGACAAAATTTCTTTGCAGAAACTTCCGGACCTGACGTTCGCTGGATGATGCCGGGCTCTGTAAAACCGCGTTACGGGGAAGCAACCCACAAAGGGGCTAACTTGATTGAAGATGCGCACCGTGTACGGCCCACTTCCGGCTTGGAGTTTGTTTCCAGCAGGCATTTCCCGGATGATGTTCAGGGGGATATGCTGATCAACAACACCATTGGATTTCTTGGGATGAAGCAACACGTGATTGAAGATGATGGTACAGGGTACAAAAGCCGTCACCGACAGGATTTAGTGAAGAGTGATGACAGAAATTTCCGTCCTGTGGACATGGAATTCGCGCCGGATGGGTCGCTATACTTTATAGACTGGCACAACATCCTGGTAGGTCATATGCAACACAACGCCAGAGACCCCTTACGGGACCATTCCCATGGAAGGATATACCGAATCACCTATCCCAGCCGTCCACTTATCACACCGCCGCCAATTGCAGGCGCAAGTATTGATCAGTTATTGGAGAACTTGAAATTACCGGAATTTCGGGCCAGATATAGAACCAGATCTGAATTGAGGGGTAGAGATGCCGATGAAGTATTGGCTAAAATGAAAACTTGGACTTCAAACCTGGATAAAAGTGATCCCAAATATGAACACCATGTACTGGAAGCACTTTGGGTATCCTGGGGGCTAAATAAAGTGGATCAGGGACTACTCAAGCAAATGCTAGAAGCCAAAGATCCAAGAGCCCGGGCAGCGGCAGCAAGGGTATTGCGCTATACAGGCCACCAGGTTCCCAATCAAGTTGAAATGTTGAAGCAGGCTGCGGCGGATGAACACGGAAGGGTACGGCTGGAAGCTATTGTGGCTGCTTCTTGGTTGGATAAAGACAGTGGGTTGGAAATACTAGAGGTAGCCAATGCCCATCCAAAAGATGAGTGGATGATCAAGGCATTTGAAACTTCCCTTGCCCATTTGAACGGCTTTTCCCTCAGTGATGTAGTCATCAGTGCAAGTGGACGTATTGAGTTTAAGAGCAAGTCTCTTGACGAGGTTATGCCTGCATCCGATACAAACTTGAAAGGTGCCGAGCTGGCACTGTATGAAAAGGGAAAAGTAATCTACAGTAAGGAGGGATTTTGTATAACCTGTCATCAGGAAGATGGCAAAGGTTTGACAGCCTCTGGATTTCCGCCTTTGGCAGAAACGCAGTGGGTGGTAGGCAATCAAGACCGCCTGATCAAAATCATACTTAATGGCCTGATGGGCCCCATAGAAGTACTGGGTAAGGAATATCCGGGGCAAGTACCCATGACGCCTTATGGGGGAATGTTGAATGATGAAGACATCGCCGCGGTGGCTACGTATGTCCGAAATTCTTTTGGTAACGAGGCCTCTGCTATTACGCCGGCAAAAGTAAAATCGGTTCGTGACGCGAGTGCGGCTAAAAAAGGATTTTATTCACCGACGGAATTGCTGCAGGAGCATCCGTTGGAAAAGCCTACGGCAAGTAAATAGGAGTTTCTGAGGTTAAATACAAAAATCTTAAATGTCTTATATGGTTAGTTTATTAACCATATAAGACATTTTTGTTTATGGGAGAGGTCGATTGTTTTTTGATTTTTCAATCGAAAATAAAAAGAAGTCGAAGAACTTTAATTTTATAAAACGCACTTTGAATCTAATTATTTAATACTTATGGAAATCAATGAAATGGTGAGACTGGCGAAAAAATTTAATTTAACGCTATGTCAGGTTGGATTTAATGAAAAGGTTGACGATGAATGGATATCAGTGGTGGATGGAAAACCCAAACCGAAAGTTAAAGAAGTTACTGTGTCACCGGGAAATTATTATGACAACTCTATGGAAAACCGGCTAAAAGAATGGCGGAGAGCGCACTTAAATTCTATTTAACATAATATAAATTATACAACAATTAGCAACCCTCACACAAGTTCTCTACGACTAACCTGAAACGGTGAACATGCCATCCGTACCCGTCTATCAACGTTGGATTATTTATCGGGTGAATGCCGCAACAATTTAGAACGATGTGTTTTTATAGAACCGTTACGGACGCCGCATCATCGTAGTGGCCGTTGCGTGAAAAGGAAAGGAACAGGGACGACTCGGATAATACGGATAAAGCGGATTTTTTTTATGGGTTTAAAAGGTCGGCACCAAAAAGCGGCCGCTGCGTCATCGTTGCGTACGTTGCGTGAAAAGAAAAAAACACGGATGACACGGATTTTTTTTATTGGTTTAAAAGATCGTCGTCATAAAAATGAATCCGTGTAAATCCGCTAAATCA
>DATHWC010000147.1:0-2272 GCA_035460985.1 Lunatimonas sp.
TTAGCGTGAAGCAATCCTCCTGACTCCACCCATTGTTTTCAGTTCCCTATGGAAATGGCTCATGACAAAATCTTATTTGTCGTGGGCTTTTCTTTCGATTAGTCACAGAATGTAAAATATCTTTTAAACGATTAACCCTGCCTGTTTTCGTCAAACTTTCATATTCATCAGGTAATGTAAACAATTAAGGGAACCGAAACGGAGGATCGCAATGGTTGAGACTACTAAAATAATTTCCATCTTTATCATCATGATTAGCATATTTGGAGGAATCCTATCTTTTTACTTAGTGAGTGACCTACCCAAGGAGCAGCGGAAAAGTCAGATCAAAGAAATCACTTCTCAAATTGTTAATCTGATCCTGTTTATTTGGGCGGGAAAGATTATCGTGAACTTCCCTGTATTTATCAGTGATCCATTGGCCATACTAGCCTACCCTAGTGATTCCAGTGCCTTCTATGTTGCTATTTTATTAACTTCACTACTGCTTTTTTACAGATCTTATAAAGGTCAATTGAATGTTCTATTACTTATCCAAACGATGGTCCCTATCTTTTTACTATCCTCATTTTTGTTTGAGTTCATTCAGTTTAGCTGGAACGACCAAACCCTTTCATTTGGCTATTTGATCTTACTCGCGATTCTCATCATTCTATATCTTCTTCTTCAGCGAAGATTGAAAGTCCATGCATTAATAAGCACGATGTTAATCGGATGGGCTTTAGGAATATGGATTCTTACTATTGTTCAGCCCTTTGTAACGGTGTTCGGGTATATGATGGCACCTTGGTTTATCGTCTTGTTTTTTGCAGCGAGCTTGACCCTGTTGCTAATAAATAAAAGAAAGAGTGGTAATTTTGGGCGGAATTGAAACAGATACGGTCTTGATTGTAGGAATGTTGGTGGCTGTCGGTGCAGGGGCTCTGTCCTTCTTGTCCCCTTGCGTACTGCCGATTTTTCCGGCATACCTTTCCTACATAACAGGAATCAGTGTAAAAGAATTACAAGGCAATCAAAGCTTAGAAATTCGCAAGAAATTATTAAGCCATTCATTGGTTTTTTTATCAGCCATTTCGCTTGTGTTCATCAGCCTCGGAGCCAGCGCTTCTTTTTTAGGAGAGCAGATTCAAACCTTGTTATGGGGAGATTCGGGTTTACTCATCCAGCGTATTGCGGGGATTTTCATCGTCATCATGGGCTTGTTTATCGCTGGTTGGATTAACATTACGGAATTAATGAAAGAAAGGCGCTTTCAATTTTCAAGAAAACCCACCGGATATATCGGAACCTTTTTTATCGGCCTTGGTTTCGCAGCCGGATGGACTCCTTGTATCGGCCCGATTTTTGGTTCCATACTGCTTTTGGCTGCCAGTAACCCCGGCCAAGGGATTTTTTACACGGTTATGTATGTAATTGGCTTTTCTTTACCTTTCCTTATCTTGACTTTTTTCCTGGGGTCGACAAAATGGATTGTCCGCCGAAGCCAAATGATCATGAAAGTTGGCGGCGTTATTATGATACTGATGGGACTTGTGTTATTTTTTGGTCAAATGCCCTTAATTACAGGATATCTGCTTGACCTGATAGAGGATACTTGGTTAGCGAAACTAGGATTAGTTGGAGGTTTTTGGAAATGAAAAAAATAATTTTTATAACGCTTATCGTGTTAATGGTTGGTTGGACTGTTTATGATTTCAGCGCTTCTAAGGGAGAGCAAGGGACTAGCAGCAGCGAGGAAACTGGGGATGAAGAAACTGGGCTTGCAATCGGAAACATGGCACCCGATTTCGAATTGACAACATTGGAGGGTGAAACCGCAAAGTTATCTGATTACAGAGGGCAAATCGTCTTTATAAATTTTTGGGCTACTTGGTGTCCGCCTTGCAGAGCAGAGATGCCCGACATGGAGAAATTATATCAAGACATGGATTTGGAGATTTTGGCCATTAACCTAACCGAGTCCGAAAGAGACGAAGAAGGAGTGGCCGCATTTGTAAAAGACTTTGGGCTGACTTTTCCAATACCGATGGATGTAAATTCGGAAGTATCGGATGCCTATCAGGTCCAGGCATATCCCACTTCGTATATGATCGACTCGAGTGGCCGGGTGCAATTTGTTGCACGTGGTGCGATGAACTATGAGCACATGCTTCAGGAAGTCCAAAAGTTAAACTAAAACTTCGTTGTTTAGTACAATAGCCAAGAGGTGATTTGGTGAAGCAAAAAATATTAGTTGTAGAAGATGATCAAATGATTCGGGAATTGATCAGTA
>DATHWC010000148.1:0-24067 GCA_035460985.1 Lunatimonas sp.
AATGGGGCCAGCGTAAGGTATTAAATTCGCAACAGCCGCAAAAACAGCAATACTCATTGCATAATCTATGTTGGCCAAAAGGAGGCCTATAGAAGCAAGGGAAAATATGGAGGACATCTGAACGAGAAGACCTATCAGGTAATTGGACAGTAGACGCTCAATCTTGTGTACAGTAGCAACGGATAGTTCAAAATAAGGATTAGGCACAAAATTGATGAGATTTCTTCTCAAAAGGCCATTTTCCAGTAAAAGGAAAAACGTGATAAAAGAAATTGCTAAAATACTGATCAGCAAGGAGCTTGTCGTAGAGATGAACTGATTGACAAACCCCTGCAGATCGATACTACTCAGGGTGATTAGAAGATTGTTTTTTACAAGTTGGAGCAAATAACCCGGTTCGTTTGCGATTAGGTTAAATTTGATTAAGATCCCCTCGATATAGCCTGCCGGTTTTTGCATCTGCTCGTACAGGTAATTGACATTCAACTCCTGAAGTAGTTCAAACTGAGTCCTAAAAAGGGGTATAAACAAAAACACCAACATGGTGAAAACCGTAATGACACATACAAAAGAAACGAGGATGGCCACAGCCCGCGGCACTGGCTGTCCAAGGAGGTAGAGGTTATTTATCCTGTTGGTAAGTGGGCGGAGTACAGCAGCTATGACCAGAGAAAACACCAGGTACATGCTGATGTTCGAAAAATACACACCAAGCAATATGACCAGTATAGCTACAAATAATGCCTTTAGTACCCCTTTGTTCATAGAAATCAAAAGTACAAAAAAGAACCTCTTGGCAAAATAAGACAGCCTATTATTGACCGAATTATTCTATCAAGAGGTTAAAAGAGATGTATCTTCTTTGCAAATACTAAAGATGTAAAGAGAAATGTTGAACTGACCAAATTGGGTATCTAATTACTCCCATTTAAGGTCATCTCCAAATTTATTCGTGTCCTCATTTGGTTCAACATCAAATTGGTAAAAATCAAAATCCGCCATTAACTCATTTTTCACATGGTCTACGGTGTTCTGAAGGGCATCTACAAATTTGGCAAAGTCTTCTTTGTACAGAAAAATTTTATGTTTTTCATAAAAAAAACTATCATCTTTCACTTTGCGCTTGCTCTCCGTAATGGTGAGATAGTAATCATTGGAGCGGGTAGATTTGACATCGAAAAAATACGTTCTTTTCCCTGCCTTTACCTTTTTTGAGAAGATCTCATCTCTATCGTAATCTCTGTTGTCTTCCACAATCCTAAACTTTTTGGTTTTTTCAAAAATAATTTTTGACAAGTTAAAGTAAATAGAATACTTATTTCAAATTTAGGTAGAATTTTTTAATAAAAAAAAGGGACAACCAACAAAATAAACGATGGAAACCACATATTTATATATCTATAAGTGTGTGGTTTCCATCGTACGGATTATTCACCATGCATGTATATTTTTTTAGATAATAACGCATCTTCGCTCTCTCGATGATCAGGGTCGTCTACGCAGCAATCTACCGGACATACCGCCGCACATTGAGGTTCTTCATGAAATCCGGTACATTCGGTGCATTTGTCCGAAACGATGTAATAAAATTCGTCGGAAACGGGTTCTTGCTTTTCCGTGGCATCAACTACACTTCCGTCTTCCAAAGTGACTTGCTTCAGGCTGGTGCCCCCGGCCCATGTCCAGGATACACCACCTTCATAAATAGCGGTATTGGGACACTCGGGTTCGCATGCACCGCAGTTGATGCATTCATCAGTTATCATTATTGCCATGTCGATACTTCTGTTAAATGTTGGATACAAAACTAATAACCATAATACAATTGAACAAGTTATTTGGCTATACTTACCTTAAAAATAATTCCCTACATTATTTGCTGTGCTAAGTAAATCCGGCAGAGACACCCGATCAAGTCGAGGGATTGTGATTGATTCGAACTATATTTGCACGCCGCCCCCTTTGCAGCAGGGTGGATGTGGCTAGTAAGTGCCGGCTATATATCCTTAGTTAGAAACCTATGTTATTAGAAGAAAAAATATACTCCTTTGACGCATTGGGTAAATTCCTGAAAAAACTTGACAACCATACGTTTGATGAGTTGGCTTACAAGGTGGTCAACAACAACAATTGGTTTACTCCAGAACATACCCGTATTGCTTTGGAAGGGTTAAGTAATTTTTTGGAGGAAGATAAGTTGAGAATTTGGCTCTCACCCTATCCCTCGGCGACTGCTCAAAACAGCCGATCTGTTGGGCTCATTATGGCAGGTAATGTGCCTGCAGTTGGTTTCCATGACCTCTTATGTGTCCTGATGGCCGGACATACTGCACATGTTAAATTAAGCACCACTGATGGGGTTTTGATCCCTTGGCTGATGGAGCAGCTTTTTTCAATCGCACCTGAAATGGAACGGCAGGTGGTATGGGCAGAAAGGTTGAATGGCATGGATGCTTATATCGCCACCGGAAGCGATAATTCTGCACGCTACTTTAATTATTACTTTGGGAAATACCCGCACATCATCCGCAAAAACCGCACTTCGGTGGCTATATTGGACGGGGAAGAATCTGATGATGATTTGGCGAAACTTGCCGATGATATTTTTTTGTATTTTGGACTGGGGTGCCGAAATGTTTCCAAAATCTACATCAAAGACCCAATCCAACTCCAGCAATTGCTTCAGGCAGCGGATAAACAAGCAAAAATCATTGATCACCATAAATACCTGAACAACTACGAGTACAATAAATCGATCTATTTGGTGAATCAGGAACCCCATTTGGATAACGGGTTTCTCTTAGTTCGGGAAAGCAAAGAGTTGGTTTCACCAATTGCAGTGCTTTTTTACGAACTATACAACAGTCAGGAAGAATTATCCTTAATGTTAGACTCAGTTGCCCATAAGATCCAATGCACAGTCAGCCGGCAAGGCTGGTTTCCGGGATCGGTATCCATGGGTCAGGCACAGTTTCCTTCATTGGGCGACTATGCGGACCAGAAGGATACGCTGAAGTTTTTATTGGATTTAGATTAATCTGAATTCACCGGGTAGTATCTCTCCGAACAAAAGATTGTTTTGATTAGGTATTAAATCAAGCAAAGTAATGCCCATTTTGGGCTTTATATGCGTGATTTTTATATCTTTGCCAGCAATTGAATTTTCAAACACATAATCATATAATACATTTCCAATGGTATTTGATATAGAAATGATCAAGGCTGTATACGGCAATTATCCCGCCCGAATCGAAGCAGCCCGGAAAGCGGTAGGTAAGCCGTTGAGCCTTACAGAAAAAATACTGTATGCACATTTATCTGAAGGAGCTGCAAGTCAGGCGCTTGAAAAAGGTGTGGCCTACGTGGATTTTCAACCCGACCGGGTAGCCATGCAAGACGCCACCGCCCAAATGGCCTTGTTGCAATTCATGCAGGCGGGAAGGTCGCAGGTAGCTGTGCCGTCAACCGTGCATTGTGACCACCTTATTCAGGCGGAAATCGGAGCCACTACCGACTTGGAAAAGGCGAAAAATAAAAATAAGGAGGTTTATGATTTTTTATCATCCGTATCCAATAAATATGGGTTGGGCTTTTGGAAACCAGGTGCGGGTATTATCCATCAGGTAGTGTTGGAGAATTATGCTTTTCCCGGAGGCATGATGATAGGTACGGATTCGCATACCCCAAATGCGGGTGGCCTCGGTATGATAGCTATAGGAGTAGGTGGAGCAGATGCCTGCGATGTTATGGCAGGACTTGCTTGGGAACTGAAATTCCCAAAATTAATAGGTGTGAAATTGACCGGAAAGCTTTCTGGTTGGACATCGGCCAAAGATGTAATCCTCAAAGTAGCCGGGATCCTTACGGTAAAAGGCGGTACAGGCTGCATCGTGGAATACTTCGGTGCCGGTGCACGCTCACTATCCGCTACCGGAAAAGGTACCATCTGTAATATGGGTGCCGAAATTGGAGCGACAACCTCCATCTTTGGTTATGATGAAAAATCAGAAGCGTATCTTCGAGGAACGGGGAGGGCAGAAGTTGCGGACTTGGCCAACGGCATCAAGGAACATCTCACCGGTGACAGCGAGGTTTATGATAGCCCAGAGAAGTATTTCGACCAAGTTATAGAAATCAACCTTTCTGAATTGGAGCCCCATATAAATGGACCATTTACTCCGGATTTGGCTTGGCCTTTGTCGAAGTTTGCAGAAGCTGTAAAGGCCAACGGATGGCCCCAGAAGTTGGAGGTGGGTCTGATTGGGTCTTGTACCAACTCTTCCTATGAAGATATATCCCGAGCGGCGTCATTAGCTCAACAGGCCGTAGATAAGAAGTTAAAGGCAAAATCCGAATATACCATCACTCCAGGATCGGAACAGGTACGCTTCACCGTAGAGAGAGATGGGTTCCTTGGGACATTTGAAGATATGGGCGGGGTCGTACTGGCAAATGCCTGTGGGCCTTGTATCGGTCAATGGGCCCGTCACGGAGCTGAAAAGCAGGAGAAAAATTCGATCATCACGTCTTTTAACAGGAACTTTGCCAAACGTGCCGACGGCAACCCCAACACACATTCTTTTGTTGCGTCTCCGGAAGTGGTTACCGCTTTAGCGATTGCAGGCGACCTTACCTTTAATCCCATGACGGATACCTTAATCAATGAAGAGGGAAAAGCGGTCAAGCTGGACGAGCCATTGGGGCTGGAACTTCCCGCCTTGGGCTTCGCTGTGGAGGATGCTGGATATCAAGAGCCAGCCGAAGATGGCACTGGAGTGGAAGTGGTCGTGGACCCTGCTTCAGAGCGCCTACAATTGCTGGATCCTTTCCCAGCGTGGGAAGGACAGGACTTGAAAGGATTAAAACTGCTCATAAAAGCACAGGGTAAATGTACTACCGACCACATATCAATGGCTGGTCCTTGGTTGAGGTTCCGCGGACACTTGGATAACATCTCCAACAACATGCTCATCGGTGCGGTTAATTCCTTCAACGGGGAAACCAACAAGGTGAAAAATCAACTTACCGGGGAATATGGAGAGGTGCCTGCCGTACAGCGGCAATATAAGCAGCACCAAGTTGGTTCCATAGTCGTGGGAGATGAAAACTATGGTGAAGGATCTTCGAGGGAACATGCGGCGATGGAACCGAGGTTTTTGGGAGTAAGGGCCATTTTGGTAAAATCCTTCGCCAGAATCCACGAAACAAATCTGAAAAAGCAGGGCATGCTTGCACTTACCTTTGACAATGCTGCGGATTTCGATAAGGTTCAGGAAAACGACAGCATAGATATCGTCGGACTGGATACGTTCAAGCCGGGCAAGTCATTGACAGTAGTGCTTAACCATGCCAACGGAAGCGTGGACGAAATCAAAGTAAACCCTACTTATAATGAAGGGCAGATTGGCTGGTTTAAGGCGGGTTCTGCACTAAACCTCATCAAAGCGGAAGTAGTATAAGCAATTTGTTTTTTGATAATAAAAAAAGCAGGCCGGAAACTTTGGCCTGCTTTTTTTTATTTTTGGAATTTCCCGGTTTTTTCCTCCATCGTGACATCCCCATTTTTTCGGACCTGAAGGCGATAATAGATCAAGACCTCATCGGCACCTGCGGATAGCACAGCTTCCTGAGCCTTTTGGGCGATAGCCATAAGCATATCCTGAGGACCCTCCATGACAGTTTCAAATGGCGTGACAGAATAGGGGACTCCGGATTCTTGGATTACCCGAATGGCTTCATCCACCAAGGAATAGGTGTCGACTGTTTTACTTTTTGGGACTATTTGAAGTCCTAGGTTGATGCTATACATGGGTTACTGGTTAAATTGACTCATGGCTTGGCTAATGCCCACGGTACAAAAAGCCTCTATCATGTCAATTGCCCGGTCCATCGCATCTGGAAGTTCATCCAGTTCCCGATTTCCCAGCCTTCCAAGAACATATTCAACTTGTCGGCCTTTCGGGAAATCATCACCGATGCCAAAGCGTAGCCGGGGGTAATCACTTCCGTGGAGCGTTTCTTCAATATTTTTCAATCCGTTATGTCCAGCAGCGGATCCTTTAGGCCGCATACGAAGCTTTCCAAAAGGCAGGGAGAGATCATCGACAATAACTAAAAGATTAGATTTTTCTATTTTTAATTCCTTTAGCCAATAATTTACAGCCCGACCACTTAGATTCATGTAAGTAGTAGGTTTGATCAAATAAAGATGCCTTCCTTTGACCTTGTATGAGGTGGTAAAAGCAAGACGGTTACTTTCCCAGGTCAGTCCTTTCACATCAGCGAGGCGGTCTAAGGTCAGAAATCCCACGTTGTGCCTGGTTAGTTCATATTCGGCCCCTATGTTTCCCAATCCGGCAATCAGATATTTCATAAACAGAATAGTAGAAGTCGTTGGAATAAAAAATCCTGCCTCTTCTGAAGGAGACAGGATGTTACAGTCACTTTAATGCAGGTTTTAAACTTCTTCTTCGCCTGCTTTCTTACCTCTCAGTGCCCTTGGAATACCGATAGTTGCTATCGTCACATTGGGGCTAGTTAGGATTTCAAAATTTTCTGCTTTCAGATCAGACACCTTAGCAGACTTACCCAAGTCGAGCTTGGAAATATCTACAGTAATGCTGTCAGGAAGATCCGTAGCAAGGCCTTTTACAGAAAGTGTCCTTGCTTTTACTTCCAGTTTTCCACCTTTCATGATACCTGGAGAAGATCCCTTGAAATTGACTGGGATATCCATTTTAATAGGCGTATCGTCACTGTAAGCCAAGAAATCAGCATGCAGGATCATTTCACTTACCGGATGGTACTGAGCTTCTCTTAAGATTGCCTTGATGATCGTACCTTCGATGTTCAGCTCTACCATGTGAACTTCAGGGGTATAGATTAAATCCCTGAAAAGGATGATGGGTGAATAGAAGTGAATTTGCTCCTTAATGCCTGGTCCGTAAACCACGCAAGGAACATTTCCCTCTTCCCTAATTTGGGTAAGTTCTCTGCTATCGAGATTTGCTCTTTTAAACCCTATAATCTCTATTGATTTCATAAGTAATTGGTATAAAATAGTTAAAATTAAATTCGGTTAAATAAACAGGGCACTGATGGACTCATTCCCAGTGACTGCATGAATTGCTTTGCCAAAAAGGTCAGCTACGGTAAGTACCTTAATTTTTGAGGATTGTTGCTTAAGCGGAATAGTATCGGTAACGACAAGTTCGGACAAGACGGAATTTTCGATATTTTCATACGCATTTCCCGAAAGAACCCCATGAGTGGCGATGGCTCGGACAGAGGTCGCACCCTTATCCAGAATTATCTGAGCAGCTTTGCAGATAGTTCCCGCGGTATCGACCAAGTCATCCACTAGCACCACATCCATACCTTCCACATCTCCGATTACCTGCATGGAAGCCACTTCATTAGCTCTTTTTCTATGCTTGTCACAGACCACCAACTCTACTTTAAAATGCTTGGCGTAAGCCCTTGCTCTTCCAACACCACCCACATCGGGTGAGGCAAAAAGGAGGTTCCCTAAGTCGAGACTTTTCAAATAGGGCACAAAAATAGCTGATCCGTTCAAATGATCCAAAGGAATATCGAAAAATCCTTGAATTTGTCCGGCATGTAGATCGCAAGTCATAATTCGGTCAGCCCCCGCGGATGTTAACATGTTTGCTATCAACTTGGCTGCAATGGAAACTCTTGGTCTGTCCTTTCGGTCCTGACGTGCGTATCCATAGTAGGGGATAACCGCGCAGACTTTGTAAGCACTGGCTCTCTTGGCAGCATCGATCATCAGGCACAATTCCAGAAGGTTATCAGCCGAAGGATTGGTGGACTGGATCAAAAACACGTTACAGCCTCGGATAGACTCGTTATAGCTTGGGGATAATTCTCCGTCGCTAAACTTACTAAGCGTCAATTCTCCCAATTCCTGACCGTACGCTTTTGCAATTCTTGATGCTAATTCAGCCGTATTGGTCCCGGAGAAAATTTTTACCTCTGGCATGTTGTAAAAGGATTTTTTGGTGGATGGATTCCTTAATATATTCCGACAAAGGTAATAAAAATTGTACACGCATGTGAGTGAAGGAGTATTATTCGTTAAAAGGAAGATTAGGTGGATGGATTATATTTATGGAAAACAAAATTCTCCGGGCAGACTGACAGGTTTCATCCGGCTACTGATAGTCCCTGCCTTAGTGGGTGTCAAAATAAAGTTTGATGGAAAAGATTTATTCGCGGTAAGAAATGGGCCGGATTAATATAAAACGTATGCAATTATAGTGAATGGTTTTTCAGCTCATCCAGCACCTCAGAAATTTCCTCCAATAACTGCTTTCCTACCTGTAGAATTTGAAGCTCGTTTTCTGGATATACCAAATATTCCATCTGTTCTGTCAACGGGAGTAACACAAAAAATCCAGCAGTAGCTGCGGCACCTTTAAGTTGGTGGCCAACGGACTTTATTTCACCGTAATTTCGTTCAATTAGATGCTGCTCCAGCACGTCATAGCATTCCAACAAAGTCCCCTTTGCGATTTTCAACAATTCTTGGCTGGTTGTTTTATCACCATCAAATAGGTTGTATAAATGCACTTTGTCAAACCGAACCTGCTTGTAGGCTTTTTGGTATGTGATCTCGTCAGACACATCTGACATGTCGGTGCACAACCATTTCAACATCATCTTCGTAAGGGTTTCCTGGACTATGGGCTTACTGACGTAATCATTCATGCCAGCCTGGATGCAACGTTCTTTTTCTCCCATCACCGTACCTGCGGTAAGCGCGATAATCGGCACTTCCTTACCGGTCTCCAGATTTCGGATAGCTTTTGCTGTTTCATATCCATTCATGATAGGCATCTGAACATCCATCAAGATCATGTCCGGTGTTTCCTTTATCATCCATTCATAAGCTTCCAGTCCGTTGTTTTTTTCGATGATTTCGATCTGATCGCTGATTTTTGATAAGATGATTTTGGTCAATTTCATATTTACCGGATTGTCTTCGGCAACTAGGATTTTATATGGTTTACTCAGAAAGAGCTCCTCATGTAAGCTTTTTCGCTTAGCCTGATCCACATTGATTTCAGGGGATAGAATTTTGCGGAAGGCCTCAAAGATCTGATCGGCTTTGATGGGTTTGGCAAGTTTTTGGCCGATATTCAGCCTCGCCATGAGGTCAGGGTCTTGTCTTTCATCACCAGCGCTAGACAGTAGGATAATAGGGGTGTCTGAAGCGAGGGGGGTGTCTAATTTGCGGATTTTTTCCGCCGTTTCCAGACCGCTTAGGTAGGGCATGCGCAAATCCATCAAGATTACGTCAACGTCACTCTCGTGTTCTAGGAGTTGAATAGCATCAAATCCGTTTTCTGCTTCACTGACTCTGATACCCTTATCGGTGAGCAATTCTCGTAGCAGGTGCCTGTTGGTTTCATTGTCATCCACTACAAGAACATGGGAAATGCTGCTGATGCCATTCCAAACCTGTCTTTCCCCTTCTTCTGCGGAAACCTCTAAGTCAAAATAAAAGATACTTCCTATACCAAGTCTACTTTCTATTTGCAGTTGACTACCCATAAGGGCCAATAATTTGTTCGAAATCGTCAATCCAAGTCCCGTGCCTCCAAATTTTCGTGTGGTGCTGGCATCTTCTTGTGAAAAGGCCTCAAATATTTTTTCCTGTTTGTCTTTGGCAATGCCGATCCCCGTGTCTTTCACCGCAAAGCGGTAGACTTTTTTCCCTTCACCCAAATCCTCTTTTTCAGAAACTTGTAGCAGCACCTCACCCTTTGAGGTGAACTTAATGGCGTTGGTGAGTAGGTTCACAAGAACCTGCCTAAGCCTTACATCATCTACATACAGGTATCTGGGCAAGGTGGTGGATATATCTACCAGCAACTCCAGCTGCTTGGAGTGGGCTTGATATTTGGTAATGTCAGCAACTTGTTCCCCCAAAAGGAACAAATCCGAACGTTCCACCGACAGGTCCATTTTGCCTGCCTCAATTTTAGAGAAATCAAGGATGTCGTTGATTAAATCCAGCAACGCATGTCCCGACTGGTGAACGGTTTTCATGTATTGAAGCTGAGTGTCAGAAAGAGGAGTTTGCATGAGAAGGTCCGTGAAACCAATCACACCATTGAGTGGGGTGCGTATCTCGTGACTCATGTTAGCCAAAAATTCCGATTTGGCCATATTGGCCCGTTCGGCTGACTCCTTGGCCTCCTGAAGTTGAGTCTGGTGTCGTTTTTGTTCAGAGATATCCTGAATAACTGAAAGCATTACCCACTGCTGATCTTCATTTAAAAAGCGTATACCGCGCACTAGAGCAGGAAATGTAGAACCATCTTTGCGTATAAAATTCTTTTCAAAGAGATCGTGTTTATTTTTTGCGATAAGATCCGCTAAATTCTTTTCTTCCTTTTGCAGCTCCTCAGCAGGAGTAATGTCATTAGAGGATAAAGATCTTAGTTCCTCTTTGGTGTATCCGGTAGGAGCGGCAAAGGCTGTGTTGACCTCCAGAAACTTTCCAGATTCAAAATCATTAAGGGCTATACCAACCGGGGATAAATCAAAAAGTTGCTTGAATTTCTCAAAGTTAGCCTTGATTTCATTTTCAAGGTTTTTGTTGTAAGAAATATCCTGGCAAGTCCCGAACATACGAAGAGGCTTCCCATCACCTGACCATGAGGCTACTTTGCCACGATCCATGACCCAGACCCAGTGACCATTTTTATGTTTTAGGCGCATCTGAGTCTGATAAAAATCGGACTTTCCTGCAAAATGCTGAAGGAGCAGGAGGTTGGAAGTAACCAAGTCCTCAGGATGACAGAAGCTCTCCCAGGTTTTTCTGTCTACTTCCCTAATTTCCTCCAACGTATAACCCATCATTTCAGCCATTCGGTAATTAAACCGACGTTCGCCTGTCTGAACATTCCATTCCCAAGTACCCGCATTGGTTCCTTTGATGATGTAGTCAAGTCGTTTGGTCTTGTCGGAGAGTGCGATCTCTGCCTCTTTTCTTGCAGTAATGTCGTTGCTGATCCCGACTAAGCCCTCCACATCCCCATGTTCATTGGTAAGCGGGAGCTTGGAAATTAGGCAGTACCGTTTCGTCCCGTCCTTTTTTATTTGGATTACTTCTTTGTTGATGATTTTTTCGCCTTTCTCAAGAATAAGCCGATCTTCTTCCCGGGTCAGTTCGGCCGTGTCTCCGTGGTAGAACTCGAAGTCCGTTTTGCCCAAAGCCAGCTCCTCATTCTGGATACCCAGGTAATCAAGTTCCGCCTTATTTACGAGAGTTTTCTGGAAGGCAGAATTTTTGGTGAAAATATTGATGGGAATATTGTCAATTATCGTGCGTAGCAATTTACGTTCTTTAATCAAAGCTTCGGAGTTTACTTTTGCTTCGTTTATATCCTGGATAGAACCAAAAAGCCTGACGCAAGTTCCGTTATTCATTTCCGACTGACCGTTGATGCGGACCCAACTTTCCCTGTTTTGGGAAGTTATTAAGATTAGCTCAAGCCGGAACTCCTTACCGTTTGTGATTGCGTTTTCTATTGCTTCCTGAAATTGCTTTCTATGACTTCCCTCTTTGAAAAAACTAACGGTTCCAATTAGTGTAGGAAGAAATTCAGGACCCACATCAAAAATCCCCCGGGTTAGGTCCGACCAAGAAGCATTTTCATTTTCAATATTAATTTCCCAAGCACCCAATTTGGCAAGCCTGCTCGTGTCCTCAAATAATTTCTTTGTTACGGTCAGCTCATGTTGGGTAGCTAGTATATCGGTAACATCCACACCATTCACCAAGACATAGGGTTTATTTCCCGTATGTTGAGATAGGCAAAAATGAAGCTGAAAGTCCCTAAATTCTCCGGATTTATCAAAAAGTTTAAGTATACCCGAAAAGGAGCCTTGACGCATAAGCTCTGTCTGAAAACCAGCAATTTTATCTGGTTCACAGGCTAAAAATTCCGCAAAATTCTTCCCAATGATATCTTCTTTGCCATAGCCAAGTAATTGAGCACCTGGTGTGTTGATGCTAATAATTTGCCCGTCAAGCCCATAGGTGCACAAAAGACCTCTTCCGTTTTCAAAAAAATGGCTGAATTCCTTTTCTCGTTTTTGTATAAGGATTTCTTTCTCTTTACGAAAATTAATATCCTTGATAACGCAGAGAATTGTATCCGTCTCGTTACTAATACATTCAAAACTGATCTCATACCAACGGCAATGTCCCCCAATTTCCAGACAATATTCCTTAGTTACCCTCCGGAGATTTTGACATGCCTGATTTATTTGTTGGTTGATCAGAGGAACTGATTCATTGAGGAACGGCAAATCATCAGGTCCCAATCCCATAAAGTTGTCGGGATCTATTAAAAGTAACTTGTTTTTATCTGCATAACACTCCTTTACCTTTCGATTTTCATTTAAAATAAACACAACATCACCCACATGGTCCAATAGTTTTTGTATGTATTTGTTTATATCCTGAAATTGTAGGGTAAGCTGCTCCAGGTGTTGTTTTTCTTTATGAAGGGTCAGTAAATTTTCTACCTCCTTGCTTAGTATTTCCAATGCTCTGATCTGGGATGAATTCAGCGAACGCGGCTGATAGTCAACTACGCAGATGGTGCCGAGAGCATGCCCTTCGGGATCCATAAGCGATTTGCCTGCGTAAAATCGCAGACTGGGATCGCTAGTCACCGCAGGGTAATTACAAAAGCGAGGGTCGAGAGCGGCATCTCCCACTTCCAATAGCTCCTCGCTGAGGATGGTATATTGACAAAATGTAATGTTACGGGGAGATTGCTCCGCGTCCATACCATAGCGTGCTTTGAACCACTGTCTATCTTTATCCATCAGGCTGATCAAGGCCACTGGCACTTCGCAGATTGTTGCTGCCAGCTCCGCCAGATTATCAAAAGATACTTCCGGCAAAGTGTCTAGGATTTTATAAGCCTCAAGGGCTTTCAACCGTGCGACTTCATTGGGTGGAAAAGGTATCGAACTGATGTGAGTCATAGTACTAAAAATGGAAACCCAATTGATGTTATGTTGGGGCAAAAATTAAAATATTCCCTAAGATTATCAATGATTTCAATCATTTATTTTGATAAAAATCAATAGCTGATTGTAAAAACAAATAAATTATTTTAAGTAACAAAAAAATGTATATATATACCCGTGAAATCGATATGGTGATTTTGCTTCTTTCGCCTGGTAGAATATCTTGATTTAGAGACCCAAACCGTCTGTATAAATTAAATTGGTGTGAAGAGAATAGGGATATTATATGTAATATGGGTTTTCTGAAAACCGTAATAAATATTATCTTTGATAATGCTCACCAATTTTTTTACTTTGCGGGTAAAAAGATTCAGGTAATTCGTGGATGTTTTTTGGACCTTCATTTTCAACCACCAATTTGGATGATTGTCGTCCAAGAATCCTAAAGATCCGTCAAAGGATAATAATTTTGTTATGTTTAGATCCAATACCCCCTTGAAAATCACCTCCCATTATTAGATTGAGGAACAGTAAGCCTTCAATTATTTTTGCGTATTTATACCCTTAGTAGCCCGTATGAGCCGACCGCAAAGATTCTTCATTTCGGGAAACCTCCCAAATTCGGATGCCGTTAAATCGCAAAAAGCCCGCAATAAAAAAACAACTTGGTTAAAACATCAAATTATTAAAGGGGATATTTTAATTTACCCTACCTTTGTCCGAAATTTTCAAAATTAAACACCTAAGCAGGTATGCTTATTGATCTTATTGCGGGAGCCCGTCCCAATTTCATGAAAATTTCTCCAATCATCGATGCCATTCAAGGTGCGGCAGCGGAAGGAAAGGATATTCGGTTTCGGCTAATACATACAGGACAGCACTACGACAAAAACATGTCGGATAGTTTTTTTGACCAGCTCGGCATCCCCCAACCGGACGTCAACTTGGGGGCTGGTGGAGGTTCGCAAGCAGAGCAGACGGCCGCCATAATGATTGGTTATGAAAAGTTACTGTTGGGTCAGGGAAAACCTGCTCTTTGCCTCGTGGTCGGTGATGTGACCTCCACCATGGCATGTGCCATTACCGCCCAAAAGATGCAGGTAAAGGTAGCCCATGTCGAAGCAGGAATTCGCTCGGGTGACTGGAGTATGCCAGAGGAAATCAACCGCATGGTGACCGACAGCATTACAAATTATTTCTTTACAACATCGACTGTGGCAAACGAAAATCTCCGGAAGTCAGGAATCGGTGAGGAACGGATATTTTTTGTTGGAAACACTATGATCGACACGTTGATAAAGCATCGGCCCCGTTTTCAGAAACCTGAGGTTTGGGATAAGATTGGTCTTCGCGACAAGGAATACCTCGTAATGACTCTTCACCGACCAGCCAATGTAGACCAAGAGGAAAAGCTTAAATCTCTGATTCAGGAAATTATCGACCACACCCATGGATTGACGCTGGTGTTCCCCGTCCATCCACGAACCAAAATTGTGCTGCAGTCCGTCGGTATTTCACATGACCGACTCCATATGATCGACCCCTTGGGGTACCTGGAGTTCAATTACTTGGTCGAAAGGGCAAAAGCAGTGATTACTGATTCGGGAGGCATCACTGAGGAAACTACTGTAATGGGTGTCCCATGCATGACTCTCCGGGACAATACAGAACGTCCTGAAACCATTACCCAAGGAACTAATGAACTGCTTGGAACTGATCCTAAAGCAATCGCCCCCTCCATGAAAATGCTTTTTGGTGGAAAATGGAAGACGGGCCAAATTCCTGAAAAATGGGATGGCAAAACAGCCAATCGAATTGTTGCCAAACTTTTGGAAATTTTATAAATCAATTAACAAACAAACATTATTTCATCTCTATGAATGCTCCATTAACACCTCTTCACCAATCCAAGATAGCCGTAGTCGGCTTGGGATATGTGGGACTGCCGCTTGCTGTAGAATTTGCCAAAAAGTATGCGGTAATTGGTTTTGACATCAACACTAGACGTATCAGCGAACTCCAGCAGGGTAAAGATACCACAAAGGAGGTTTCCGATGAACACTTAAAGGCAGTTCTATTAGAGGACCACAGTCCGCAGCCAGGCCTCTTTTCGACCGACAAAACCGCCGGTCTTGAGTCGGCCAATATTTTTGTAGTAACCGTGCCCACTCCGACAGACCGGTATAATCGCCCTGTGCTTACGCCGATGCTCAAAGCATCGGAAACAGTAGGAAGAGTGCTAAAAAGGGGAGATGTGGTCATTTACGAATCCACCGTTTATCCTGGAGTAACGGAAGATGAATGCGTGCCGGTGTTGGAGAATATTTCTGGACTTATCTACAATAGGGATTTCTATGTGGGCTATTCTCCGGAACGAATTAATCCGGGTGATAAGGAGCACACTGTTTCGAAAATCCTAAAAGTAACCTCCGGAAGTACCCCGGAAGTTGCGGAATACGTGGATGAGCTATACAAAAGTGTTATTACAGCAGGCACATATAAAGCAACCTCCATCAAAGTAGCTGAAGCGGCTAAGGTAATCGAAAACTCACAAAGGGATATCAACATCGCTTTTGTCAATGAATTGTCCAAAATATTTAACTTGATGGGCATAGATACCCAGGAGGTCCTGACAGCGGCAGGTACGAAGTGGAATTTTTTACCCTTCCGCCCAGGGCTTGTAGGTGGCCATTGTATCAGCGTAGATCCCTATTATCTGGCCCAGAAAGCACAGGAGGTAGGCTATCATCCAGAAATTATCCTAGCTGGACGTAGGTTAAACGACAGCATGGGTAAGCACGTGGCGACGGAGGTTATCAAACTAATGATGCGGAAGGACCTTAAGGTGATAGATGCCAGGGTATTGATACTCGGATTTACGTTCAAAGAAGACTGTCCGGATGTCCGAAACACTCGGGTGATAGATATTTATAAGGAACTGAGATCCTTTGATATGGAAGTGGATGTATATGACCCATGGGCCAGCAAAGAAGAGGTTTCCCATGAGTACGGGATAGAGATTATCGACGGACAAACCCCTCCAGATCTCACCGCCTATTCCGCCATCATATTGGCGGTAGCTCATCGCGAGTTTAAGGCGTTGTCCATCCGAAAATCAGATCAACAGGTAGTTTTCGATGTAAAGGCTGTGTTGGAAAAAGATTTTGTTGATGCCCGCTTGTAGATTTTAAGTATAGTCTATTTAGATCTCATCGATAGATGATTACTCAAATAGTGGAACGTGTTCTTTTATGATCTCCGTAATTTCCTGGGGTTTATGACCGTATCTGCCAAAATCTCCACGAATTAGCAGGGCTTGCGGACATAGCTGTCTCGTTGCACCCATGGCATGGCGGGGGAGTGTATGCGGATGGTGTGTGTCTCATAGCTGGCTGCAACTACTACACCGAGGTCACCGCTCCCTCCGAAAAGGATGGGTTTGTCGTGTAGCCGATTGTCATAAGCCGCTCTACGGAGACAAAGAAGGTGTCCATATCCAAGTGTACCATGTTCTCTTTTTTTCCACTTCGGAGCTCCTCATAAAAGGTTAGTTGTCTGAATAATAATTGAAATGTTTATTTAATTGACATTTTTACGCCAATAATATAATCATAATAACCTATCTTTGCCCCAAGTCACCCGCTTAAATTTTTATGATGTATATTCATTCAAATATTAAATTTCTGCGTAGAAAGAAAGGAGTGACGCAGGCAATCATGGCGGAGGCGGTCCGAATCACCCGGTCTAAGCTTGCCGGCTATGAGCTCAACGTAAATCCTCCCCTCGATGTAGTGGTGCGTCTCTCGGAATACCTGGAAGTTTCAGTTGACCTGCTGCTTAAGGAGAATCTCAACGGCTATTCTGAACATCGAATCAGGGAGATACTGGAAACGAACCGCTTTTTCAGGGGAAAAGATTTGCGCATTTTGGCGACTACTGTAGATGCGGACGGTAAGGAGTTGATCGAAGTAGTTTCCCAACGGGCCAAAGCCAGCTATTTGGCTGGATTTGCAGATCCGGTTTTTATAGGAGAATTGCCCCGGTTTTCATTGCCGTTTTTGTCAGAAGACAAAAAATACCGTGTCTTTCAGGTGGATGGAGATAGCATGGATCCCATCCCCGATGGTGCTTGGATCATCTGCGAATATGTGGATGATTGGACAGTAATTAAGGATGGTGAAAAGTATGTGGTAGTCACCGAACAGGACGGAGTGACCTTCAAGTTGGCCTATATGCTGCAGGGAGAGGGGGATAGGCTTCTGCTCTGTTCGACTAATCCTGCATATAAGCCGTTTAGTGTAGAAATGGAATCAATCAAAGAAGTCTGGAGATACCGGATGATGATGGTTTAAAACTTGTTTTTTATTTTTAAGTTATAGGACATATGAAATCGAGCATGACGAAAGGGTCATATATAAGGATGATTGTCAAATATGCGAGATTCCATCTGACCATTGGAAAAAAATTATAAACAGATGAAAGAGACTATGGTAATGGCTTCTCCGTTGGGAAATATTCGGCTACTTGCTGAGGATGGTTACCTGCTGTCTTTGCAATTTACGGAAGATCCCGAGGACTTAGGTACAATGGATGTTTTTTTACTGGAGGTAAAGTCGCAGTTGGATGCGTATTTTCAGGGAGATCTCAAAATATTTAATATTCCCGTTGCCCTGGGAGGGACGGAGTTTCAGCAAAAGGTTTGGATGGAAGTGAATAAAATTCCCTACGGAAAAACCGCCTCCTACCAGCAGATAGCAAAACGGCTAGATTCTCCCAAAGCGGTACGTGCTGTGGGAGGAGCAAATAGATTGAATCCCATTTTAGTAGTTATACCCTGCCACCGCATCATTTCCCAGACAGGTGAGCTCAACGGATATGCTGGAGGGCTATGGCGAAAACTCAAGCTACTTCAACTTGAATCCCGAGACCAACCGGGGAACCCATATAGTCTCGGCTTTTGATTTTTGGCAAAGACGTCGGGGCGAGTAATTCAGGAAGTTTTTTCAATCATATTGATCTCTTCATTTACATCGAAACCTAAAATTCCCTTAACATCTGCGAAATTCTTTGTTGGAAGAGGTTATATTTGAATAACTGAAACGTATCTAATACCCTATTGTATGAATCCATTTGCATATCTACTTGTTCGGTTTACTATTGGCATGAGTATGTTTGGCCACGGATTAGTTCGTATACCCAAGTTACCAGACTTTAGCGAAGGGATGGTAGCCAACTTTGAAGGATCATTGTTGCCTGCATTGCTGGTGCGGCCATTTAGCTATGCCCTGCCTTTTTTGGAATTAATTATTGGACTCTTCCTGTTGGTTGGTTTTAAGACCGAATTCTTTGCCCGGGCAGGCGGAATACTGATGGTATTACTGATATTTGGCACGTCGATGATTGAAAATTGGAGCGCACTACCCTCTCAAATGATCCACGCTTCTTTTTTCATTGTGCTTCTTCAATTTATTGCATCCAATAACTATATAGCATTGGACGCCTACGTTAAAAAATAAATTCTTCATTCCAATTTTAATCTTTATGAAAATAAGCAGCAGCGAACTTAGAGAAAAAATCCCTCAAATAACTGATCCCCGTTTATTGGAATTGATGGCAGAGGAAGGCAATCTGTTAACTTTTGAGAAAGGTGCTACGATCCAGGATCCGGGGCAATTTATAAAAATGGTTCCTATTGTATTGTCAGGTTCGATCAAAATCCTGCGGATGGATGAGGATGGTAGAGAATTGTTTCTTTACCACTTGGAGCCAGGAGAGACCTGCGCGCTTTCCCTTACTTGCTGCAGTGCCCAAAAACCTAGTGAAATAAGGGCGGTGGCTGAGGAAAGAACAATCCTTTTAGGCATACCGCTTCAGCGGCATGAGCAATGGTCGGATGAATTTAAGCAATGGAAGGATTTTGTCTCCAGTACCTATCAGTACCGTTTCCAAGAGTTGCTTTTTACTTTGGACGCAGTTGCCTTCAAGCGGATGGACGAACGGCTAATGCGCTATATAGTGACTAAAATGAAGCAACTAAAGGCCAACGAACTGCATACTACCCATCAGGAGATTGCCAACGAACTGGGGACATCAAGGGAGGTTATCTCAAGGCTCTTGAAGCAGTTGGAGAAAAAAAAATGGATAGAGCTTGGAAGGAACATTATCTATGTGAGGGATGATTTTGAAGAATTGGTAGCAAAATAAGTATCCATTGGAGGGGTATTGAACCTTTGGAAAAAAAATTCTGAAAAGAGGGATGCCCAATGAAAATCATACAATCCTACTCAAACTTTCCATTTATCCCCAGCTTTTTCTAATTTTGCACCATGCTTTCAATAAACAACCTCTCCTATTTTATAGGAGGAAGGGCATTGTATGAAAATGCCTCCTTACATATCAAACCAAAAGACAAAATAGGCTTGGTGGGACTCAACGGTACCGGCAAGTCCACCTTGCTCCGTATCATCAACGGAGATATTCTTCCCAGCAGTGGGGACATCCAAAAAGCCAAGGATTGCACTATCGGCTTTCTTAACCAGGACCTACTTTCGTACTTGTCGGAAGACAGCATTTTGGATGTAGCTTTGGAAGCTTTTAAGGAAACCCTCAATCTACAAAAGGAAATTGATAAGGTTCTCTTACAGATGGAGACTGACCATTCCGATGCCATCATGGAGAAATTAGCCACTTTGCAGGATAAGTTCGAAGCCAACGAAGGTTATACCATCAAGGCAAAAGCAGAAGAAGTGCTCGAAGGCATAGGATTTCAGACAGCGGATCTGAACAGACCGTTGAAGACTTTCTCTGGGGGTTGGCGCATGCGTGTCATGCTTGCCAAGCTGCTGCTTGAAAAGCCCTCCCTGCTGATGCTTGATGAACCTACCAACCATCTTGACCTTCCGTCCATTCAATGGGTGGAGAATTACCTAAAAAATTATGAGGGATCCGTAATCGTTGTTTCACATGATCAGACCTTTCTCAACAATGCTACCGAAATTACCGTGGAAGTTTCCCGACAGACGCTGACTAGCTATCCCGGTAATTACGATTATTATAAGAAGGAAAAGACTGCCCGGGAGGAAATCCAGCAGAATGCCTTCGAGAATCAGCAGCAGATGATCAAGCAAACGGAGAAGTTTATTGATCGGTTTCGGGCCAAAGCCACGAAGTCAAATCAGGTGCAGTCCCGGATCAAAGCCTTGGATCGGATGGATAAGATCTCAGAAGTCGTCAGCGACGACGTTGCGGTGAATTTCAAATTCAAATTTTCCCAAAAATCGGGCAGAGACGTTGTAGTTTTGGACAAAATATCCAAATCCTTTGGAGACATAAAGATTCTGGACCGGGCCCATGCACGGATAGAACGGGGAGATAAAATTGCCCTGATTGGAGCCAACGGAAAGGGAAAATCCACTGTTCTTCGTATTATTAACGGATCTGAGACCTTCACCGGACATCGGGAAGAAGGTTATAACGTGATAAAATCATTCTTTGCCCAGCATCAGCTGGAAGCTCTGGACCTCAACAACGAGATCCTGCAGGAAATGGTACAGGCTGGCAGCAGCAAAAGCGAAACCGAACTCCGAGGTGTATTAGGCTGCTTTCTCTTTTCGAATGACGATGTTTTTAAAAAGATAAAAGTCCTTTCCGGGGGTGAAAAATCCAGAGTCGCCTTGGCTAAAACACTGATTTCAGAAGCCAACTTTCTGCTGTTGGATGAACCTACCAACCACTTGGATATGCAATCGGTTAACATCCTAATCCAAGCATTGCAACAATATGAAGGAACCTTCGTCACCGTGTCCCACGACAGGCATTTTATCAAAGGTGTTGCCAACAAAATTTGGTATATAGAAGACCATCTAATTAAGGAATACCCCGGGACCTACGAGGAATATATTTATTGGGAATCACAACAAAAGCAGAAAGAACCAGTAGTCGTTCCCGTGAAAAAGGAAAAGAAGCCTGTCCCGGTAAGCGTACCCGTGGAGGAACAAAACCGCGTAAAGAAGGAATTGAAAGTGAAGGAAAAGGAGCTCGCGGCTCTTGAAGAGCAGATCATGGAGACAGAGGAAGAAAAGCAACGGCTTGAGGTATTGATGGCAGACCCTAAGGTATTTGAAGATCTTCCAGAGCTTGAAAAGCTAAACAACCTGTATCAGACAGCGGTGACTAAAGAAACTTCTCTGAATGGGGCTTGGGAAAAGCTTGCTGAGGAAATCGAGGAATTGCAGGGTACATTGGCAGTCAAGTAGCACACCCGTAATCATGAAGTGGCAGGGTGTTTGATTAAATCAAGAATTATGGGTTTAAATGTACGGTTGATTTTTCTCGGAATAGTAGCAGTCGCGTTGACACAAGGTTCTTCATTTGCGCAGAAGGCCTTTGGAGACCAGGTCTTCGACGAAAATATACAGGCCGTAAGGCTGTACCCGGGTGGGGCGGATTTTTCCACCCAGACTAATCCACCAGTTATAGCACTGAATGGAGCGGCGTCCTTAGTTTTACACTTTGATGACATTGCATACGAAGCCGAAATGTTTTCGGCAAAAATCATTCATTGCAACGTAGACTGGACGCCTTCGAGACTTCGGGATGCTGATTTTTTGCAACAATACAACGAGTTTAATGTCAACCAGTACGAATACGCCATTAATACCCGTGTACCCTATATCCATTATTCCTTTGCCATACCCCCAGTTACCAAATCCGGCAATTACATTATCCAGGTGTACCGTGGAAGAGATGAATCCCAAACGGTTTTTACGAAAAAATTCATGGTCTTCCAGAACCAGGTCACCTTGGGAGCTGCCGTCGTGCCGCCAAGCCGGACTCAGGACAGAAGAGATTCCCAGCAGATCAACGTCAACGTAAATTACAATAACAGGGAACTGTTTGATCCACTAAACGCGACAAAAATCGTAATCCGCCAAAATCAACGTGATGACCTGGCCATTGTAGGCCTCAAGCCCACGGCTATTCGGGAGGATAGGAAAGAAATTCAATACCAGCTGTTCGACGGCACCAATACGTTTAGTGCGGGCAATGAATTTCGATTCGTGGATATACGCTTTGTGCGGACTGTGGGGAGAAACGTCACTGCGGTTAGGATGGAGGAAGACGTGGTGTTTGCTGAGGCAGGTATAGATGCTCCCCGACAGGGACAAGGTTATCTAGAATACTTGGATTTGAATGGACAGTTTATGATTATGAATGCCGAACGGCAAAACCATGAGTTGGAAAGTGAGTATATACTGTTGACGCTAAATCTAAAATCGCCACCGCTTACAGAACCTCCTTATGTCCTCGGTGCTCTCACCAACTGGGGCACGCTTCCAGAGGCGAAGATGGTCTATGACCAAGAGAAGGGCATGTATCAGTCTACTTTGTTTTTGAAGCAGGGCTGGTATGATTATCAATATGGGCTCAAGACTTCTGATGGATGGGATACCGAATCATTGGAGGGTTCCCACTTTCAAACCGAAAACGAGTATGAGGTTTTTTTCTACTATCGGGAGATGGGATCCCGCTATGACGAACTTATAGGGTATACGATTTTGAATCCAAATAAGAGGAGGTTTTGATGGTTGAAAGTTCTTTGGGGAGAAAATAGAGGTTATATATGGAAAATTATGTTTTGCGCAGATTGACGCAGAATGGTATCGGCGAAAACCAGTGGTACAAGACTATCAAGTACCGGGTTTTAATCACTGCAACCCACTATACCATAACTACTTGCAATGCACATCCTTGAAGGGCCATTTGCTAGGCAACCAAAAGCTGCTTAAAAATACTCAATTGTTATCAAATTACGTTAGGATAAGAATAATGATTAATATTTTTGATTTATAAATTTCCGAAGATTGTATTTGCAAATACGTCCATGGACTGTCGTTCCTTTATTTTAGATTTGTCTTTTTTTCGTTAAACCAAAGAGAGGGATTCTTCAAAACTGTATATTTTCTTGCTCAATCATTTAGTATAATATGTGCGTGTTCCATTTAAGAACCAATAATTTTATGAAAAATGTCATTTTATTTTACTTACTCACATTGAGTTGTTTTGCTTATGGTCAAACGGAGTTCAAGAATACCGTATATTTTGGTTATTCTCTTTTGGAAGCAAGTAGTCCAGGCACGGGAGGTCAAATATTCGTTTTGATTCCCGCTGGGTATAGTAGTATCCACTCCATCCTAGTAACAGGCATATACCTTAGCGATGACAAATTGAAAAGGAATTTTTCAACGTTGTTCTATTGAATGTTTGGAACTTCTCATTAATTGAACTAACCTTTTTCCTAGTAATGGCAGACCCCCAAGAGGACATTGTTCTTGGGAGATACCTTTTTATTAAATTCTCCTTACTGGATGTTTAAAATATCGTTCGTAGACATCAAAAAATTTCGAAGATTATCTTTTTCACGACGTATTAATTTAAGTAAATCTCTATTCCTTATATTCCCACTCGTAATCCATAGTATTTTTGGAGGAGATCCGTATAGAACAACTCAATAATAGAAATCCTTGTCCTTTGTAATGATTGCATCAAATAGTAGTATCTAAAGATAAGAACGAATTATGATTGAGAAAAATTTACCTATTTTGAATTCAGATTTACCACCTTACTTTGCAGTCCAGCCGCCGTCGACTGTGAGCATGGAGCCTACCATGTAGCTGGAGGCTTCGCTGGCGAGGAAGATGGCCGCACCTTGGATTTCCCGAAGCTCCCCCCACCTTGCCAATGCCGTGGCACCAACGATAAAGTTCTTGACCTCCTCGGTATCGGCTACCGGAATATTCATTTCTGTGAGAAAGGGTCCGGGACAGATTGCATTGACATTGATATTAAAGGGAGCCAACTCCAAGCCTAAGGCCCGGGTCATTTGCACTATTGCACCCTTGCTGGAAGTATAGGGCGTTCTGTTGGCTAGACCAACCAACCCCAAGGTACTGGCCAGGTTGATGATGCTTCCCCGTTTCTGGTCTTTCATATGGGGGATGACGGCCTTGCAACATAGCCAAGTTCCAGTGACGTTGACCTGCATGAC
>DATHWC010000149.1:0-4917 GCA_035460985.1 Lunatimonas sp.
GCATCTACCATCTCATCCTCGGAAACCTCGTCGCCTTCGCCCTCTACCATAAGGATAAACTCCTCAGATCCCGCAACTATAAGCTCCAGCGAAGCTTTCTTGAGATCGGAAGGTTTGGGGTTAAGGATAAGCTTACCGTCAATCTTTGCTACGCGAACTTCAGAAATGGGTCCATTGAAAGGAATATCGGAAACCGCGATGGCTGCCGACGCAGCAAGACCTGCCAAACAATCCGGTAGTACATCCTCGTCGGAAGACATCAGGGTGATGGAAATGTTGGTGTCCGCATGGTAATCATCCGGAAAAATCGGGCGAATCGCCCGGTCAACAAGTCGGCTGATCAATATTTCATAATCGGATAGTCTACCTTCCCGCTTTAAAAATCCACCGGGAATTTTACCCGAGGCCGCGAATTTCTCCTGATAATCCACTGACATGGGAAGGAAATCAACACCTTCGCCGGCTTCTTTTTTGGTCACAACAGTGGCCAAAAGCATTGCTTTGCCCATTTTAACGACTACAGCACCGTCCGCCTGCTTGGCCAACGCACCTGTTTCAATCGTAATTTCTCTTCCATCCTCCAAGAGGATGGACTTGCTAATAACATTTGGTAACATAAAATCCTATGATTCTGTAAGGTGAATAGTTAGAAAAGTAAGGTTTACTATATGAATTGAAAAAAAGTAAGGTTCTTCCCGTGAAGAACCTTACAAAAATCTTATTTACGAATTCCAAGCTCCGCTATGATTGAACGATATCTTTCGATGTCGATCTTAACGAGGTAATTCAATAAACTTCTTCTTTTACCGACAAGTTTCAAAAGACCCAATCTGGAAGAGTGGTCTTTCTTGTTGGTCTTCAAGTGCTCTGTCAAATGCTGAATACGAAAGGAAAACAGAGCTATTTGTGACTCTGGTGAACCCGTATCGTTATCTGCTTTTAACCGACCATGATTTTTAAACAACTCAGATTTCTTTTCTTTAGTTAAATACATGCTTAGTCAAACTAGTTTACGGATAATATAATAAAACAGCCACAAAGATACGATTAATATTTCTAATTATGAAAGTTCTTCTTTCAACTTTTCTGTCTTCCTGAAACTTACCCACCTTGCTTTCATTTTTTGAAATAAGGCGTAATAAAAGTCTGCTTCAAAAATACGGGCATCTTTTCGCGCCTGTCGGAGAAAAAACACCCCAAAGGGAATAAGTGCCAAATTGGAAAAAGCTGTCCCAAATAGCGGGTCGGCAATTCCTTCCTTCGCCCACTTTTCCCCGGTAATCGTCAACATATAGTATAACACGAAGAAGATGATAGATACAAGTACCGGCATCCCCAATCCTCCCTTTTTGATAATAGCTCCCAATGGTGCCCCAATCATAAACATGACAAAACAGGCAATGGCCTGCGTATATTTTTGATACCATGAAATCTGAAATCTCCGGAATTCTCTGGCGATGACGTCGACTTCATTTTTGTTTGTTGTGAAATTGTTCTTGATATTCCTAGCCGTGGTCAATCCTCCGGAAGCCGCGGAAACCAAGTATCTCCTTGTTTGTCTCAAAGAGTCCAGTGAAGCCTTTTCCTCGGGTGAAAGGACAATTTGTTTTTCTGTGATGGCCGGAACAAAATTCGGATTCCCTGCCAGATTGGGGGCCGGGACAACTTCCATGGTATCCACCATGGCCTGTGCAGAATCCGCGTTGCTCATTGTCCCTCCAGTAGTTTGGGCAGCTGTATCTCCCATTAACTCATCCGCCCTAAGCTGCCGTTGATCATCCGGTAAAGTCGGGACTGCTGTGGACCCCACCGGGCTGCCGGACCCGTCACTGTTCGCACGGGATTCCTTTTCGAATTCTGCCTGGAATTTCACATTACGGAGAGAATCGGAGATAAGTCGCTTTCTTTCAATATCCGCTGGGGGAACCAACTTTCGGTTTCTGGCAAAGAAAGGATACGAAGCCTCGGTATTTACATAGTTATAGAAGTATTTTTGATTAAGCGCCAAATCCATCGAGTCCAAGTCTGTCCTGATTTCCTTAATGTTCTTGATGGAGCGGTTATTGGACCATAGGTTCTCCGGAGTCCGGTTCATGTCAAAGGCATCGAGACTGAAAACCATTTGGTTGGTTGAAAACTGTGTGCGGTTGAAGGTTGGCGCTTTCTCCGCAATGCCCCGCTGCCCCTGACCTTCCTGATAGCTGTAGCCATTGTACAGGACAAGCTGCATGTACCGCTCATTGAAGAAGGGTTCCATCCTGCCGGAATCTGCCGTAATTACATGGATATTGCCCTGACCGGATGTGTGGTCATAGATCAACACATCCTGCAACCGAACCTCGTCCAGCTTTTTGTTGACTTTTATACTGTAGTTGGGTATGCCGTTATAGAAGACCCCCTCCTTGATATCGAGAGCAGGTGACTTCATGCGGATGTCATACAACAGACTGAAGGTTTTAAGATTTACCCTAGGCACCAGGTAATTGTTGGACAAATACGCTCCAATGGTAAGAAAAGCTACAAAAATACCGATGGGGCGTAGCGCACGGATGAGGGATATGCCGGCGCTTTTGATAGCGGTAAGCTCAAAATGCTCCCCCAAATTGCCGAAGGTCATCAGCGAGGAGAGCAGTACCGCAAGGGGAAGTGCCATAGGAGAAATACTGATGACAAAGTAGCCAATCAGCTCCATATAAACCATAAATGGCAGATCCTTGCCAAATATTTCATCAAAGTATTTGAGCATATTCACCGTAAGCAAAATAAAATCCACTACGATGAACGTAAGAATAAATGGCCCGATAAAGGACCCCAAGATTAACTTGTCTAATTTCTTCATGAATAACTATTCAGGAAAAGGGGCGCATGCTGAATACGCTGCAAAGCTCCGGATATTATGTGAAAATATATAATTTTCCCGTTTTTATCCTCCGATTATTTCCTTCAAAATGGTGATAAGCCCCTCCCATATTTCCTGTTGCTCCTGATCGTCATAGGTATCTCCATAGTCAATGACACGGAGGTAAAATGTTTGGGTGAGTTCGTTTTCCTCCAGTTTAAATTCAATAAAGGAATGGTCTTCCTGTGCTCCTTCATCTTCCGGGTCAAAAAACTCAAATTTGACGTGGTGATTAAGCCGCATGATGGTGGGTCTGGCAAAATGGTCCTCTCCGTCGTACACGAAATTAAAAACCTTGTCCTCGTTGATCGTGACATCGTCAGCAAACCACTGCGAAAGTCCGCTAGCTGTACTTAAATATGGATAAATGACTTTCTTGGAAGTATTTATCTGATAATCAGAAACAAATTTATTCTTAACCATAGCAGTAATTGTTGTAATAAGAAAAAGTCTCAATTTTTGTTACGCCTCCTTGGAATTAAAGGAATAACCTCACATATTTGCATTCCCAAATGGCGAGGTAGCTCAGTCGGTTAGAGCGCAGGATTCATAACCCTGAGGTCAGGGGTTCAATTCCCCTCCTCGCTACACCCAGCTTCATGTATGCATGAAGCTTTTTTTTTGCCCTTCCAGCCCGACAGCGCATCCAAATAGGCCAATTTTCAGCAGCTATATGTTTGAATGTAATATAAGGAAAATATTTTACAAAGATTTTTTTAGTCAGGAAAAACCAATAAAAAAACCCTCCTAAGAGGGTTTTTTCGTTTCAAATAAGTTAGTGCGGAACTTACTTTACTTTTTCAACTATCGCTTGAAATGCTCCGGGATGGTTCATGGCTAGATCGGCTAACACTTTTCGGTTAAGATCGATCTCTGCTTTTTTCAACATTCCCATAAATTGTGAATAAGACACGCCGTGTAACCGGGCGCCGGCATTGATACGCTGAATCCAAAGTTTCCGAAATTCTCTCTTCTTGACTTTACGATCCCTATAAGCGTACTGTAATCCTTTTTCGTACTTGTTTTTTGCTACTGTCCAAACGTTTTTACCTCTTCCGAAATAACCTTTGGTAGCTTTTAATACTTTTTTTCGTCTAGCTCTAGAAGCTACTGAATTGACCGATCTTGGCATACATGTTTAATTTTTGACTCTTGGTGCCTTTCGGACTTTTTTACCAAGCTTCTGGTGAAATAAATAACCTTACTGATTTTGAAAATTAGATTCTAAGCATTGCTTTTACACGTCCTTCATCTGACTCATGTACAAAGCCCATCTTGGTAAGATTCTTCTTTCTTTTGGTGGACTTCTTAGTCAGAATATGACTTTTGTAGGCATGCTTTCTCCTGATTTTCCCGGTTCCCGTCACGGTGAACCTCTTTTTTGCACTTGATTTGGTTTTTACTTTTGGCATTGCGATATATATATATTAGTTGAAATTATTTCTTGCCGGCCTTTGGAGAAACAAAGATGTTCATCCGCTTGCCTTCCATTTTGGGTAGCTGCTCTACCTGGCCAAACTCTTCCAATGCTTGGGCAAATTTTAACAGAAGCATTTCACCCCTTTCCTTAAAAACGATCGTCCTTCCCACAAAATGCACGTAGGCCTTCACCTTGGATCCTTCCTTGAGAAAATTGATAGCGTGCTTCAATTTGAAATCGAAGTCATGGTCATCGGTGTTCGGTCCAAACCTGATTTCCTTTACTACGGTTTTAGCGGCGTTTGATTTGATTTCCTTTTGTTTTTTCTTTTGCTCGTATTTAAACTTCGCATAATCAATCACTTTACAAACCGGAGGGGCGGCGGAAGGAGAAATTTCGACGAGATCAAGTCCGTTTTCCTCGGCAAGTTTGATGGCTTTGTCAGTAGGCATGACGGCGTTTCCACCCTCTACAAAATCACCTACGACACGGACCTCCCTTGCCCTAATTTTGGAATTTACCTTATATGGTTCTTCTTGTCTCGGTGTATACGTTCTTTTTCCTCTCAAAATGTTTATGGTTGTTTTTTAGATTTAAA
>DATHWC010000150.1:0-12321 GCA_035460985.1 Lunatimonas sp.
TCCTTGTGGGGGTATTCCGGTATCAAACTGTAAAGTACTTTTATTTGACATTTTATCAAAACTTAATTTGAAAAATAAACCTTTTCAATTCGTGATGGTACTATTCTAATAATAATAAGTAATTAGTAAGCATAAACCGAAATTAACTATTCCTACAACAATATTTGTTTTCATGGAATTAACTGTCCTGTACTTACCTGCAATCCGCAAATTAAAATAAGTTTGTTATTTCGCAAATTTTCCTTCTTTAGGAACACAGAAATTACTCTTTGATATATTTTTCTCACACAATTTGGGTAAAAACTTGTCCCAAAGCTGATTTTGTCTTTTATTTATAACTCATAATAATAAACCCGACTATCGTGAGTGAAAGAAGATCCTTTTTGAAAAAATCAGTTTTTGGAACAGCAGGCATCTGTATAGGAGCCATGGGCTTCAGTGCCAAATCGTATGCATCCATCATGGGTGCCAATGAACGGCTCCGCATCGCTGTTTGCGGCTTAAACGGCAGAGGAAAATCCCATATTGGTGGTTTTACCTCGTTGGAAGATGTGGAAATTGCCTGTTTGGTGGATCCCGATTCAAGGGTCCTTGCTGAGCGCTTACAAACGTTAAAAGAGGGTGGAGGTGTTCATTCCCGAGCAAAGGCGGAAGCTGACGTTCGTAGGGTGTTAGAGGATAAAAATATTGATGCCATCAGCGTGGCCACGCCCAACCACTGGCACTCCCTAATGGTAATCTGGGCAGCACAAGCTGGAAAGCATTGTTACGTAGAAAAACCCGCCAGCCATGATGTCTACGAAGGCCGCGTTGCGTTGGCTGCCCAGCAAAAGTATGGGGTAGTTATTCAACATGGAGCCCAACGGCGCAGTGATGATAAATGGGCAAAACAAATTAGCGACATCCGTTCCGGTAAATATGGAAAAATGGTGGTTTCCCACGGTTTTGCATGTAAACCGAGAGCGGGTATTGGTCACAAACCCTATACGTCACACCCAAGCAACCTGGACTGGAACTTGTGGAAAGGACCTGCTGTAATCGATAAGTTTAACGAAAACCTGGTCCACTACAACTGGCATTGGAACTGGCAGGTGGGTAATGGGGAACTAAACAATCAAGGAACACATCAACTGGATGTGGCCTACTGGGCACTTGACCCGGAAGTAGCAAATACCCACCCCAAACGGGTAATGGCTATGGGTGGAAGATTTTTGTGGGACGACCAGGGAGAAACCCCCAATACCATGTTTGCCATTGCGGAATTTGCAAACGGGCAGCAGGTATTTTTCAATGTACGGAATGTAAACCATGAGGGCTATGTCAACGAGGTGACAAACCGCTTTTACTTCGAAGATGGTGGAAAACTGATAGACGGAGAATACCATTCCCATAATGGAAGCCAACCCAGAAATGTAACCGTCAAAGACGTTAAAATAACTCCCGGGGGACCTTATGGAAGCTTTGTTGCGGCCTGCAAAGCCGGGGATCCCATGATGGCTAATGGAAATATGTACGATGCCCATTATAGCTGTACCTTGGGCCATTTGATGAATATTTCTTACAGACTTGGAGAAAAGGTGCCTTTTAATTCCAAAGCAGGAAGTTTTGGGGACAATAAGCTTGCGTATGAAGAATTTATGAAAATTCACACCATCGCAAGGGATGGAATGGGAGTGCCGGAGGATAAAGCCGACTATATAGTCGGACCTTGGCTGGAATTTGACGGAGAGGCGGAGCATTTTGTAGGAGACCATTCCGTAAAGGCCAACCGACTGTTGTTTGATCCTCGGAATGCGGAATATGATATCCCTTCACCTAAGTATGTGTAAATATTAGCTCTAGTTTTTAAGAAGTATAGGCAGCCAAGAATATTTTTCTTGGCTGATTTTTTTTCTATAAATGGAAACCTGACAAAACTGGAAACATCTGGGAGTTGCGTGCGAAGTCATAGTGGAATATTGCCAAATCGCTAATTTCAAAACTGGATGACCATGAAGCCTGAACTGCAAACTGTTGGGCACGTGAAGGAGCTATCCTTTTTTCTGATCGTCAAAAAAATTTCTCTAGAAGAGATCATATTCGTAAATTTTGGCATTCCATTCGCTAAGAGGCTTTTTGATATCTTAAAACAATCCACATAACATAATGAAGACCCAACAAAAATTAGTCGTTAATGAGAATATGAATTCTTACCCAAAATTCTTTAACCAACTGCGCTTACTGGTGATAGTATCAGCGATGTTCCTTACAGGATGTCTCGACGACAATCTCTCAGTTGTATCTGAAATCAATGAAGAATTTTCAGGAATTGAGAAAATTGAAGTCGATGGTGGTTTTTTGGAAGTGGAGTATATCGGAGAAAGTGGCATGCAGGATGTGTCCATGGATGCCGTCTTGAGATCAAATTCCGATAAAAGGTATGAAATCATTTACAATGTAGATGGGGAAACGCTGAAAATTGAGATTAAAACAAGCAAAGGTATTTCCGGTAACCTCAAAGGAGAAGGTCAAATTTTGCTGAAAGGCCCCAGAAACATATTGTTGGATCTGGAATCAGGATCTGGTAAATTATCTGTCCAAAATGTGGTTTCCACCGAAACGAACATGACGGTTGCTTCAGGTTCTATTTTTGCAAATAACATATCCGCTACCAATATTTTCTTAAGTTCATCTTCTGGATCGGTCAAAGCGGAAGATCTAACGGGCAAACTGAATGCCGTAGTTTCTTCAGGAAAAATGGAGTTTTCAGGAATTGACGGAAATATCGATGCCGACGGTTCCAGTGGAGAATTGAAATTTAATGGTATCAACGGAGTTGTTAATGCCACTATCAGTTCCGGAAAAATAGAAATGAACAATGTCAGGTTTCTTGGTAAAATGCACTTGACTTCAGGACAGTTGTTTGCAACTAATTCAGGGTTGGGAGCCGAAACATCCCTAAAAGTGTCATCAGGATCTATTTATATTCAGACGCTAAGCAATCTAAGCAGTTTTAACTTCAATATTACTACGGGAAGCGGAATAGCCCGGGTTGGCAGTCAGCAAGCATCAGGTTCGCTTATCATCAACAACGGCGCATCAAATACTATCCGCGGGGAAGTCAGCTCAGGGAAGATAGAAATAGAAAATTAAGGTTGCATTTATAGATCAGTCTACTAAGATAATCCACCTGCCAGGTTAAAGCAGTGAAATCGATTTAGTTGGATTTCACTAATGGAAACTTGGCAGGTGTTTTTTTCATTTACGTGTAGTTCCTACGTCCATTTATCATTTTTTAGAAACACCATTTATAAACGGTTATCTGCAATAGCCTGACTTCTAATAGACCGGATCTCAATAAATTCGAGGAGATTTTGCTGGTTTCCAGTTGGCAAGAGAAATAATTCCTGCCCATTGATAGTAGCAATTAGCTTTTCTGAAAGTGGAAGTCTGTAGTAAAACTCACTGGGCATAATTTGCCCAACCTGGTTAAAGGTATTTGGTCCTTGAAGGGTTGCTTGCCCATATATTCTAGTTTTAGAAGCGGCATATAGTTTTCCGTTAATTTCATGGGCGTGGGTTAAGCCCTCATGAAAGCCCTGCACCATTTTCCATTGCTCAAGTACAGCGGGTTCTTCCTGTGGTTCGCACGAAAATATGAATAGAGCAAAAAAGGAGGTGAGAAAAAAGAAGGAAAAAACTTTTAGCATAACCCATAAATTAGATCTAACTAATTGATTTAATGTAATTCTGAAAACAAATATATGAACAAAAACTTACTTCACCCTTCCCTTGTCCCTCAGGATTTTCACTACCTCGTCTTCCCGCAATTTGACGATTTTAGCAATTTTTGGCGTCTCGAATCCCTCATCAAAAAGGCTAAGAATAACCTCGTATTTTTCTTCAAGTTTGCCTCTTTGAATTCCTATTTTAACCCCTTCTGAATACCGATCTGTTCTCCTTCCAACTTTCCCTCCAACTTTCAATTTTAAATGGTGGGCTCACTCCACATATTCATACCGCAACACATGGCTGTGGGCGGAGCTCAAGATTGACAGTTCGTTGGATTCAAGTAGGATGAGGTTGCGGTTGGCGTCAAAAGTTCTTTTTACTTCCCTAAGTTGCTCCATTTCCAGCCCTTGAAAAGTATCTGACTTTGTCTGAAGGCCGTTTGTATAGCTGTGTTTTATCACTCTAAAAAGCTCATTATCTCCCGAATAGAAATTTTCTTCGATTAGCTCCCCTGCTTGATTGTAAGCCAATTCGGTGTACATTTCCAGTTTGTCCAAGCCGTTGTAATGCTCCTTCTCGACCAAACGGCCATCTTGGTTAATATATCTTATGTATTCAAACGACCCGATCTGAGGAAATTCCAGTTGCTCTTTTTCTTTTAACCCATCACTACCGTAGGAATAAATGGTATTCTTAAGGTTGAGGAAACCAGCATTTAGATTGGCGTTGTAACTCATGATTTTCACCAGCCTGTTCATGGCATCATACTCATAAAGGTCATAATTGGATGTCCCTTTAATAACGCCGTCAATGTATATTGGAGAAGTTACCTTGGTTATTTTTCCGGATGCGTCATATTCATACTCACTGACAATGCTAATGGGATTTTTGTCATCTGCTCTAGCATAAAGCAAAATGCGCTGCAAGGGGGCATTTTCGGAATAGGTTTTATCTTTAACGGATAGGTCTTCCTCATCCTGACAGCCACTAAAAATTGCTAAAATCAACAAGCCAAAAAGTGTGGCTATGAATCGTTTCTTTTTCATATTTACAGTTTGGTTTTTATTTAGCATGTCATTTACTAGCTAATATATGATTTATTTTTGACCTAGCTGTCTTTTTTTCAATTAAGTAGATCCATACCCGAAAAAGACCGTTTTTCGTTCCAAAGAACAAAATAACAAACCACCATCACAGACAGCACTAAATATCCTCCAACAACTAATGTCATCCAACCACCAACATTTGATCCCGAACCAAACCAATCTCCCAACCAGAAGATAATTGCCAACCCTGCCATAGATTTAACAAGCTCGTATATCCAAGCCCGAGGATTGCGGTCCATCAATTCGGTATAGGCATACACGGATGCAACGATGTATCCTCCATAAATAAATGCCAAGGGAATGCCAATATCCATAATGAAGCTAAACAAATAAATCAGCAGGCCATAGTTAAAAAACAACTGCGTCCACGCCCAGAGATTGAATGCCGGGGAAGTTGGAGAAGAGTATTTCTCAAATCCCCGTGGATTTGTAATGGCATATACGGGAAACCTCTCAGTAACATCGTCTGGCCTCCAACCCGTTGGTTTATACCAAATTCGAAATTTGTCCTTCCAGTTTTGTGTATAGTAGGCATCCTTTGCCATCAGCCAAAAATGCTGAAAATTGATTTTAATCGGATTCCACGTTCTTGCCGGACGGGTAATGCCATAAGAACATGGCTCATCTGCCAATTCTTCTTGAAAGGTTCCAAACAGTTTGTCCCAAAAGATGAAAATTTGTCCGAAATTTTTATCCATATACAACTTATTGACGGCATGGTGTACCCGGTGGTGGGAGGGAGTCACGATGATATTCTCCAGCCAACCCATCCTGCCAATCAACTGCGTATGGTACCAGAATTGTAGAAATAGGTGGATTGGAGCAACTACTGCAATTACTTCCACGGGGACTCCGATTATCGCAGCTGGCAACAATAAGAAGGCGAAATAATCAAAAACGGTGGAAATAGTTT
The DNA here is from genome assembly GCA_035460985.1 of Lunatimonas sp. Taxonomy (GTDB): domain Bacteria; phylum Bacteroidota; class Bacteroidia; order Cytophagales; family Cyclobacteriaceae; genus Lunatibacter. Next base: position 5,731 of record DATHWC010000150.1, read on the forward strand.
GTCTAAGCCCGCAGGACAGATTAAACTCTTCACTGCTATGATGAATCACATGCCTGTTCCAAAGCATGTTAATCTTATGTTCCCAGCGATGGGTCCAATATCCCTTGAAATCAATCACCAAAAAGGTAATCAGATAGGTAAGGAAAGTGGATCGTATCTCAAATATAGCGACATGCCCAACCAACCATTCATAGGTAAGCAAGGAAATGGTAAGTCCCAAAACGTCTTTGATGACGTTCGTCATACCGGAACTTATGCTGGAGACGCTATCTAGGCTATTGGATACCGTTTTCCCCATTTTTCTTGCTGCCAATGTCTCGATGAGTATCAACAGCAGAAAAATGGGAATGGTGTAGTTCAATACCTGAGCGTATGCTTCCATGATAAACTCTGAGATCTTTGTTTTAAATTTAAAAAAAATGGGTCAATATTTCAAATAAGAATACACCTTTGGAGCTAAGCGGAAAATAAAGGGTTAACCTTGATATTTCCTCCACAAAAACACCAAGAAGGTAAGTACCACGCTGACTAAAATTGACGCTCCCAATGGAAAGTAAAAGGAAAAATTCTCCCGCTTTACGATTATGTCGCCTGGCAGGGATTTCCAGCCTGTCAATTTAGGCCAGCCCCAGAACAGAAGCCCAATCGCAACCAGTAAGAGTCCGGCAGAAATCAGTAGTTTTGCAATCGCAGGTAACCCGTTATCCATAAATCAAAAATAATGAATATACCCGGAAAACTCTATTTGATTCCCAGTGTTTTGGCCGAAGGGACAGCCCATCAGGTGATTACTCCCCAAGTGAAAGATGTCATTTCACACACCAAGTATTATCTGGTCGAGAATCTCCGAACGGCTAGGAGGTATATCAGTAGCCTAAAGTTAGGAATAGAAATTGAGAAATTGGATCTTCATATATTGGACAAAAATACAGATAGTCAGGAATTGCAGCATTTGATGAAGGCATTATTTGAAGGTAACGATATAGGCATTATATCTGAGGCCGGTTGCCCAGGGATTGCGGATCCCGGAGCGGTGGCTGTGGCTTTTGCCCATCAGAAAGGTATTCAGGTAGTACCCCTTTCCGGGCCTTCTTCCATATTTTTGGCACTCATGGCGTCTGGATTTAGCGGTCAGTCTTTTACGTTTCATGGGTATTTACCCATTGACAAAAAGGAGCTAGTTCATTCGATCATTGGGTTGGAAAACGCATCGAAAAAGGTGCGCAGTACACAGATCTTTATGGAAACGCCTTTTCGCAATCAAAAAATGCTGGAAAATCTGTTACAAAACCTGCATCCGGAAACGCTTCTTTGTATTGCCAAAAATATCACGGCTACGGATGAACTTATCCAAACCAAGCGGGTGCAAGAATGGAAACGGAACCCACCTGACCTGCACAAAATTCCCACCGTATTTTTGCTATCGACTTCCTAGGAAATAATACCTGATACCCAAACTGGGAGAATTCAACTTGCCTGCTAGATGAAAGGCCCAGCCATTCAATTGGATGTTGATCTTGTCCTCAACGAGAGCATTGGTGCGGATTTGAATTATACCAATTGCCGATTGGGAACTCATAAACCTGCCAATTTAAGGTTGAAGGCTTAGGTTGGACTGATTCTTTCTTTAGTTGCAGTCGGAATCGAATTATTTTTAAGAAATTAGTCGACAGTATTTTTCTAACTTTTCTTATTTTTTCAGCGGAAGCTTCTTTATTCTTTCTTTTTGTTTCATTTTCGGGGAATGGATGTAAATTGGATAGTTGAGGGCCTGCTGGCAGGCATACAGGAAATGACCTGGATAGAAGCCGTGGCGGTGTTTTTTGGACTGGCGTCGGTCTTTTATTCGATGAAGGAAAACATCCTGGTATTCCCGACGGGTATTGTAAGTACATTGATTTATGTTTGGATTTGCCTCCAGGTAAAGCTTTATGCCGATATGGGAATCAATGCCTATTATTTTATCATGTCTATTTATGGCTGGTATATTTGGTCCCGTCCCAAGGCAGGAGAGGTAAAAGTTCCGGTCACTTGGCTTGACGGGAAGGAGATAATTGCTTCGTTGGGGTTATTTTTGGGATCCTATGCGGTATTGTATTTCGTGCTGGCGACATTTACAGACAGTGATGTTCCCTATTGGGATTCATTTACTACATCATCAGCTTTTGTGGGTATGTGGTTGATGGCAAAAAAGAAAGTAGAAAACTGGATTGCGTGGATTGTTACCGATTTAGTGTCGGTACCGCTATATTTATATAAGGGTTTACTTTTGACATCTTTTCAGTTTTTGGTTTTTACCATTCTTGCTGTCCTAGGTCTGATGGCCTGGATCAAATCAGCCAAACTTCAAACAGCAAATGCCTAAGAAAATAGTCATCATTGGCCCCGAATCTACCGGAAAAAGTACCCTGACCCAGGCGTTGGCTTCCCATTTTGGCGAACCTTGGGTACCGGAATATGCCAGGGAATATTTGGAAAAACTGGATAGGCCGTATGAATTTGATGATTTATTGGCTATTGCAAAGGGTCAAGTGGCATTGGAGGAAAAGCAGTCGAAGGCCGCGGATAACTTTCTCTTTTGCGATACCGACCTGCATGTCCTGCAAGTATGGAGTGAATCCAAATACAAGCGGGTCCATCCATGGATTTTGGAACAGATTAAAGTGCGCATGTATGATTTTTATATCCTGACGGACATTGATACGATCTGGGAACCGGATCCCCTACGGGAACATCCTGAACCGGAAATGCGGCAATTTTTTTTCAATTGGTATAGGAATTTGGTGGAAAAAAGCGGAACTTCCTTTCAGATTGTGAGGGGGGATGAAAAGAACCGCCTTTCACAAGCACTTCGGTTTATAAGTAAGATCATTTAGACCGAAGTCCCCCTATCCTAACTTAACTTTTATTGGAATTTATTTGTTTAATTCGCTTCAGAATAATTATTTTAGTGTTATATATTTAATAAATTTGAATAACGAAACTATTACTGCCATAGAGTTTGTTATCCTTGTACCAAATAAGGTAATTCCTCGCCGACTCGGCTTCTGCCCCACCTGTTTTCAAACAAAATTTCCCATTATACTTCTATGAAGGCCACTCCAAAGTTTTCAAAATCAACTATTTCCTTTCATCAAGATCTTAAGCAAAGAATTAATAGCTATTTTCAGGAAGGCTCCATCAATAAAACCGGGGATACCCCGCTTATTGTTAAAGCTATTCTGTTAGTTGTTTCGTTTATTTCCCTTTACATTTTCCTTGTGTTTTTCACACCTCACTGGGCGATTGCACTTTTGGGTTGTATTCTATTGGGAGCGTTGACCGCAAGCATCGGATTCAACATTATGCATGATGGAGCCCATGGCAGCTTTAGCAAGCATCCTTGGGTCAATTCCCTAGCTGGCCTTTCGATCAATTTTCTCGGAGCAAATGTGTTTATGTGGAAAACCAAGCACAATGTGGTCCATCATTCGTTCACAAACGTGGAAGGCGTCGACGATGACCTTAATGCTCGGCCATTCTTAAGGCTTTGTCCTAATCAAAAACGATTTAAAATTCACCGTTATCAGCACCTTTATTTCTTTTTTACCTATTCCTTGTTGTATCTTTATTGGGTATTTTTCACCGATTATAAAAAATATGTATTGCGTAGGGTGGGGCAGGTTCCCATACAACCAATGAAAATCCAAGATCATATTTCCTTTTGGGGGTTCAAACTAATTCATTTGCTCTTGTTTGTTGCACTTCCGATTTATATGTTAGGCTTCAGCACTTTTATTGTCGGATTCTTGATTTATGGGCTGGCGACTGGATTGGTGCTCACCACAGTATTCCAGTTGGCGCATAGCTTGGAGGAAACAGAATTTCCTCTTCCGGACATTAAGACCAACAGCTTGGAAGATGAATGGGCCGTGCATCAATTTAAGACCACTGCCAATTTCGCTACAGGATATAAAGTCCTTTCTTGGTTTATCGGTGGACTTAACCATCAGGTAGAGCATCACCTCTTTCCAAAAATCTCCCACATCCATTATCCTGCCATAAGCCAAATTATCAAAAAAACCTGTGCGGAATACAATGTTCCCTATTTGGAGCATCCAAAGCTACGATTGGCCATTGCATCGCATTACAGACATTTGAGAGAATTGGGAAGGGAGTAAATTTTAATGGACAGTTATTTTTTTATCTTGCTGTGAATTTAACTTCTAAAGATGAAAATGGACAAAAAGGCCTTTGTAGTGCATAGTTTCGAGGAAGCGGCCGATCATCAGAGCCATTATAAAAATCTTAAGGAAGAAGATAAAAAAGATCTATTTTTTACGTTGATGCAGGCTGCCTACGGATTTGTGGGCAATGACTAGCCAAAAATGGATAAAAACCATTTTGAAGAGAGATGTTTGATTCATAATGAAAAAGGTACCGGCAGGTATAAGGATTTAGATGATTTAGAAATTTTGGAGTTAAATAGCAAGTAGCGTTTTCTTTTTGGTATGTGACGTTTCTAAAAAGCGACTTTTAAACTCAAGAAATAGTGTGAGCCTTGACCATTAGCGTTTATTTGAAAATAAATTGCTTTTTGTAAATCCTTCTTTTAAGATTTCCGTAAATACTGGCTCAGGCACCTGGTTTATACTGTTTTATTCGATATATCAAAAATATTTATGGTAATCATAAGTGTTTCTTGCTATATCCGAATAATATTTCAAAATAGATCTCCTATGAAAGCCAAAAAGATAAAGTTTATCTCGCTTAGTCCGATGGTGCAGTTTATCCAAAAAAGTACCTTCAGTTCGTTTTTGCTTTTCTTTACTGCATTGTTGGCGCTAATATTAGCCAACTCTCCTGCAAATACATACATTCAATGGTTGTTAAACCAACGGATAGGGTTTACCATAGGTGAATTTAGCGTATATAAATCCCTTCTCCTTTGGATCAATGATGGTTTGATGTCCGTCTTTTTCTTTGTTGTCGGCCTTGAACTAAAACGGGAAATCATAGCGGGTGAACTCTCAAACCCAAAAAATTTGCTGCTACCCATTGTAGCCGCAGTTGGAGGGATGTTATTTCCTGCATTGATTTATTTTGTAATAAATTATGGAGGAATTCCGGAAGCGATGAATGGCTGGGGAATACCGATGGCTACCGATATAGCTTTCGCCCTAGGAGTACTGTACATGTTGGGGCCGAGGGTGCCCTTGCAGTTGAAGGTTTTTCTAACCGCCTTGGCAATCATTGATGATTTGGGAGCCGTTTTGGTGGTCGCATTGTTTTATACTTCCGAAATTTCATTATTAAACCTCAGTATCGGTGCTACTATTTTGGCATTGATGTTCTCTCTTAATCTCATGGGAGTAAGGAGGGTTTTAATATTTGCGCTGTTGGGAATTGGAGGAGTCTGGCTGGCGACCCTATTGTCAGGCGTTCATGCGACTGTCGCAGCCGTATTGGCGGCGTTTATGATTCCGGCTGACAGAAAAATAGATAAGTCTGGCTACCTCGAATCCATTGCGGAGCTAACCAAAAAATTCAGAACCGCAAACAAAGCAGAAAGAGATCAATTCCTGCTTTCTCCAGATGAGGAAAATATAATTGGGGAAATTAAGCGAATATCCAAGGCCTCTATTTCGCCCCTTCAAAGGCTGGAGCGAAGCATGCACAGCTTGGTTGTTTATTTGGTGATGCCAATTTTCGCCTTAGCCAATGCTGGTGTAGTGATTGAGAGTAATTGGCTGGAGATGATCAGCAGTCCAATCGCACTCGGTGTGGGTACGGGATTGGTGGTCGGAAAGCTCGTGGGAATTTTTGGACTGGCTATGTTGGGAATTAAACTAGGTTGGTATAAAATGCCGAAAGGCATTAATACAGCCATGTTGTTGGGCATTTCTTTTTTGGCAGCGATTGGCTTTACCATGTCTCTCTTCATTAATTCCCTCGCATTTACCGACCAAACTTTTGTGGAGCAGGCAAAGATGGGGATTTTGATGGCATCATTTTTCTCGGGAATTACGGGATATGTTATTTTGAAAAAGGCTGTGGGAAGATTTCGATAATCAGGATGCAAAAAATTAATTCCTCGAATTAATTGGTGAAATCAAATACTTTGGCCTAAGTTTGTGCCATCGATCATTAGGGGTGCCCCAAGACAACGGGCTGAGATCATACCCATAGAACCTGATCCGGGTAGTGCCGGCGAAGGGAAATGAGAATAAGCTACCACTATAGCTTTTTGGGTGAACAGAAAAGGGAGAGATACCCCTTTATCTCTTCTGTGTTTAACCGTAAGTACAAGTAATTATCATGAAAAAGTTTTTATCTACGCTGGTCCTCGGACTGGCAGCATGCTATGCCGTGGCTCAGCATCAAGTAACCGGACGCATTTTCGATGCCGGATCAAATGAACCACTACCCGGGGCGAACGTTCTGGTAGAGGGGAAAGGCAAAGGAACCGTATCCGACCGAAGCGGAATCTTTACCCTTTCAGACCTGGAAGAAGGCATTTTGCAGTTGCGGATTACCTACGTAGGTTTTGAGACCCAACGGGTGACCGTAAACGTTCCATCTACTACACCTGTACAAATTTCACTATCTCAG
>DATHWC010000151.1:0-10472 GCA_035460985.1 Lunatimonas sp.
AAACTCTATCTCATTGAATTCTTACTACTTATTATCAAAGGGTCTCCTTTTGTAAGTGCCATAGGTACCTTGCCTTAACTTGATATCCAAAAATCACTTTGATTTTATATCCAAATATTAGAAAGAGAAATTTTGGCGTAGAAACTAAGGTTCTTTTCCATAACCTCCTCGGTTCGCCCATTAATCGAAGCAGCCATTCCAAGCCTAAATCTATCCACATAGGTCCTGGACGTTTGACCGTTCCGGCAAAAAAAAAAATACAGCCCCGATAGCTCCTATCAAACATACGTCAAGTTGTTCCCCTATGTTCAATGATCCATTTTCCTGTTTGGGAGCAGTCATCCCCACAAAAAGTAAATCTGGAGAAAGGTCATTGATGAGTTGGAAATTACCTGCCCATCAGCGATAGAAATATGACCGTCCTGATTTTAAAGGTAGATAATTTTTTTATTGGGCACACCGGCACAAACAACAATTGCCCAATAGCAATACACCATCAATTTACCAAAATGAATCATACCGCAGCGGTTGAAATTAGAAAAGGAAAAATTAACCTATATCTCTATGGGAAATCAAAGTTAATTTTTTTTGTCAAATATCCTTACAGAACAAAAATAATCTATCAAGTGATATTCCTAATTTATGGATTAGCTTAAAAAATACTAAGCGAATACCTTTCTGAAAACTGACAACAGGTTTAGATTCGCTTTTTGTGGGGTTCACTTAATACCTTGGGTTCATTCCTCAAGCTCCCTACTCCTCTCTTTTTCCTGTCGTTTAAAGTACCTCCTAAACAGAAAGTTGCTTCTCATGGCCTCCATATTCTCATTAAATCTCTCAGTACTCATTTCAAGGTTTAGCATGCTGTTTGAAAGGGCATCCCTGAAAGATTGATCCTTAAGCAGTAGCCCAATTGTTCCCTCCCCTGCTTCCAAGCTATCAATTACCGAATTTATCTGGCTGACAATTTCGGTAGCTTGATCGCTGGATTCTCTTAATTTTCCCAAAGATGCCGAAAACTCATCGGCAAGCTCCTCATCCGTTAACATTTTCTGAATCAACCCCTTCCCTTCTGCCAGTTCATTCATGAATTTACTGCCGTTTTTGGTCATGTCAGCGGCATTGGTGGCCGCCCGTTTGAGCTCAACTACCGCTTCTTTGATATCCCCGGTCAAAAGAGAGTCTGAAAGCAGCCCCCACAAGCTCTCGCTTTTCTTTAGTTTTGTGGTGATTTCATAAAGATTTTCGGTGGTCTTTTCAACAAATTCACTACTGGTACCAATTCTTTGTAGCATTTCATCTGTGCTGACAGGCGCCATGGAATAAATTACGTCACCTTCTTCCACCATTTCGTCATCTCCTGCCTGAGGTATGATTTGGATGAGTTTGTTGCCCATCAGACCATCTGTGCCAATAGACGTAAGTGAATTTTTCCTTATAAAAGGAACCATCTTTTTTTGAATATACATGACAACATGCAGTGATGAGTCGTTTGCCATATCAACAGACTTCACAGTGCCTACATTTAAACCTTTAAAACGTACATTATTTCCAGGTACCAGTCCGTTCACACTTTCGACTACTGCTGTGATTGTGATGGAGGAACCAAACATATTCTGATTTTTGCCGATCATATACAGGGTAAATACCAGAAACAGTATTCCGGCAATAACAAGACCTCCAAGTTTGGCATTCTCGATTGTTTTCTTCGTTTTCATAATCATTCAAAAAACTCTTTAATTTTTGGATCCTCCGATTTACTAAGTTCGTCATATGTGCCATCAGCATAACACGTACCGTCAATTAACATTATTACCCGGTTTGACGTGATCTTTATACAATTTAAATCATGCGAAATGATCACCGAAGTGGCATTATACTTCTGTTGTACACTCACCATTAACTCACTGATTTCCCGAGAGGTAATTGGGTCCAACCCAGTGGTGGGCTCGTCATAAAGGATGACTTTCGGTCTTAGAATCAGTGATCTTGCCAATGCAACTCTCTTTTTCATACCACCGGAAAGTTCTGAAGGCATCATGTCAATGGTATGTAATAGGCCCACGTCTTCCAATGCTTCTTTCACGGCACCTTCCGCACCCAAGGCACGTTCCTCTTTTGTCCAATGGATACGAAGTGGAAACTCCAGGTTTTGCCGTACTGTCATCGAATCATACAACGCATTACTCTGAAAAAGGAATCCCACTTTGGCCCGAAGCATATCCAGTTCATCTTGCTCCAAGCCTTGGATGAGACTGCCCAACAAAAAGATTTCTCCTTCATCTGCCTCAATCAAACTTATGATGCATTTGATCAGAACTGATTTTCCCGATCCGGATTTTCCAAGAATAACAAGATTTTCACCTGGATAAACCGACATGTTAAAATCCTTGAGGACATGGTTGTCCCCAAATGACTTGTTGACATTTTTCACTTCTATTACAGGGTTTCTGACCGTTTGTTCCATCTTTTTACTAAGTCAATCCCAATAAATCTGTAATTTGAACTGCGATGAGATCAACTATGAACACCATCAATGAAGCTACTATCACGGCAGTGGTAGCCGATCTGCCAACTCCCTCTGTTCCTTTTTGGGAACTGAATCCCTTGTAGCATCCTACAATGCCAATGGCAAATCCAAAGAAAAATGTCTTAATCAATGAAGGCAGTACATCTCCAAAGTTCAAAATCCCGAAAACTTGAAACCAATATAGGTTCCAACTAACGTCACCTCTGAGGTTTACCCCCAAAAATCCTCCGTACAAAGAAATCGCATTGGCCAAGCTTGATAGAATCGGCACCATCAACGTGGTAGCCAACACCCGGGTGACTACCAAATATTTGAAAGGATTCGTTCCGGAGACCTCCATAGCATCAATTTGTTCGGTCACTTTCATCGAGCCCAACTCTGCACCTAGTCCTGATCCGATTTTTCCCGCACAGATTAGCGCAGTTATGACAGGGGCAATTTCGCGAATTAACGAAACAGAAACCATTGAAGGCAACAGGGATTCCGCACCAAACTCCAACAAGGTAGGTCTGGATTGAATGGTCAACACTAGACCCATGATAAAAGCAGTTACTCCGACAAGGGTAAGGGTCTTGTATCCGATCACATAACATTGCTTGAAAAATTCCCCGTATTCCTGCTTCGGTTTAGATGCTTCATTAAAAAAGCGGGCGGTAAATCGGGACATTTCTCCGGCTTCTTTAAAAAATTGATTGTCCAGAAATTTAAGATAGTTCACCTGATCAGTAGTTTGGATAGCTCAAAATTGGGAATTTCATTCATGAAATATACCATTGATATTCAATGGATTTTATGATTTTTGTCATATTATCCAAATAAAATTACTTTAATCCGTTTTCCTAATTTCGATTATCTCTCAGTTAATGAATGAGGGGCATGACCAGTTAGCCCCTTTCTCTTTAAAACTAACGTTAACCCTATCCCCTGCTGTAACAAATAGTAAATCTTCCAAAGCAACTATTAATGTGTCTCCACGGTCTAGATGAATTTGTTGGGCACAAATGCTACACCGCCACTGATCCAAACGGTTCCATTATCTGCTTTTAACAAAAATTCAACAGAATTGTGTTTTTGCTAAGGTTTATAATCTAGAAGTCATCTGAAAAATACTGGTAATTTAAGGAATCCTCAGGCATCAACTAAAGGTTAATTGATACAAGCCTCTTTGGACCACCTTATCCTATAATAGGTATACTCACACCAAAGGCCGCATCCCGATCCTTATAGCGGTGGATAGCATGGTTAACCCAGAGACTCTTCAACCCACTTTTTGGAGCGTGAAGAGCATGGACCGCCTAGTGTATTCCCAAATAGAGGGCATATTGGCTTCCAATGTCATGGTGTTCGCAACTTTCGATCCCAGTGGATACTTTAGCTTATTTCGGAATTGCCTTTTCAAACACATCTTCAAAGGTCATTACTTGCTTTCCCTCCTTATCTTTTATAATACCGCTCCAATACAATTTATTCCCTTCTACCCGCTGTGTTATTTCAGCTGCGCTACCATCCAAAGGAAAAGAGGCAAACTCCAGTTTGCCTGTCATTTTATTTCCTGTTACAGTATAAGACCCGCCCATTATACTTTCAAAAGTTTTGTCTATTGCACTTGTCCTGATCCAGTGTGTGGGTGTGATTAACTGAAATCTGGTGTGGCTTGCATTGGTATGGGACCACTTGTTTCCATCTGAGGAGGTTCCGGAAGAAGAAAGTTGGTTCCAAGCACCCAAAGCGGGGTTATCAGGAGCGGATTTATTTGTTTTGATTCTGACAAATACATGGTTTATGGGTACTTGAGAGGTATCGGAAATAATAAAATTTCCTGTCTGATAAAACTTGTCGCCTTCTACTTTGATATCATATTCTGCCTTCATCTGTTTATACTGTTCTTCTTCTGAAAGAAAACTTGTATAATCCACAGCCATTAAATTTTCCGTCAATTTGTTTTCAGTAGCCGAATAAGTGCCTCCTCCTCCGTTAGTTAGAGAATCGACTTTTAAATTTTGGATGAAAAACATAAAGTGAGTCGGTGTGAAGATTTTAATTTCCTTCTGTTCGCCATCATTGGCTTCCCAAGCACCTAATAACAGATTGGTTTGGGCAGAAAGGTGGAGGGCGCAACAGAAAAACATCAAGGAAAGTAATATTTTGGTTTTCATAGCACAATGATTAGAGGGTTAGAAGGAAGCTTTTTGATAAAATTTAAATATGGCGGATATATTTAAATCAGTAGTTCCAGAAGGAATATATTTACATTGAAAATAAAACTTATTAGATTAATATCCAAATAATACTTTAATAAAATTTTATGATATAGAATTTATGTAAGAATTAAGTATATAATAAAGACTTTTTACATACTTTTAAGGAAGTTGGATAGGTGCAGATTTCGAGCTGCTTTCCCATCGGTCTTTAAGTTTAGAAAGTCAGGGTTTGTCGCCTGACCTACCAATCACTTTTTTATCAATTTAGCAGCTTCAGTTATTATTGACCAAAGCAGGTTCGGAGCTGGCCATTTCTTCAAAGTTAGCCAGCAACAATGGCAGCTTGACAGTAAAACAACTGCCCTGAATTTCCACGATTGTTTCTCCGTGGTGTAAAGCTACCAGTCCGGAGGTATACCTACGTGCTATCAATCCGGAAACAAATACTAGGTTTTTTTTGTTAATTGTAGTTATAGTGGCTGTATTTTGATCAAAAAATTTATCGAATTCGCTGCCTCTTCTTGGTTAATAGAGCATGTGAAAAAGCGTGTTCCGGACATAAAGTAGCCTTTCTGTCAATTGTCTGTAAACCCACTATATAACCACACTGCATCATGAATTTTATTAGCAAAAACCAACATATTATATTCTTCCTGTTCTTCTTGCTTATGGCATCCTGTACCGAAACCAAAACCATGGAGGTAACCGCCACCGCCTACAATTCGGTGGAGAGCCAGACCAAGAAAGGAGACCCTGTGACCGCCGCCTGGGGTGACAAACTGAAGCCAGGGATGAAATCAATCGCCGTATCTAGGGACCTGCTGCAGGAAGAAGGCATTGAACACGGTGCAGAAGTGAGTATAAAGGGACTTCCCGGAAAATTCAAGGTGCTGGACAAAATGAACAAACGCTGGAAAAAGAAGATTGACATCTACATGGGAGAAAATGTAGCACAGGCAAAAGAATGGGGCAGACAGAAGGTGGAAATCAGTTGGGAGGTAGATTAAAAGGGGTGATTTCCCAGACTGTGAGGGATGAAGTGTGACCCTGTAATATATATTCAAGCGCAAGAAATTATACTGGATTAGAAGGTTTAATAGATGTGGTGTATTTGTAGTTCCGTCCATTTCCACTTGAAAATTGGTATTGATAGAAGGGTAGGAAAAGCTGTTAATAAACAGTCCCGAGGACTGCTAGGCTTGGGCCGGGTAGGAGGTAATGCAAACTCCACCCAGTCGCTGCCGAATGCCTAAACTACGCCGAATGGGGGACGATAAAAAGCCTTCTATAAATCAGTTTTGGAATAACTAATCGGGCGGATGTAAACCAAAAAACCAGTTCTGCACCAAGAACGAAAGTTTGTTGAACCACAAAACTTTCATACGAAACTCTATCCCGTCAATTTCTTGTAGGTGCTTTTAGCGTTTCGTTGGCTATTTTTTTCATTTATTCCCCTGTACCAAATACCAATCTACCCAAGCATCCATTTGCTTTACTGAGTTTGGGCGAAGCAAGATCTTTCGGTTTTTATCCAACAAGTACATCGTTGGTGTGCCGAAAACGTAGTAATCTTGAACTACCGGACTTTCCCATTTTTTATAATCGCAGTAGCTAAGGAAGGGATATACCCCACTCGATTGTTCAAATGCAGGCTGCTCAGTGTCTAGTGATATAAAAACTATTTCCACGCCCAAGTTGCGCCACTTTACATAGTTTTGAATAATTTTTGGCATTTCTTCCATGCATTTTGGACACCAACTTGCGCCAAATACAAGCAGTGTATAGAATGTTTTTAGGCTTGAAAGATTGTTGAATTGACTTTGTTTAACTCCGTGTATATAGGTGTTATTTCCAAAATCAATTTCCGGAGCTTTGTTCCCTTTTTTCATCGCTCTGTAACTTTCCAATTGCCTGGCAAGATCGCTATCTATGGTGCAGCTTGTTTGGTTTAGTACTTTTAAGGCTAAATACTCGGATGCTTGAAACAAGCTATGACGCTCTAATAAATCGAACAGATAATTGGTAATTTCATTCAGTATTTGCTCGTCTTTTATCAGGTTTAACATCATAGCATCTATGGAGTGTTGCATTTCAATAAACACCGAATCCAATGATTTTCCACTATTTTCCAACAGCCAAAAATGACTTTCAATGGCGTCTTTGAACAGACCACTTTTGTACAATCGTTGATCCGTATAATCCAATGCTCTGAAAGCAGCAATGGTGGTTGGTATTTCCTCTGGACGGTATTGCGCAACGGTTGAAACAGAACTCACCAATTTACGTATAGGCAAAAACCAACTTATGTAACTCTCTTTGGGAAGCTTTGCTAAAAATGCAGCATCCTCCTCTTTTATGCGTTGCTTTTCAGCTTGTATGTTCTTGGCAGGTTGTTCTTGAGCTGCAAATAAGGAATCCAAGGTGTAAATTTTCTCCAAATAAATCCATGCAGTTAAGGCCTGTTCTCTTCTGGGATGTTCTTGTGCATACCGTTCAAACAGTTGGTTTTCTTGACCTTTGGTAATTTTGACAGTTTCGGTCTGGCTTAACGCTTCTCCAACAATTTCAATACCTTCTCCACTAAGAATTACAAACAAGGGATTTTCTTCCGCCGACATCAGGTAACCGACCCCATAATCGGCATTGGAATACGTCAATTCGAAATTGCCTTTTTCATCGATGGTTGCGTTTGAAATAGGGTAGGTTTTTAGTCCGTTGAATCCTTCGAGACGGATGGATTCGCTTGCGAGCAGGGAAAGTTTACCCGTAATTACTGCATCTATGATAAATTCTGGCCCACCTTCATTTAATTTTACCTTAACCTCGTCTTCGCATCCCATAAAAAGCAAAGAAGTTATTACTAAAACTAGACTATATAAACCTTGCATTTTCATCTGTTTATAATTTGATTTTTATAGGTCAGAACTTGTCCCGGTTTTTCGGGATGGAATCTCGCAATTATAATCATCCCACTGTGTGACGTTTTCGTCATGCTCGATTTCATCTGTTTATAATTGTCTTTATTTACCCGTATGGATCAAGATTTGGACGATAACTGGAATAATAGTTTTAAAGCCTTTTTACAAACCCATAATTTAAATTTATTCATTCGGATTAATCCTTAAGGCAACGAACAGAGGCTCCACTCGCTCGTAAGTAGGTGCCCATGCCGGCATTGTTGCTAGCGATGCCTAGAATGAGCGATTTTGTACTGCTAACCGTGCTGCTCCAATAGTGACCGAAGGTACCGACAGTGCTGAGCGAACCACTGCCGACGTTGCGGCCGCCCGCCATGGGTAATTTAAGCGGTGAGGCAAAGGCACCAGTTGCGTTATTGTCGTTGCCCCAACTCAATCGTTCCTCGTTTAACTCTGTATTTGTAGGTAAACGGTAACCACTCGGGCAAGGGTTGTTGACCCCATCCACACCCTGCCATAAATTTGTATTTTCAGGGATACGCCAATCACAAGGTGCATTTTGTATTAAAATAAAGTCTCCGTTTGATGGCTGATCTGTACTACTCAAGGTACTTGTTGTGGAAGAAGTGCGTAATTGATGGCCATCAGCTCTACGTCCCCATTGGAAAAGATCTCCATAGGAGTTTTCATCTGTGCTGCTCGTCGCAGCTTGAGTGGCTCCCAAGTTTCTGTCCATCCAGGTTTTACCCGTTGAAGGGTTCGTTACATCGATAACAATTGTTGGACCTGACGGACCAAATTCGGATCCAGTGGGGTATGTAGGTAGACTTACAAACTTTGCAATTACATTCATTTCCTTATCCACTGTGATAGTTTTAGGAGCTTCACTACCAGTTAAATCACCACCCCAACTTTCAAATATCCAATCTTCTTTTGGTACTGGTGTCAGTTCCACCGTTGTTCCGTGAGGGTATTCTCGCCCCGATGGGTTAGTAATTATGCTTTCTTCCACAATTCCCTCACCCTCAATGGTTATAGTCAGTTGGTAATTTCTTTTGATAAAGGCACCAGTAACTGATTTGTTGAAGTTCATAGTAATTTGAAGTGGGGTAGTACTACCACTTGCATCACCTTCCCAATTTTGGAATACCCAATGCTCGTTGGGTTCTGGTGTCAATGTCACCACTTCCCCCTCTTTGTAGTTTGGAGATTGAGGTGAGATAGCTATTTTACCTCCTTCTATAGGTGATATGGAGGTAGATAAAGTATAAGTTGGTATGGGTTCTTCCGTGTCACAGGAACTGAATACCAATGGTAGAATTACAAATAAGAAAATGTGCTTTTTCATGTGTTTATAATTTGTTGAAGGGCTACATGGAATCTCGCAAATAGGATAATCATTTAAGTTTATGAAGCTTAAATTTTATTTGTTTAGCACTGATTTGTGCCTTTTCAGCAATGGTCATAGATAGTATTTATTTTTTAATAATTCGACAGCTGACTTCGACTTTGCTCAGCAGAAGTCGCGGGAATTTAAAAACCATGCCACCCGCCGAAAAAGGCGGGATGGCATAGTAAAGTGTCACACTTCGACTATCGCTCAGTGTCAAAGTATCAAATCGCTTCGCTAATCAAAGAGTCAATCCTTAAGGCAACGAACAGAGATTCCGAGTGCTCGGCCGCGAACGGACATGTCGGCACTGCCGCTATTGAAGAACAGGCTACGTGATAATCCACCGCTAACCGTACTGCTCCAATAGTCGCCGTTGGTACCGACATTGAAGAGCGAACCATCGTTGAGGCCGCGGTAGCCCGCCATGGGCAATTTAAGCGGTGAGGCAAAGGCACCGGCTGCATTGTTGCTGCTCCAACTTAAACGTTCCTCGTTTAACTCTGTTTCTGTGGGTAAACGGTAACCACTCGGGCAAGGGTTGTTGACCCCATTCACACCCTGCCATAAATTAGTGTTTGGAGGGCTACGCCAGTTAAAAGAGCCGACGATGCCTGATGCTATAAAATCGCCATGCCCGGGGATGTCGGTAGTACTCAAAGTAGCTGTTGTGCCAGATGTTCTTATTTGATGTCCGTCTGTGCCACGGCCCCACTGGTATAAATCTCCATAAGAGGCTGCATCCGTACTGCTTGTTGCCACTTGGGTAGCACCAAGGTTGCGATCCATCCATGTTTTTCCGGTAGTGGGGCTTATTACATCCCCAGGCTCTTGCCCTAAGCAAACAGGAATTAAGGCATAGCTTTCGTTAAATGTGATTGGCGCGCCTAATCCTTCTTGTAAAATGCTAAAGGAAACCGCGTCGCATCCGGCCCAATCTTCGGCAAGTGGCACGGTATGGCTGACCGTGCTGCCTGGGTCCACATTCGCATATTCAACTTCATCCCCATCAATATCAATAGTAATCGTGGCTTCTGGATTCGATCGTCCGGAAGTGATGGCATAGGTAACCTCCACTACAAAATCTGTTTCCGTGTTGTAAGCGGTGTAGCTTACCGATTTTGTGTTTGGCCCGGCACTTCCCGTAGCCAAGCCGGAAATAGGAAAGAAATCAGTACTTCCCGGTTCAATACAATCATCCTCACAGGATCCGGCCACAGCCTGTGCTATCCGCAATTGTGCGAATTGCAAATCTGTGTCAGGAAAATCATCTGTTATAGATTCTAAGCTACACGAAAACATTACACCCGCAGCGGCAAGCCACAAAATGCAGGTTTTCAGATTGATAAAATGAAAATTATTCATGCCAATTTGTTTAGATTTCCTACTCGTAAGGCTTTTCGGAATACGCCCCGTTTTTTAGAGTGGGTTCT
>DATHWC010000152.1:0-22624 GCA_035460985.1 Lunatimonas sp.
AAATACGGCATGTCCCACAAATTGGAACCCATCAGCCACATTGACAATGTTTCCATCCATTCCTTAATCGAATCCTACGGTTCTCCATTATTTATCATTTCTGAGACTACAATAAGAAAAACCTACAAGAATGCTCTTAGGGCCTTCAGTTCGAGGTATCCCAAAGTCCAATTTGCCTGGTCTTACAAGACCAACTACCTGAATGCGGTCTGCAATATCTTTCATCAGGAAGGTTCCTGGGCGGAGGTGGTTTCAGGTTTTGAATACGACAAGGCAATGGCCAATGGAGTGCCGGGTGAATTGATTATATTCAACGGTCCGGATAAAAGCAGGGAGGATCTGGGAAAAGCCATCAAAAACGGCTCCCTAATCCATATCGATCACTTTGATGAATTATATGACATTATTTCCCTCTCCAAAGAAATCGAAGAAAGACCCAAAGTAGCCATACGTGTCAATATGGATACCGGCATTTATCCCCGTTGGGACAGGTTTGGGTTCAACTATGAAAACGGAGAAGCCTGGGATGCCCTAAACCGTATTATGGCCAACAAAAACCTGGAATTATTGGGTCTTCATACCCATATCGGGACCTACATGATGAGTACGGATGCCTACAAAATAGCCGCAACCAAATTGGCTTCTCTAGCTGTCAGGTTAGAACAAAAACATGGGCATGTCCTGCAATATATTGATATGGGCGGTGGTTTTGCTTCAAAAAACACCCTCAGAGGGGCATATTATCCAGGGACAGATACCACACCTTCATTTGATGACTTTGCCGAGGCCATTACTTCAGCACTGATGAGCAGTGAAATCAAGCCTGATAACCTTCCTATGTTGATTTTGGAAAATGGGCGTGCGCTCATTGATGATGCGGGATATTTGGCAGGTACAGTCCTTGCCAATAAAAGATTGGCAGATGGCAGAAGGGCTACGATTATTGATGCAGGTGTCAATATCTTGTTTACCGCATTTTGGTACGAACATGACATCAGGCCTGTGGAACCTGTTTCCGAACAGACAGAAGACACAACCATTTATGGACCATTGTGTATGAATATTGATGTCATCAGAGGAAATGTCATGTTCCCCCTGCTCAAAAAAGGCGATCAATATGTCATCAGAAGAGTTGGGGCATACAACAACACCCAATGGCTGCAATTCATCAGCATGAGGCCCAATGTAGTATTGCTTGATGCAAAAGGTAATCCACATTTAATCAGAAAAAACGAAACACTTGAAACTATCAATTCTCAGGAACTGACACCTGAACATTTGAATAATTTCGACCTATAACCATATTTGATATAGCTGTGAAAAAACTGGCATGGTTTCCGGAAGCACTGTTCAACAGCTACGCACAGGTATTCTTTTCCAATAACAAATGGTTTGGAATCATCCTGTTGGTGCTGACTTTCGTGGATTTCTATGTGGGAATCTATGGACTGATATCTGTGACTACCGCATTATTTACCGGATATTTCATGGGACTGTATGAGCACAATATCCGACAGGGGTATTATGGATTCAATTCGCTCTTGGTAGGTGTTGGCTTATCTATCTATTTCCAGCCCAGCCCACTGCTTTTGGTTTTGGTTATTATCTCGGGAATGCTGACAGTGTTATTATCGCTTTCATTTGAGGGCATTTTGGGGAAATATGGCCTTCCCTTTCTGAGTTTGCCTTTTATCCTTGTCTTTTGGATACTCAGGTTGGCTACCAGAGAATTTGAATCATTGGGATTAAGTGAAAGGGGCATTTATGTATTGAATGAATTATATCTACTGGGTGGCAAGAATTTGGTCACCATGTATGAATGGTGGAACCAAATTCCATTTCACACCTCCCTAAAAACCTATTTTCTTTCCATTGGTGCAATTTTCTTCCAACAAAATATCTTTTCGGGTTTTTTCGCCGCTTTGGGTTTATTGATTTATTCAAGAATAGGTTTTACCCTTTCTTTGCTGGGTTTCTACATCGCCTACCTGTTTTATGTTTTATTGGGTGTTGCCTTCTCGGAAGTTTCTTACAGCTACATAGGCTTTAATTATATCCTGACCGCCATCGCCTTGGGAGGCTATTTTATTATTCCCAATAAAAGCTCCTATTTAAGTCTCTTATTAATCATTCCCATTACCGCCATAATAGGCATTTCTCTACAGCAGGTTTTCAATCTGTTTTATTTACCGGTTCACTCCTTTCAATTCAATGTGACCGTATTGCTGTTTTTGTATGGCCTGAAATTCAGGGTGGATAATCGGATAGGTTTGAGTACCATTTTCTGGCAACAGCAATCCCCTGAAAAAAACCTTTATAACTTCCTCAATTTTCAGGAGAGGTTTGGCAAAGGAAGTCCATTACCCATCTATTTACCCTTTTTCGGGGAATGGACAGTGACCCAAGGTCATAATGGAACTTTTACCCACAGAGACGAGTGGAGACATGCCTGGGATTTTGAAATTCAGGATGAGCAGGGCAAAACCTACCAGGATGAGGGAGACTTTCCTACAGATTATTACTGCTTCGAAAAAAACGTATTGGCCCCTGCAGATGGCACAGTCGAAACTTTGGTCAATGAAATTGAAGACAATGCCATAGGAAAAAGAAATCTGGACCAAAACTGGGGCAATACTTTGGTCATCAAACATTCGGAATTTTTATTCAGCAAACTCAGCCATTTGAAGAAAGGCTCCATATTGCCAAAGGTCGGGGATAAAGTATACAGGGGAGAAATCATCGCAAAAGTGGGTAATTCCGGGAATTCTGCGTATCCTCACCTCCACTTTCAATTGCAGGCCACTCCTTTTATTGGTTCTAAAACCATCGATTACTCCATTTCAGATTTTTGGATGAAATATAACGGAGTAGAAACTTTGGAGGCAGTAGGGAATCCTCCGCTTGAGGCAAAGGTTTCTACTTTAACTCCTAATCCGCAACTAAAAAAGGCCTTTTCTTTTGTCATCGGCAACCAAATCCAATGGGAAACCAATACTGGGGAAAAAGTCGCTTGGGAAGTTAAAAGGGACTACTTGCTCAATACTTATCTTGAATGCAAAGCAACAGATTCCAAAGCTTTCTACAAATTGGACGAAGGGACTCTTCATTTCATCCATTTTGTGGGTAACCGAAAATCCTTGTTATATCAATTTTATTTGGCAGCTTATAAAATCAGCTTTGGCTACTCCAATAAACTTCAATTGAGAGACAAGTTTCCTGTGAATATGGTTTTTCATCCCAACTGGATATTCCTACAGGATATCATTGCACCATTTTATCGGTATTTAAAAGGAGAATATCTCCTTTCCTATCCAGATAAAGCAAGGGGATTGGGGCAACAAACCATCTATCTCAAGAGTAAAGTAGTCAAAAAAGTATTTGGCAAGAAACGAGAGACTTCCGATTTCCAATTCCAGATCGATGCACGTGGACTTCAAAGTTTTCATTTCCAAAATAAATACGTTCAAACCCAAGCAACATGTACCGAAAGCTGATCTTATTCACCATGGTATTAGGGATGGTTTTTTCAAACAGACTCTCTGCCCAACAAAGTCTGCCCCAGGTAGAGGCTCTGACCTATCAGCTTTTCCAGCAACAAGCTTGGGAGGACCTGATCACAGAAGGGAAAAAAGCCATTCAAAATGGCATGGATTATTACTATTTGAGGGTAAGGATGGGAATAGCCTTTTTTGAAAAAACCAATTACCATGAGGCTATCCGCCATTTGGAGAAAGCCAGCAAAATGAACAATGCTGAAGCTTACCTTCAAGAATATCTCTATTATGCTTATTTATTTGCCGGAAGGACTGCGGAAGCAAGACTGATTGCAGCAGATTTACCCCCTGCATTGAAAAAAAAGACACAAACGGAGCAGATGCCTGTTGTTGGAAAAATTGATTTGGCCTATAATTATACCGGACAGTCCGACCCTGCTGTGCTTGCCGGGTTCACTGCAGAGGTACCTGTTGAGATTGATGGCGCTCAGTTTATTCCAAATAAACACCGCTACTATTATCTGGGATTGGAATTAGACATCGCACCAAGATTTTCTTTGTATCAAGGCTTTTCCTATCTTCAAGTCGATCATTTGTTATATTCTCAGTTAGCAGGCGAGCAGTTTTCGGATAAGGATTATTTGGCTACCTTACACCAATACTATGTCGCCGGAAATGTTCTTTTAAGCAAAGGGCTTACCCTTGTGGGCGGGATCCACTTAATCAGAAGAATCTTTCCAGTGACCACCGAAGTGATCACAGGCCCGCCGGGAAGACCTGTAGCAACACGCAGGACGTCCAATATGGGAGAAAATGATCTGGTGGCGTTCTTATCTTTATACAAAAGGTTCAACAAGGTTACCCTTGGAGCATCCTTTTACCGGGGTTCCCTTTTCAATTTCACGCAAAATCAAGGAGATGCAAAGCTCATTTACTATCCCTTTGGTAACCTGAACCTTTACACCCAATCCACATTTTCTTACCATCAACAGGATTTTGGAAATGGAAACAGGATTAACAATTCGGTATTCGATCAGCAAATAGGTTTCAAAACGACCGCTTGGCTTTGGGTAGAAGGGTACGGAACTATCGGAAACATGAATAATTTTTTGATGAAAGATGGACTTGTGATTTTCAATAGGATGGATACCATCAAGCAGCGGTTAGGAGGTAGGTTAATTATTCTTCCGGGCACCAATCTGAAATTGACCTTAGACTATACCCTCTTCAGGAATGAAAGTGAGTTTTTCCCCTACTCGGGAAATGAAAGTTTCAATAAAAAAGAATACAATGCACAATCCCTTACAGGCATATTCACATGGACATTCTAAATTTTAAAGTCATGAAAAAAACATTGAAGGAAGTAGCTGGCCTGACTTTTAATACTAAATCTCTCGTATTGGCAATAATCTTGTCCGGAACCCTAAGCATCAGCACCTTTGCTCAGGATAAAATCATTGATGCTTTTAAGCAGAGTTATTCCCTTGAAAAAACCGAAAATTTCAAAGGCGCCATTGAGTCCTTAAAAGCAGTATATCAGACGAATTCCTACGAGCTAAACCTGAGGCTTGGCTGGTTGGCCTACTTAGCAGGGCTGGTTCCGGAATCCGTGGAATATTATGCCAAAGCTGTTTCTTTGAAGCCTTATGCCATCGAACCAAAACTGGGATTGGTGCAACCGCTAGCGATACAGGGAAAATGGGTCGAAATAGAAGAACTCTATCTAAAGATTCTACAGACAGACCCTAACAATTCTTTGGTCAATTACAGATTGGGACTGATTTATTACAACAGAGGGAATTTTGATAAAGCTGATCCTTATCTTGAAAAAGTAGTCAATTTGTATCCATTCGATTATGACGGATTGATTTTATTGGCCTGGAATAAATTAAACCTACAAAAAAGCCGGGAGTCAAAAGTATTATTCCAGAAAGTGCTCATGAACAATCCCGATGATGCTTCCGCCCTGGAAGGTTTGAAATTGATCAAATAAAGGAGTGGGATGTTTTCAAAGAAACCCACCTAACTAACTGAAAAAAAACCGGTAGGTCAAAAATCTATAAAAATTTGACCAAAGAATTAAGAAAAACTTTGCTAGCAATCATGAATCAGACTCCTTCAAAATCCCATTGGGAAAACATTTATACGACCAAAGACACACAAAAAGTAGGCTGGTTCCAACCACGACCTGGGCAGTCTATATCTTTGATTGAAGAACTTGCCCTACCCAAGGATTCCACCATAATTGATATTGGAGGGGGGGATAGCTATTTGGTGGATTTCTTGTTGGCCGATGATTACCGGAATGTGACTGTGTTGGACATTTCTGCCAAAGCTATAGAAAAGGCAAAACTGAGACTGTCCGAAAAAAGCGAACTTCCTGATTGGATAGTATCAGATATTCGGGAATTCGAACCTAGTCGCCAATACGATTTATGGCATGATAGGGCCGCATTCCATTTTCTAATAGAGGAAGAGGACATCAAAAACTACGTAGAAACCGCGAAAAATGGGATCATCGAAAATGGATGGATGATTATAGGTACGTTTTCGGACAAAGGACCTACTACCTGCAGTGGCCTTCCCGTTAGGCAATATGCATTGGAAGAACTGCAACAAACCTTTTCACCTTATTTTGAAACTGTCAAAAAGTTCAACATAGACCACATCACCCCTTCGGGACAAAGTCAGAACTACAGCTTTTGTGTATTTAGGAAAAAACACTCCGCTCCTCGGGATTTGCAATCCCGAGGACAGACATAGGGAATTTGCAATTCCCATCGATAATCTAGTGAAAACCAGGATTACAAATCCTTTTTATCTGTCGTTCGACAATGCAAATGTCGAACAGCGGGATTTTCTTATTAAATATCAATCGTTCTTAACCGTAAAGCATTGGCTATCACAGACACAGAACTAAAACTCATTGCCAAGGCGGCTATCATAGGTGACAGTAATATACCGAAGAATGGAAATAGCAATCCTGCTGCAATAGGAATACCCAGGGTGTTGTATATAAGTGCAAAAAACAGATTTTGCTTGATGTTTGTCATTACTGATTGACTCAATGTGTGTGCTTTTACAATGCCTTGCAAATCGCCTTTTATCAGCGTTATCATAGCACTTTCAATGGCAACGTCGGTACCTGTTCCCATTGCAATGCCAACATCACTTTTTGCCAAAGCAGGGGCATCATTTATACCGTCACCAGCCATTGCCACCACCTTGCCTTCTTGTTGCAGTTTTTCAACTACTTTCATTTTATCTTCGGGAAGCATACTGGCTTTAAAATCTGCCAAATGGAGTTCCTCTGCAACTGCCTTTGCGGTATCATGATTATCACCTGTAAGCATAATTACATCAATACCATTTTTTTGAAGCTCGGCAATCGCTTTGGCACTTGTAGCTTTGATTTTATCGCCAATAACAACATAGCCAACTACTGTTTTATCAACAGATAGGTAAGAAACTGTTTTACCCTGCTGCTGGTATTTTTTAGCCTCTTCCTGCATCGTGGAAGTAATTTCTGCGTTAGAATATTCCATCATTTTCGGGTTACCCAAGGCTGTCTTTTTACCTTCAACTAGCGCTTCAACACCTTTACCCGTAACCGCACTGAAATTTTCAGATTTTAAAATTTCTGTATTTTGTTCCTTACCATATTTCACCGTTGCTTCTGCTAATGGGTGCTCGCTATTGCTGTTTAATGAGACGATAAATTGAAGCACTTCGCTTTCGCTGAGACCATTATCGAAGGAACCTGCTTTTTCTACGGTGGGTTTGCCTTCGGTTATGGTGCCTGTTTTATCGATGATCAATGTATTTACCTTGTTTAATTTTTCAAGCGCTTCTGCGTTTTTAATCAACACCCCATTTTGAGCGCCTTTACCAACACCAACCATAACGGACATTGGTGTTGCCAAACCTAACGCACAGGGGCAAGCAATGATCAAAACGGCAATAGCATTCACAAACGCAAACACATAAACTGGCTCTGGCCCCCAAATAGCCCAAACTGCAAAGGTTACCAAAGAAATAATGACTACAACCGGCACGAAATAGCCCGAAACCTTATCTGCCAAATTCTGAATAGGGGCTCGACTTCTACTGGCATTATTCACCATATGAATGATCTGTGACAGTAACGTGTCGCTACCTATTTTTTCTGCTTTCATCAGAAAAGATTGGTTGCCGTTAATCGTGCCACTGCTTACTTTATCTCCCTTGGCTTTATTTACAGGTATAGGTTCGCCTGTTATCATGGATTCGTCAATGGTGGTTTCACCTTCCGAAATTGAACCATCTACGGGGATTTTTTCGCCCGGTTTTACTTTTAAGGTATCCCCTAATTCTATTTTGTCTATACTAACTTCTATTTCTTCCCCATTAACCAATTTAATAGCTTTGTTAGGTGCCAATTTCAACAGTTCTTTTACTGCTGAATTGGTTTTGCTGTGGGCGCGGGCTTCTAATACTTGCCCCAGGAGTACCAAGGTCAAAATAACGGTAGCAGCCTCAAAATAGACATGTACTGCTCCTGATTCGGTTTTAAACTGAGTTGGAAATACATCTGGAAAAAGCATCCCAAACACACTAAATAACCAAGCCACCCCAGCCCCAATTCCGATCAGTGTAAACATATTGAGATTCCACGTTTTTATGCTCTTATAGGCACGCTCAAAAAACATCCAAGTGGCATAAAACACTACTGGAATGGACAATACAAACTGAATCCAATTCCAATGTTTTTGTTCCATTATTTCGTATAGTGGATTATTGGAAATCATCTCACTCATGGCGATTAAAAAAATAGGCAGCGTAAAAATGGATGCTATCCAAAATTTCCTTAAAAGATTTTTGTATGTTTTCTCTTCTGCCGAAAGGTCGGGTTGCAGTGGCACTAAATCCATTCCGCAAATAGGACAAGCACCGGCGTCATCCTTCACTATTTCCGGGTGCATTGGGCAGGTCCATTGTTCTGAGGAAGTACTGGAAAGGTTTTGCTCTTCGATTAAATCCATTCCACAGACAGGACAGTCACCTGCTTTGTCATAGGTTTTATCGCCTTCGCAATGCATCGGGCAATAAAATGTACCTGTGCCTTTTCCTTTTGATGGCTCTCTTTTAGCTACTGGTTTATGTCGGTGTTCTCCTGATTTATGAATACTATATAATGCACCATCATTCTTTAAAGCGTCTTCAAACGTTTCAAATGGAATGTGCTTTTCCATTTCGATGGAGGCTTCGGCCTTTTCTAAATCAACTGCTACTTTTGATACCCCATTCACATGTGATAGTATTTTTTCTACATGACTGGAACAGCCAGTGCACGTCATTCCTTGTATATGATACCTATGTCGCATTATTTTTAATTTTAAGTAAAATCATAGCCATAAAAACCAGTAGGCTACTATTTGCAACTCTCAAGTTATATACTATCTTTCATTGTTCCTATTTCAAGACATTTAAAGTCCTTAGTAGAAATTCCAATGTATATTCCGGGTTTAAAGGTCCTTACGGTCGAAAATTCTGAATGCGCCCAAAACCGGAAGAAATGACCACAACAGTAAGACGAATACGCTGCCTACGACGCCCTTCCAATCGCTGAAAAATTGGTTGAAAACAGCACCACTGTAGCCCATTAATGCCGCTGCCTCAGTTTGCATCAGCACCAGTATTCTGCCCAAATCAACCGGGTTGAGGAAAGTGACAAAAAGAATGCCTTTTTCTATGGGGTAATCACTGAAGTTGTACATCAACAACAGAATAATTCCATCATAAATAATCACAAAATATACCCAGAACAGCAACGATATCCCTATCCCCTTTGCCTTATCCCTACTTAGAATACCTCCCAACAGCGCAAGTGATATAAACACTAAAGTGAGCATCAAGGATACGATGAGAACTAGGAAGGAAATTTCGGAAGGATGCATCAGCAAGAGCGGCAAGCCTAGGCCCAGCAATAGGGTAAGGCCAAAGGAAATAGCAAGTCCCAAAAAAATACTCCCCAGAACAGATCCTCTTTTGAGCGGCTGCGCCAGTAAAAGGACGATAAATTCATACATATTGTAATAATAAATCGTGGAAAAAATCACCGTAATCATCGGTACGACTAGTAATACCAAGTTTAAGATTCCAAGTATAGCCTTGTCACCTTGTCCCTCCAACATAAAGAACCCAACGACAGCCACCCCTAGGAAAGCCATATACAAAAATAGAATCCAATTACGGAATAAATCCTGTATGACAAATTTAGTTATCTTTAACATACGCCTCTTCCGTGTTTAAAATTTGGGCAATTATTCTGTTAAGTCGGGATTCTGAAGTTTCCTCTTTTAACTGCTCAAGACTTCTATAAAACCTAACTTTTCCATCCATTAAATACGCAACATGCGTGGTTATTTCATCCAAGTCGTTTAGTATATGTGACGTAATCAAAACCAATTTTCCGGCACCGATTTGTGCTTTTAATTTATCCTTTAACAGCTCGTTGGAAAGTGGATCTAACCCGGCAGTAGGTTCATCCAAAATCAGAATCTGTGGATTGAAAAGGAACGCAAGAGCAGCACTAACTTTCTGTTTCATACCTCCAGAAAGGATCCCGAGCCGCTTGCTACCCATCTCTTCAATATTATACGCCCTGTATAAGTCAAGATCATATGCCTGATTACCCACATCGGCCCGCAGGTCTTTCATCATCGAGAAAAGTTGCTTGACAGACATGTTATCCGGAAACCGGCTCATTTGGGGCATATAACCGATTTGCTTTCTATATTCGCTCTGTCCTTTAATGGATCTGCCGTCAACGATCGCCGTGCCGCTGTTCGCTTCCACGAGGCCCAAGATAATCTTAATCAACGTTGTCTTTCCTGAACCATTTGGACCAATTAACGCCACGCTTTGACCTTTTTCAAAATCCAAACATATATTATCCAAAACCTGATGCTTACCAAAGGCTTTGTATAGTCTATCAATCTCAATCATAATGTATGGGCTTAATCAGTGGCTTTTCATCTACCAATTGCTCCGGAATCATCGATGGAAACAAACGTTCAGCCATCTCCAAACTGTTTACCAGAAAACTATGCAATAGCATATTGGCCGCCGGAATCTTCTCCGTTACCAAGGCGAAAAGATTTACAGGCCGATGGGGTACATCACCTATTCCGTCTTTATCCAGATCATACCCCTTATATTGCCCCCAATAATTTCCTTCAAAATGATTTAGGTTGGAGCGGGAATTGGTCAGCACTTCAAAGGTGTTACCGATAAAATTATTCGAAATAATCTTGTTGTCTAAGCAGTTTCCCTTGATGTCCATGGCTTTTCCATTGGAGATGAAATTATTATTTTCCAACGTAATCCGGTTTGCACCTTCTGCATAAACCCCTGTGGTGTTTCTTTCAAAGGTGTTATTGAACACCAATCCATCGCTTATTTCCTTCAACAGAATCCCGTAGGACGCACCTCCCCAGTTGTCGACAAAAACATTATTAATCATTTTGATATGCTTGCTGAACATTACCGCAACTCCCGCACCGTTTTTTTCAAAGGTATTGTCCTCATACGTGTCATAATTGGAAAACATAAAATGCATGCCATAGCGCATGTTGTTTTTACTGAGGTTTCCCCTAAACAAACT
Source organism: Lunatimonas sp. (assembly GCA_035460985.1). Taxonomy (GTDB): domain Bacteria; phylum Bacteroidota; class Bacteroidia; order Cytophagales; family Cyclobacteriaceae; genus Lunatibacter. The sequence goes on from DATHWC010000152.1 coordinate 11,140, forward strand.
TTGATCTACGAATTCCAAATAAATGCCATCACGGTGATGGCTTAACTGATTGTTGACTACTTCTATCCGTTTACTTTTCCAGATATGAATCGCATTGCCGGAATGGATTTCGTCTTCCGATTTCCCGGTTACCACATTTTCGCGAATAGTGCAATCAGTGGCATTTTGTAAATAAATCCCGAAAAAAGTGTTTAGCAGTGTATTGTTCTGAATGACTACTCCCTTTACTTCAATAAGTTTGATAGCCGCCCGGTCTTTCAGGAAACTTACTCCGATATTTTTGAGTGTAAATCCCTGAATCAATACATTGTCCGAGGTGACCACAAAGATCTCATCCCCACCTTCACTGTCGATTACCGGATGGTCTATGCCAAGTAGGGTAAGCGGTTTGTTTATTTCGATCAGGTTTTCCAAATAAAGCCCACTATGGATAAACAGTGTGTCATAATCCTGAGCTGAGGATACAGCCTTACCAATATTGGACGATTCAGAGCCAATTCTTACATGCCAAGTGTCCGCAAAAGCCGAAACTTCTCCCAATGCGTAAAAACAAACTAATAATAAAGTTTTATAGATAAAAGACATGGTTGCTATTTGGAGGTTTTGAGGGATAAATGACTTTTTAGGCTTTCCCAATCAAAAAGGTCCGGATCCTTTTCTATAAGATGAGCATTTTTAAAACCAGCCAAGTTAGCCCCCATCGGGCTATTGAATTTTTCAGAAATTATAAAATGCATGCTGTCTACTGGGTGCAATACACCTGGCACATCATAGGTTATCGCCAAGATATGAGCGTAGTCTGCGTCCTCCTGTAGTTGCATATACGGCACCATACATTCCAATGCATCGAATTTAAATACCTTACCTTTGGAAGTTACCAGTTCCGCCCCGAATTTGGGATCGGCAATGCTCATTTTGCAATAGGCACAATGGTCTGTGCCAAAATCAATTGGTTCAGGATTTATACCACAACCAGCCAACAGCAATCCGGTCACCATTAATAATAATTTACTTTCACCCATTTTTCGTTTCGATTGGCGCTTTGTTTTCGTGTCTAAATCGGAAGCTTCAAGGTGACCCATTTTAGCTTGATAGATCTTTTTTAGATAAGCTAAAAATGCAAAAACCACAGCTAAACCAAGAAATGCCGCACCCCAATGAGGATAAGATTGAACATAGAAATTAAGCAGGTCCTTGGCCCCGAATAAGGGAGGTTGATAAGTCATACCCTCTACTTTGATAGGGGCGGTAGGATCGAGGTTGTGCCCATAATCATATAGCCAAAGATAAAAGTCATAAATCCCAAGTATTCCCAATAAAGAAATGAGGACTGGCCATGTAAGATAGGCCCACGCTTTGTCTATCACTACAACCACTACCCCCAACGTCAGAAGACTATAGACAACAATGGGAAAATACTTCAATTCCGGAATGGAATCCGGATGAATGGATTTCATTCCAATATAATGATTGAGTATATTGATATTTTGAAGTATATACTTATCTGTTCCGGAAATTTTATTGATCCAGATATGAAGTTGTAATCCCCCCGGAAATTGGGCAGCATCCAACAATATTTGCCATAAAGGAAATAGGAATACTGCGCCTAGGCTTAACAATGCCAAGATCATCAAAATTCTAGGAGAGGGTAAGATCTTCATCTGGATAAATTTTTAAGATACTGCCACCCATTCAAAGTGGCAGTATCATTTTTCTTATTTGGCTGCGTTGGCTTTAGCTTCATCAAAGAAGGCATTTGCAGCCTGTTGACTTTCCCTTAGCTCTTCATTAAGTCCCCATTTAAGTGGCACATCGGAGCCTTGGGGGGAAACTCTTACATATCCGGACATTTCCTGGTGAAGGGCAGAACAGAAATCCGTGCAATAGAAAGCAAAAACACCTACCTTCTGAGGTTCCCATAAAAGCGTCCTGGTTTGGCCAGGCATAATTAGCAATTCCGCATTTCTGGCACCCTGAATGGCAAAGCCATGGGGCATGTCCCAGTCCTGCTCCATATTGGTCACATGAAAGTAAACCTTATCCCCCAATTTCACCCCTTCAATATTATCAGGAGCCAGGTGACTTCTCATGGCCGTCATGTAAACATGTAGTTCGTTGCCCTCACGTTCAACCCTGCTATTTCCCTCACCCAACGTAACGTGGGGGTGCGTGTTTTCTTCAATAGGATAGAACTTTTTGGAATTGGGCATTACCATATTGGCGGCGATAATCTGGGCATAATGGGGCTCAGCCTTGGTGGGAAAATCCAGTAACATCTTCATCTTGTCCCCAGATATATCAAACAGTTGAGCCGAGTGCATCATTTCAGGACCAGTTGGCAAGAACCTGTCTTTCGTGATTTTATTCATAGCCAACAAATATTTTCCGTTTGGCTTGCGGGTTTCTCCGCCTGGTATGGTAAGGTGTCCGGGGGAATAATAAACTGGATGTCTATCCAGTATTTCCTTAGTTTCTACATTCCACTTTACCACTTCCGAAGAGATAAAGAACGTGGTATAAGCATTTCCCCTGCCGTCAAACTCTGTATGCAAAGGTCCCAAACCTGGTTTTTGGACTATACCATGTAATCCGGCTTCATAGCTGATTATCGGAATCCCGTCAAATTCCCCATCGAAATTCTTTTCTTCAATCGCTTTCATCATTTTGCTAAAGGAATATACAGACATATCCGCAGATAACTTACCATTCCCGACCAAATATTCCCCCGTTGGATCCACGTCAGCGCCATGGGGAGATTTTGGAACAGGAATAAAATAGACCATGTCAGGACATTCCTTTGGATCGAGAATTTTTGTGGTGGTCATTTCTCTGGATTCCACGATTCCAGACCCCTCGTCAACCAAATTATGATAATAAGAGGTAGTCCTTTCCGTGAATTTTCCCGCGGCCAAATACTCTTCTGCTTTCTTCCAATTGATGATTGCCATCAAATCCTTGTCCATCTGGGACGCATTTACTTCCAAAAGGGAATGTGCTTGTTCAGAATTGTAAGTAGTCAGAAAACTCCAACCGTGGGAAGGACCTTTTCCATTTCTGGCCAAGTCATAGTTAAACCCCGGCATTTCTATTTGAAATGCCAGTTCCATATGGCCATGCTCCTGATCAACGGAAACATAGTTGATCAATCCCTTGAAATTTTCTTTATATGAGTCAATCGGAACATCTTTCTGTGGTATGGGAACACTGAAGCGCGTCCCAGAAACCAAATATTCCGAATTTTCGGTAATAAAGGGGGCACAGTGCAAGCCGGCGACATCTGGAATTTCCAAAATCTCGACCGTCTCAAAAGTGGTTAAATCCACCCGGGCAATTCGTGGGGTATTGTTTCCGTTCACAAACAACCACCTACCGTCAAACTCACCGTTTTGCTGCGAAAGTTCAATGTGGTGGGAATCATCCCAGGGTACAAATCCATATGAGGTATTGAACATCGGCTTGGTTTCTTCATTATAACCATACCCATTTTCAGGATACTGGGAAAAAACCGGGATTTCCTTAAACATTCTGCCGGAAGGAATTCCATAAACAGATACTTGTCCGCTGTACCCCCCGGATAAAAACGCGTAAAATTCATCATATTCTCCCGGTGGAACATAAACTTGCTGTGCGGCATCCCCATGGACAATTTGTTGGGTGTCCCGATTGCTACAGGAGGCAAGTACCAAAATTGCTACGGCAATAAATTGTATATTAAGCGTTGTACGGTTCATAATATTGTCTGTTTTTGAGTGTTAGGAAGATGCACCATCTTTTTCACCTGCTGTTTCCATATCATTATTGCGGAAAAATTCAAGGATATTTCTGGCGTCTCCAATTGAAACATTTTGATTGGGCATTTTAGTAAGACATTCTTCAAGCATTGCTTGCGCGGCAGGATCCTGCTCCAACATAACGTCTACGTTCGTGATCATATTCATAATCCATTCCGGCTTCCGTCTGTTGGTGACTCCCTGAAATCCCGGCCCAACTACCCGCTGATCGGTTAACTTATGGCAGGAGGAACATTTCATATCATAAATGGATTTTCCCATTTTGACCATGGTGGGATCTATTTCATCCCCTAAATCCACGTGGGTGATTTCACCTATTCCTTTGCCATCTACGATGGATTGCGGGACTTCCGATTCAATAACCTCTTGGTTTTGGGACCTGGCGTTATTGCTATCGGTATTGCCTGAGCCACAGGAAAATAGCGACAGGATAAATAAAGTAATGGAGAATAGCGTTAGATTTTTCATAGGGCATTTTTTTATGTTTTTGTTTTGTTGGTAAGCTCTTAATCAAGCTGTTGTCAAATTGGGGTAATGTTTAAAGACTGGAAACTTTACTGTGTAAATGATAATCAACAATATCGAAAGAGGCAGCAGGGCAGATGTACCGAATATCAGTTCATGAAATGCGGGAATTTGCCCCCATTGAAACCAGTAAAATAGGCCTTGTACAAACAAGATAAATTCGGAGAGTACAAAACCGATAATAAATAAATATTTCCCAGCCTGTATGATTACAACCCTTTCCGCCATGTTACCGATCCCAAAAATGAGCGCAAACAAAAGCCCTGAAACAAACCCAAGCATGGTTAAATGTATAAATCCAATCATCAATGAACGGATGGTAAAGGAAACTACTGCGACCGAAGGCACAAGAACAACACTTTGTACAATAATTTTAAACATCCAAGAAAGCAATCCAAAGCCAAAAAAAGTCTTGCTTACAAGGGAAACATTTTGGGAGGTATAGGGGCTATTTTCCTTTTTCAACTTTAAGAAAAACACCAACGCAGCAAGCTGCAATACTAAGCCTAACGCATTCAATAATAATGGAATAGATCCTCCCAAGCCCCACTCCAGTACTAGCCCATAGGTTAAAATGACCGATGCCAGAAGGAGGACATAAAACCGATTGAAGATTATGCGATTGAAAGGAGAATTTTGGGATAATACGGACAATATCAAAGCCAACACAGAAAAGGTAAACCATCCATGGAATTGGAAATGCAGATAAAATTGGATGGCTAGTTGGTAAAATGTAGATCCCCTACCTCCTAATGCGGCTATTGGACCCAAACTCCAAATCCCCAACGTGGATATGACCAATAGCACTATCGAGGTCTTCAGTAACAAAGCAATTTGGAGGCTTTTGATTTCTTGATCACGCCAGATAAGATAGCAAAAGAGATAGCTCGCTAGAATATGCAATGTAGAAAAGGTAATGGAAACAGCTCCATAACCTTGAATGGGAAAACTGATCATCATCCCCATCACCGTCATCTGAGTAAACCAGAATAGCCACGTGTAAATAGGCTTAGCCCAAGTTTTTTTGGGAAGAAAAAAATGACCAATAAGAATATAAAGTGCCAAATAGATCCAACCCAACATAGCAACATGGGAATGACCATGCATCATATTCCTATAGTCCAACCAGTCTAACTCCCAAATAAATGCTCCACGAAGAATCAGCCCCATCAATGAAGCTATCAAAAAATTGAAAAAGGAAAATAAAATCCAATATTTATTTATCTTCATTTTCGCTATTTTTATGTATGAAATTTAATAGGCCTTTTGTTAGATCAATAGTTGTTTATAAATCATTCCTAATCTGATTCGGATTAAATTCATATAACCTTCCTTTGCTAAATGCGCTATTTTAAATGGTATGAGAGGACTATCAAAACATACAGTCCTTGAACATGTAAATTACGCCCCGTTTACCTTATAGTTTTCTTCTTCATTATGACTGTGGAATTGCAAATATAATAATTTAATAATAACGGACAAATTTATCCCTTTTTAATTTCGTTCCTATTATATATCGAAGAGCTGATTTTCAGCAGGTCCAGTTTTTCGAAAAATAATAGAGGATATTTTTGTCTTTATCATATTAAAGGATATCTTTGTCCTTTATTCATATTATGATGTTTTCAAAAACCTGCAAATATGCCCTAAATGCCATGATCTTTGTGGCCTCTCTCCCGGAAGGGAAAAATAGGGCTGGGCTCAGGGAGATTTCCAAAGCGATTAATTCCCCGGAAGCCTTTACCGCGAAAATACTTCAACAATTAGTCCGCGGTGAATTGCTACACTCTGCCAAAGGCCCACACGGGGGTTTTGCTGTCCATGGCAACTCCCAATCAATTACCATTGCTCAAATTGTGGCTTCGATAGATGGGGACATGGTTTTCACTGGATGTGCATTGGGATTAAAAAAATGCTCCGAGATTCGGCCTTGCCCCGTTCACCACAAGTTCAAAGCGGTACGGGATCATCTCAAAAGCATGTTGCTAACGACAAATCTGAAGGACGTTGCCAACCGGGTTAATGATGGAACCAGCTTTCTAAAAGATTAAAAAAATTAAATTAATAAAAGATAACATTATCATTCATAAATTAAAAATAATATGGTACAGGAACTAGCAAACAGAAAAGTAGGCGGAATCGTCGCAGAAAACTTCAAAACAGCCAAAGTATTTACCCAATACGGCATTGACTTCTGCTGCAAAGGTGGCATAAGTCTAAGCGATGCCTGCGAAAAAAACGGGGTAGCCCTTGATCGAATTCTGACGGATCTCAAACTTGCAGTAATACAACCTGAAGAGGTTCATTTTAAAGCCTTCGGACTAAGTCAACTCATCGATCATATCGTCAACACACATCATCAGTATGTAGAAAACACCATCCCCTCACTTAAAATTTACCTTCCCAAAATAGCATCGGTACATGGGGACAGACATCCGGAGCTTTTAGAGGTTGCACAGGAATTCCTTTTGGCAGCAGATGCATTGACCACCCATATGAAAAAGGAAGAATTAATACTTTTTCCATATATCAAAGCCATGGAAGAAGCCGATCGAAGTGGATTACCCTTATCTAAAGCGCATTTTGGACATATTGACAATCCAATTGCCATGATGGAAGATGAGCATGATACCGAGGGAGAAAGGTTTAGAAGGATATCGGCACTTACCGATGGTTATACATGTCCCTCTGATGGATGCCAGACATATAGAGTGGCTTTTGCCATGCTCAAGGAGTTCGAAGCCGATTTACACACCCATATTCACCTGGAGAACAACATTCTCTTCCCCAAAGCTCAGGAATTGTTTAAAAAGCTAAATGCTTAATTACCTCTGAATACTGCCCACCAAAATCTAAGAAAGCGCCTTACAGTGTAGTAAAGTCTCTTTCAACGAATTCGATAGGGTGGGCAGTATCCTTTTTTCATAAATTAGTTATTGCGGGATTTTTTAAATAACCTAATAGGTCAAACACGTGTGGTTTGACTAAGAAATTGTCCCAACCAACCCTTTTGATTAATCCAATTCACTTAAGCTAAAAATGCGCAAAATTGAATTCGGGTTAAAAATCAATTTTCCATGTAGTTCAATATTGCTAGTGGCATATTGTCGCATCGTGGCCCTTCGGGATTTGCAATCCATAGGACAGGCAGAGCGAACTTGTATCCCCGTTGATGAACAATTCGGTACTTCAATTGCGAGTCCTCCTTATCTAATAGTCCGACATTGCAAATGTCGAAAAAGCTAGAACAGTTAAAATATTTCTCCCCTAGGTAATTTTTATCACACTTTAACGGGCCCCGCTATGCCTATATTTGTATTAATAAAATCAAAAGCTTGGATATTTAGAATAAGCCAAGGTTTTAAATAATCAGAAAATAAAAAATAGAAAAATATGTTCTTCGAACTCGTTTATGACAAAAGTTTGGCGCAGGCCAGTTATGTAATCGGATGTCAGGCAGCAGGAATCGCTGCTGTAATCGATCCAAAAAGAGATGTAGATACCTATATCAACATTGCAAAAGCCAACGACTTGAAAATCACCCATATTCTGGAAACCCACATCCATGCGGACTTTCTCAGTGGTTCAAGGGAATTGGCAGTTTTGACAGGTGCAGAAATGTACTTATCTGACGAAGGTGATGAAAACTGGAAATATGAATTTCCTCATAATAAAATCAAACATGGTGATGTGGTAAAAATGGGCAACTTGGCTTTTGAAGTTCTCCATACACCTGGACATACACCTGAAAGTATCAGCTTTCTATTGACAGACAAACCTGCTACAAATGAGCCTGTGATGCTATTTACTGGTGACTTTGTATTCGTAGGTGATGTAGGAAGGCCTGATTTATTGGAACAGGCTGCCGGTCTGAAAGGAACGCAGGACATCGGCGCTGCCCAGATGTTTGATTCCCTACAGGAATTCAACAAACTTGGAGATTATATTCAAGTATGGCCAGGACACGGAGCAGGTTCAGCATGTGGCAAAGCCCTCGGTGCCGTACCATCGACTACAGTAGGATACGAAAAGATAAGAAACTGGGCCTTACAGCTTTTAGATGACAAAGCAGCTTTTGCTAAGGAATTGTTGTCCGGTCAACCTGAGCCGCCAAAGTACTTCGCCATGATGAAAAAACTCAACAAGGTGGACAGAAAACTGGTAACTGAGGTTCCTACGATTAAGAACCTTTCCAAGGAAGCATTTGAAAAAATCAAGCAGGAAGGTTTGAAAATTATAGATACCAGACCTTGGGAAGATTATGCGAAAGGATTTCTAAAAGGCACTTTAAATATCACTAACAATAACTCCTTTTCCACCTGGATGGGTTGGTATTTGAACTACGAGGAAAAATTCATCATCATCGCTGATGAAAACCAAGTTGAGGATGTGACAAGGAAGCTGATGAGAATAGGTTTGGATAATTTGTCAGGATACATCACCCCTGAGCAGCTGGCCTCATTTGAAAAAGGAAACCTTGAAACGTACTCACCAATAGACAAAGAAACTGTAAAATCTAAATTGAAAGAAGATGCTCAGGTGATTGATGCAAGAGGTGCATCCGAATTCAATCAAGGTCATATAGAAGGTGCCATCAACCTATTTGTTGGCAAACTTCCCCAGAATCTTGACAAAGTATCCAAAGACAAACAGGTCATCATTCATTGTCAGGCCGGTGGTAGAGCTGCAATAGCATACTCTATTTTAAAAGCCAATGGTTTTGACAATATACTGAACTATGCGGGTGGATGGAGTGACTGGGTAGCGACAGAGAAAGAGTTGGTTAATGGTTAATTGTGATTGATTGTTGGTCGAAAGGCCAGTTTGTAGGAGAGCCCGGGAAACCGGGCTTTTTTTTTGTCCTGATCCTCGTGATTTGCAATCCCTAATTGGACTGTGTAATTTCAATAGCCCCCCTTTAACAAGACTAGGATTACAAATCCTATTTTATCTGGGTTTGACATTATAAATGTCAAACAGCGGCATTTCATTTTTTCAAAATTTTAGTTAGCTATTTCACCTTGTTTCTCCTAAACTTGAAAGATGCCGAAATTTATATGCGTTTGATAATTTTACTAACCAATATTTATTATGAAGGATAAAATCTGCCTAATAACCGGGGCCAATTCAGGAATTGGATATGAAACGGCCAAAAGTTTATGTGAAAAGGGTGCTACTGTAATCTTGGTCTGCCGATCATCGGAAAAAGCAAACAGGGCCATCGATGAAATAAAAACGGCTATTCCGGGAGCTAGTGCCTTACCTGCTGTTGCGGATTTGGCGTCGCAAACCGACATACGAGAAATGGCTGCTAAAATTAACGCTGAGTATCCAAAGCTGGATGTACTGATCAACAATGCTGGCAGCTGGTTTTCAGAAGTTGAATTGACAGAGGATGGAATTGAGCGTCAATGGGCGATCAACCATTTGGCTCCCTTTTTACTTACCCACCTCCTACTTCCACTACTTGTAAAATCCGATGATCCACGGGTTATCACGGTCAGTTCAGACTCCCATTTCCACGGGAAAATTCATTTTGAAGATGTCAATCTTCTCAAGAACTACCATGGCTTGAGGGCCTATGCCCAGTCCAAATTGGCCAATGTGCTGTTTACATTGGAATTTGAACGTAGGAAGGGCGATTTGCCTATTTCTACCTATGCAGTACAGCCCGGTCTTGTAAAAACTGATATCGGTGTAAAGCATACTATTTCCTTTCATGCCTTCATGTGGAAACTAAGAAGACTTGGAGGGGTGTCTCCCAGTAAAGGGGCTGAAACTTCCATCTATTTGGCAAGTGATAAGGACGTAGGTAAGCTGAGTGGCAAATATTGGGATAAGTGCCATCCTAAATCACCCTCAAAAAACGCTATAAATGAGGGTGATGCGGCAAAGCTGTGGGAGTTAAGCTTGAAGATGTGTGGGATAGATAATTTTTTTACGGGTATCTAATCCGGGTGCTTTCCAAAGGCCACTAAACTTAACGCTGTTTTGGAAACACCGGCCTACACCAAGTACTTTCTATACAACGAACCCCAGGGTTCACGCATTTGCCTGTTTAGAAACTGATTCGCTGCAAAGCTATTGGTGAAACGCTCCTTTGCCGGATCCCAATCCAAATCTTGATTCAACATCATGGCGATATTTCCTAAATGGGCAATAGTAATAGACCTATGCCCTACTTCACAAGGAGCTATTGCCTCTTTTCTGGATAGGATACAGTCAATGAAATTCCGGTAATGATTGTCACTTTTGTACAAGTTAATCTCCTGTGGTCCTATTACAGTATCATCCAGTTTTTCCGGTGTTACTTTATAATTTCCCCTTGAAACCCAAGCTTCGCCTTCCGAACCAATAAACGTAACTCCTTGCTTGGCTTCATGAGAAACGATCAGTTTGACACCGTTTTCATATAAGCATTCGAAGTAAAACTCCGTTGCCGTATTCCAAACCGGGTGATCTGACCAAACGGACGATGGGTTCTGGATTTTTACAGGTCCGGTATGGTCCATCCCCATGCCCCATTGGGCTATGTCAGGATGGTGCCCTCCCCAGTCAGTCACCATTCCTCCGGAGTAATCGAGCACCCACCGATAATTCACATGGGTTCTTGACGGGGAATACGGTGCCTCCGGAGCCGGGCCGAGCCAGGTGTCGTAATCAAAATCTTTGGGAACTGGAACGGTCTCTGTTAAATGCCCCGTTTTGCCAAAGTCCGGTGTCCCACCCGGTAAGCCGCATACAACCGTTTGCAGCTCACCAATCCTACCGTTTCTTACCAATTCACATACCCGTCGAAATTCTTTGCCGGAGCGCTGCTGACTTCCTGTTTGAAATATTACCCCATACTTCTTTACTGCATCTGACATTGCCCTTCCCTCTCCTATGGTAAGTGTCAGGGGTTTCTGACAATAAATATCTTTTTTATTTGCGGCTGCCATCAATACGGGGATGGAATGCCAATGATCCGGAGTCACGACTTCTACAGCATCTATATCCTTGGCCTCTACAATTTCCCGGAAATCAAGAAAACCCTTGGTAGATCCGTATTTCTTACCGTGTTTTTCACTGTAGTAGTCATCAACCATCTTCATGATAAATTCCCTGCCTGCCACTTTTCCATCCCAATACCCTGGGCTTTGTTTATTGATATCGCAGATACTTGTAAT
>DATHWC010000153.1:0-3290 GCA_035460985.1 Lunatimonas sp.
GGTTGATATCAAAATTTCCCATTCCCATAAAGTCTATTCCCAAGTCTCCCACTTCTTCCAAGCCACCCTCATTTGGCGGATTTTGGATATACAGTTTGTTGCTGGAAAAGTCAATGTCGTAGAGGTCCGTACTGCTGGCTCCAGCCATGCTGTTGGTATAGGCAACGGCTCCGATCATGGGGTTGCTACGGCCACTGATCATCCCGTCCGTTGCTACCACTGTTCCAAGTTCAGGGTGCAATCGCAGGTTTTGGCCCGAAGCGGTTACTAAACGGATCCGGTCCACAGTTGGATTGAAATCCAACGAAGCATTGTCCCCGTCAATGGCCGGACTGAAGGCTGCGGAGCCTAGAGGTGTAGCCATTGCGTTATTTTCATTGATGATGTAAATTCGACTTGTGGATCCTAATGCATAGAGTTGGCCGGTTGCTGGGCGGTAGTCAATACTTACGATCATTTCGCCGCTCTCAAGACCGGTGATATCCATGACATCCATCGGTGCATTCAGTTGCCTTGCGTCAAACCGTGCAATGCGGTTGTCATCTATAAGTGCGGTAAAGCTCACTTCCGGGGCCATTCCCATTTCATCTGCTGGATTTTCCACTATGGGCATCGGGTCATCATCGTCACAGGAAAAACCCATACCCACTAATCCTGCAAAAAAGCAGGCTTTGATAAAAGTACTTATGTTGGCTGTCTTCATTGGTAAATAATTTTTGGTTAGGACAGGACATACGCAGGTAATGGAAGGGTTGGATTGAGAGGAATCAAAAAAAGGCAACATTTTTTTCCGGTGGAGAAATTTCTGGAGGGATTATCCAAATTGTTTCTTGGTTTTCAGGGGGTTGTTTAGAATTTCCAATTTCCGTCTGAAGCGGGACAAATATTTAGTGTTTTTCAAGCTGAAAGCATTTGCAAATTCAAAGAATAGACCTACCTTTGCAGACCGTAAGACAGAGATAATGGCTTGCGGGTAATAAATTAGAGGAGTGGCAGAGTGGTCGATCGCGGCGGTCTTGAAAACCGTTGTACCGTGAGGTACCGGGGGTTCGAATCCCTCCTCCTCTGCTGGGTGAAACCCTAACTAACTGAAAAACAGTAAGTTAGGGTTTTTATTTTTAAATGGGGCGCTAATTGGGGGGCTAAAATAATCAGATTTTGGACTGCCCATATAGGAAGTTTATTATAATAAGCCTATTTTGATTGATTCTAACTTTCCTTAAATAAAAGACACTTCATTTAGTTTGCATCCCCTCCCCTGCCCTATTCAGTTTCCGAAATGACAATATCTTTCTTTAGGCTCAGGCTCGCCCCTCGGTCCCCTAAAGGGGAAGGCCACATACTGAGTCATCAAGTTTGAAATAAAATGGGCTTATTTGGAATGTGTCATTTTTTGCATAGCAATAACCTGATTTTCGGATATATCTTCCCGAAAGGTAGAACTTCTTTTTTGCAGGCCTTTGGTCAAGCTGGAAAGATCCGCGTGGGGAGCTGTATATTCTTTCTCTATCATCACCATTTCCCCAAACACACTAATGGACAAAATCCACGACAGAATGCCTGTAATCCTTACTGCAGAAGAAGAAGATCACTGGCTCGATCCCGACCAAAACCCCTAAGATCTGCTTTCGCTGTTAAAACCCTACCCGGCAGATGCCATGGCGGCGTATGAAATATCCTCCGATGGCAATAAACCTGCCAACAACTACCCGGGAATTTTGGATCGGGTTGAGGAGTAGGTATTGATAGAGAATCGGATTCTGATCATTTGTTATTAATGTATGATAAAGAATTTTTCAAAAAAATTTAGATTCTATGTGCCAAAAATCTGATCTAAGTCAAAAGTGACAAAACTTAAACTTAAGGGAGTTTGGTGGTTAGAGGCATTTCTTCCGATCCGAAAACAGGTTTCTTCCGAACTCAGCAGCCTATTCATGTGTTTATAATTGTTTTTGATGGCCACCCCGATTAACAGGGGCAGGCTATGGAATCTCGCTTTGATAATCATCCCCCCGTGCGAGGTTCTCGTCATGCCTGCCTAAAGGTCCGGTAGGCAGGCTTAATTTCATGTGTTTATAATTATTTTTCAGTTGCCACATGGAATCTCGCAATTATAATCATCCCTCCGTGGGTCGCCTGCGTCATGCTCGATTTCATCTGATTATTTTCCAATATCCCCTAGTCTTCCCTACCCTTTCCAAAACCCCTTTTTCTTTAAGAGAATCAATGTGTTCCACGACTGTTGAATTATTTAATGCAAGTCTTTCGGCTATCTTACGAATCGAAATACGGGGCTCAGCCTGGATGAGCGAAAGTACCTCCGATTGTTTTTCTGACAGCCCTATTGTATGGGGTATTGTATGGGGTATTGTATCAACCTGAGTTACGTTATCCTTTTGATCCGAGAACCAAAGGTGGATAGGAACATTCACTTGGAAAAAGCTTCTATCCTCATCGGTGATAAATTCAGGCATAGGAGAACCATTCAATTTCATTACCTTCCGGATAGTAGGAATCCCTGTGGCTTTGCCCCCAGTGAGATCAAGTTCCATGAGAAAATCGCCCAGTCTTTTGGAATGGTGGGCAGGATTGATCAGGTTATTGAATCTGACCATTTCTCTTTGGATATTATCAAGCTGATCTTCGTCCAGTCCTTGGGGAGGCAGAATAGGTCTTCCATTTTCTTCATCTATTCCAATGATAATGTACCCGCCCCCTATGTCGTCAAAGTCATTAGCAAAAGCGCAGATGGATCGATAAATGGGACCGGGGTTCCAACCTTTTTTATACTCAATCCGTTCAGATTCCACTGCCCGTCCTTTGATCAGATCCCGTATGTTAATAGGTAAAGCCATATCAGTCTTATTATAAAGCGTTTTGGTTGGGGTAGGACCACATATACCCCACAAATAGTTGGAGGAAGAATGGGATGTATGGCCTCAGATCGATGTACTTGAATTTCACTATTAAATACTTTGAAGTTGACTTAAATTTAATTTCAGTTTGAAAATTACAAGTTTTCATTCAACAATAAGTGGTAAAAGATTGAGTGACTTAAATACTTCTTAAAACCAGTAATCAGTTCCCATCATTTTTCCCTTTCAACTCCAACGCCATAAACAACTCTTTAAACATCTCCCCGGGATCCGCATCGATGGGTCTGTAAAGTTCGTAGGCCCAAAGTTTGGCTGAATCGTTGGCGGTGAGCTGGGTCATTTGCTAATGCCCGTGCGTCGGGAAACCTCTGCATATTTACCGTCCTTTTGGCTAAATACAAGCCCAATGCTGTC
>DATHWC010000154.1:0-13971 GCA_035460985.1 Lunatimonas sp.
AGGAAGTATACTCGAAGATGCGATTATTCAGTTCGATTCCTTGGACAAAATTGGGCAATTGGAAAAACCCAGTCAATATGGAAACACAATAGAAGACCGTACAGAAGCAAACGAACTTATCAACTCTGTGAAAATATGCGCCTTGGCGGTTGGGTCTGGACACTTTTTGTTTTATGCGTTGAATGAAATTAGCGCAGTTAAAAAACGACCACAAACTCCTTCAGGACAGATCCGGAAAGTGGCTGAAGGAATATCATGTTGAGGTGGTCAATGATGAACTGATTGTTACGGATGAAGACGGGGAACTCTTTGAATACAAGCCAGAAAACAGGGAATCCCAGCGTATTCAGGAAACGTTATTTCATGAGAAACAGATCATCATAGAGCATTGCCTGTTTGGGGTAGATATCAACCCCAATTCCGTAAAAATCTGCCGTCTCCGACTCTGGATTGAATTGCTGAAGAGTGCCTATTATAAAGCGGCAAATCCAGAACCCGCAAACAGCTCGCCATAGGCGCATTGAAATACCACTGCCTCTCAAAAAATTCTAAAATTCGGAAAAACTGGAATACCTTTTTTTCAATAAATCCATCATCCAAACATTTACATCCCACTGATCTACCAAAGGCACTCCCGTCTTAGGATGGAGAACCATGTATGGTGGCGCACCGAATTCGGGGGTAACGGTAAAGTATTCCTTGTTTTTATTTGCATCCATCACTTGATCCCACCACAGTAAATGATTGTTCAATGCCTCTTCCCACATAGGAACCCTTGGATCCGGCACCTGAGGTCCTTCCGTATAGCCCACCCTGGCATGCAAATGCGCAGCTGAACCTATAGCCTTATCTACTGCTTCTTTTTGGTCTTCCAAAAAAGTTTCAGCCGTCACACACCAATGGGATATATCCAAGGTGATTTTTAAATCAGGAAGTCGGTCAAGGTAACCCTTTGTAATATGTGCGGCAAAACTCCATTTGCCCCGATGCGTTTCATGAACAATGGGAACTCCTGTCTCCGCAGCGATTTCACTCGCCAAATCGAACAAAATGCGGTTTTGATCAAAAGAATAATAGTCCTTGCCTGTCTGGGAATTGATGAATAGTGGCTTTGTAGCCGCCAAATTACGAAGCATTATCTCATAGTTTCGTCGGTGCAACGCATGATCCGAATCCACTGTTTCCCAATGTTGTGCAATAAGTTTTAGACCGAGGGAATCAACCAATTTAGCTTTGGAGTCCCTTTCCCTTTCTTCCAAGGGAAAACTCATCTCCACACCGTCATATCCGGCATTTTTTACCCGATGTAGAAAATCCTCAAAAGGAATGGATTCCAAACCCCAAAGTGGGCAGAAGTACAACAATTTCATGTTTTGATCGGTAAGAAATATAAATTAGACTAATAGGACGATTTTACATCCTTTTCCCAGCCGGTCTCTTTCAGCGCAGGATCGTTTTCCTTTTTCAAAAAGTCAGCAGAAGAAAGAGAATCCGCCTCCCAGTTCAAGATAGCCTCATCCGGTACGATATCCACCGGGATTTTCCAAGACGTAGAGGTTTCATTATAGGCTAAGTTAGACTGAGAACAATAGCAGGAAATTATGGACCATCTTGGATGGTCCGAAAGATTGGCTTCCGACCGGTGGAGCAGGTTACTGTGAAAAAACAACGCATCTCCGGGGTCAATTTCGCAATAAACCAACTCCATAGTTTTAAGTGCGTTTTCTACCATTACCATATCGGCACCAACTTGCTCCCCTGAAAATCCATGGTTAACCCTTCCCAATTTGTGCGAGCCTTTGATGACTTGTAGACACCCATTTTCCTTGTTGGCTTCCGTCAACGCTACCATAACACTGATTAATTGGTCAGGAAACATAAATTGGTTTTTATACCAATACCCGTAATCCTGATGCCATTCCCAAGCACCGCCAACTTTGGGCTCCTTTTGCATCAACTTGGAATGGAAATGACAAACAGGCGCATCACTATCCAGTAATTGAGCAACAGAATGGATCATTTTTTCACTTCGGGTTAGATAACCGAACACATCATTGCCCGGCTTGAACCAAAGGGAAAGCTTGGTCTTTTTTCCGGAAAGATCATTAAGGTCCATGGCATTTTTTCTCATAGCATCGTCCTCAATCGCGGAATGATACATTTTGTCTATTTCAGCTTTGGAACAGAATCCTTTGATAAGTATATATCCGTCTCGATCGAAATCAGCCACTTGAGCTGCTGTTAGTTTGGGAGTATTCATAGCTAATTAAAGTTATGACATAAAGGTATCAATCATTTGTTGGAGTCCCTACATTATTTTTGAACTATTTCTTGAACCAAATTATATTTGTGCAATAATTTTTGTATAATTGGATCGGTCGTATTCGACGCCGTTTATCAGCATAACTAATGTATAAAAGGCAACATTAGGAAGTGCTTTCAGTTCTTGGAATCAATCTCCAATCCATATTTGCCCAGCAATCCCTCAAGTCCTGACAACGAAAACTTGGCCTTCCGTATACGGTTACCTTCCGGATCAATGGAGAAATTCAGCGCAGTTCTAAAATCCGCCCGCTCAAGATTGGTCCCCGAAAAAACAGCACCCTTCAGATCGCAGCAATCAAAGGATGCACTATTTAATTCCGCATCAGTAAAGTCCACTTCCTGAAGTTGGCAGGACACAAAGTGGGTATTTTTGATTTTTAGCTTGTAGAAAGAGGTATGAGAAAGTATACAGTTGGAGAAACCCAAAGAAAGCCCAAAAGGGTTGCAGCTATCCCAACGCATACCAAGCATTTTGCAGTCAGAAAAAGTCACCTCCTGAAAAGAAGCCTTGGCAATCTTTACCATACTGAGATTACACCCTACAAACTCACAGCACAGAAATACACAGGATGAAATATCTACATCAGAAAAATCACAGGATATAAACTTACAGTTTTCATACTCTCCCAAGGGAAACCGGATAAACGTTTCATGCTTATAAACCTCATCCTCGAAGTAGGTTAAATTCATCTTCTATGTTATAATTTTCCAGAAACCTTTTCTCCACCAATATAAGTATCGAGCACCTTCACTTCCCTGATCTCATTTTCGGGAATTAGCATCAAATCCTTATCTAAGATGACAAAATCAGCCAGTTTGCCCGGCTCAATACTGCCCTTGAGTTTTTCTTCGAAATTGGCATATGCAGCCCAAATGGTCATTCCCCGAAGTGCCTGTTCCCTTGAAATACTGTTTTCAACTTGGAATCCCTCCTCCGGCCAATTTTTCCCATCCCTTCTGACAACACCTGCATGGAAACCATAAATTGGATTGATACTTTCTACGGGAAAATCACTTCCTAGGGCTATCATCCCATTTTGATCTAGCAAATCCTTATAGGCGTAGGCTGTTTTTACGCGAAAGGGTCCCAGTCGCTGACCGGCCCAATACATGTCAGAAGTCGCATGGGTAGGCTGTACCGAAGGTAATATGCTGTAGGAAGCAAACTTACCCATATCCTCCGTACTGACTACTTGGGCATGTTCTATCCGCCACCGCAAATCATTAGCTCCCTTGAGGTATTTGGCATAAATATCAAGTAGGGTCCGGTTGGCGGAATCCCCAATACAGTGTGTATTCATCTGAAATCCGTGTTCCAGCATTTCCGCAGCAATTCCGTCAAAGGCTTCCGGCGTGTCCAATAAAAATCCTGAGGAACCAGGATGGTCAAAATAAGGCTTTAAAAGTGCCGCACCCCTAGATCCTAACGCACCGTCACCGTAGATTTTAAAACTTCTAACGGTCAGATAGTCATCCTGATAAATTCCCTCGTTAAAATAATGGGCCCGATTGGCTTCTGTTGGATTGACCATGGCATAAACCCGCATTTTTAAAGAGCCTTCCTGGTGCATGTCATGCATCAGATCTATTTCTACTTTATCCAACCCCGCATCTGCTACTGTAGTTAGTCCTACGGCAAAACAGTTTTCCTGCGCGGAGAGAAGTGCCGCTCTGGATTCTTCTAAACTTGGTTCGGGAACGTGTTTTGAAACCAATCGTATGGCATTATCTATCAATACGCCAGTAGGTCTGCCATCTTTCAAAATCACTTCGCCGCCAATAAGTTGGGTGGAAGCTGAAATCCCGCCTAGTTCCAATGCCTTTTGATTGGCCAATGCCGCATGACCGTCTATGCGTGAAAGTAACACCGGGGTATCCGGAAACAGCAAATCCAACTGCTCTTTGGTTGGAAACTCGCTTGGATCCCACAGATTTTGGTCCCATCCTCTGCCCATTATCCAAGCGGCGTCGGGTGTCTTCTCCCGGTGGGCAACGACACGTTCAATCATCTCGGCTTCGGATTCAGCACCCAAAAGCTCAGCAACCTGAAGTCCCAACCCATAGCGGTAAAAATGTGCATGGGCATCGATAAATCCGGGATAAATCGCTTTTCCTTCTGCATCAAAAACTTCCGCAGATGAGTATTCTTCCATTAACGCTTGGGTAGTTCCTGATTTGGCAAACTTTCCGTCTACCACCGCAAACGCCTCTGCTACAGCAAAATTATCATTTACAGTGTAAACCTTGGCGTTAATAACCAGCAGATCGGCTTCTGTTTTGGTTTCACAAGAAACGCCAATAATACAAATCAGAAGAAGGTGATAAGGTAATTTCATAAGAATTAGAGGTGCATAACGAGGTTAGTGGCTATTTGGATTGGGATATACGACGCAAGTAAAAAGGCGTTCGCAAAGATAAATTAAAAATCGAAAAACAACCTTTCAATAATTGAAGTGAATAAATTTTAAGTAGTGCCAAATTTGTACCTAGATTCTACAGTACTTTCCTGTAAAAATTGAAGAAAAACCTTCCAGGTTTAACTCATTTGATTTGAACAACTAGGCGACTATCAAAAAAACCTGGAAGGTTTGTGTATTTAGGGGGTTCCATACCCAAGACGCTTATCAAAGCTAAAAGGTAATATCTTAATCAAACTAACCTCTGAAAATTCTAGATGCCTGGTGTGGATCACATAGTTGTATTCATCCGGAACCACAGCCGAAGGAACTCGAAGAAGAAGTGATTTTTTCTTACGGAACCATTCAGAACCAATCGATTGGCAATCACCAAAATCAGACCCTTGATTCCAGTCAATTGGTAAATCGGATATATTGACCTGTGTAATTGAAGAGGTGTCTGGCGCATAAATCACCATGGTGCTGTATTTTGAATTATCCCCATGCCCTTTGCGGTGTACCATGTTTTCCAAACAGGCCAACGATCGACTTGACGAGGCATATATCACCTCTTCACCTTCCAAATTCCATCGGCCTGGGAATCCCGGAGCATAAAGTTTATCTGCATAAACCGTAAGCGTGATACGAAACAATTCCATAGACTAGACGGCATACCCATATACGATGCGCATCAAAGCCTGCTGAACCAAAACTACTCCCGTAGAGGTATTGAGAAAAGTAATTGGCTTCCTCTGGTCAAAAGCCTCAGACGGGGCATTTAGCCAATCCCTAAATGCTTCCACTCCCCCAAAGACTTCTTCTCCTACCTTAAACAATTGCGTAATTTTAAGCAATAACTCTCCCTCCAGAGAAGGGAAATTCCTGCCTTGCTTTCGGTAATTGTCAATAGTACGCGGATCCAATCCAAGCAAATTGGCTAAAACCTGCTTTTGCATGCCAGAATGATCCAACAACTGGTCAAACTTCGTTACATGAACACCTCTGTCCACTTGATAAACCATATGAAAATCACTCACTATACTTTTCATACCTAGATATATTTAACGCAATATAATCATTTTTTCGCTACACACAAGAATTTTTGCAAGTTTATTATCCGCTTTTTTAAAACTTTATCCCCATATATAATGTGATTCCTTTCAACTTTCAGGTAGCCTCTTCCGGCACATTTCGGTATTGTAATGAAAAACGTCAACTTCATTGCGAATTAATCACTAAAGTAAAATGAAAAACATTAGTTCAATTGTATTTACCATTCTTATTGTTTGCCTCAATCACGCCTTCGGGCAGGAAATCGCCAAACCCGCTGATCAGCTCTGGAAGCCAGTGAAGGATCAGGTTTATTGGCAGGAGCGTTCTACTGTCATTCATTCCGAACAACCTATTCAATCTATTGCTTTACTAGAAGACAGGGTGTTTGTGCTAATAAACGGTCAAATTCGAGAATTGACGGGAGAAACATTCAAAGCCGTAGCGCAGGTTTCCGCCAGCATTGATAAATTAAAAATGCTTGACCAGGCCATTTGGGCAATGGGGAAGGAAGGTCTCTTCCGATATGGGGATAATAAGTGGGAAAAAATTGACAACCGGCATATTGTCGATCTCTGCATGCATCAGGGGAAGGTACATGCGGCCACTATCGATGACATTTTCGTTTACGAGGGTGTTGAATTGAAAAATATCATGCCCGAAGGAGGTTATCTTTCCAGTGATATTACCATGGTTATGGAGGACGGAACCCAACTTTTGGCGGATCCGGTCACATTGAGGCCAATCACAGCAATAGAAAGCTATAGTGGAACGCTTCATATCCTGCAGCCTGGAAAGCTTATCCAGTTGGCAGGCAGGGTAGTTAATGAACACCTGATAGATTGGGGCAACCTTCCATCAAAAAACACACGGGAAATGCTCAGTCTGGGCAGTCGGTTATTTATCAGTACAGATAGAGGCTTAGGAGTTTTGAGAGGTGCATCTTTGAGTGCGATTAAAGGTGGTGACGGTCTTCCTGTTGAAAATACCAAGCAACTGGTTCAGGGATTTGATGGAGATATCTGGATTGGAACACCGAGGGGCGCTATTCGAATGTTGGAAAATGACTGGCATTATTTCGGTGCTAGTCACTGGCTACCGGACAATCAAACCAACGGGATCGCAGTGGGCACGGACAAAGTGTTTATAGCCACAGACAAAGGTATCGGTATAATAACTTATGAACCTTTTACCTTACTAAAAAAAGTTGATCACTATGAAAAATGGCTGGACAACTGGGGGCATAAACGTTTGGGATTCATTCACACCCTGTATGATTACAACGGAGAATGGGTAAGGGAAATCAGTGATAATGACGGATCGCACACGGGTAATTACCTTTCCGGGATGAGTTACAAATACGCAGCGACTGGAGACGAGAATGCCCGATCTGAAGCAGTAGAAGCTTTTTATGCGATGCTTTGGCTGGAGCGGGTCACACCCATAGACGGCCTGATTGCCCGGTCAATCTGGTCAAGGGAAGGCGATGTGGGAAGGATGGGAAGGCGGGGTTCTGGCGGTCTTCCAGCCAAATGGAATGCGACAGCAGACAGCCTTTGGTATTGGAAAGGAGATGCTTCAAGTGACGAGGTAATTGCCCACTTTTATTCCGTCGCAATTTTCCATGACTTAGCTGCTAAAGGAGTAGAGAAAGAACTGGCCAAGGAGCACATGCGGCGAATCGCCGGGTACATCATGGACAACGGGTGGGTTTTGATAGACTTTGACGGACAACCAACCCGGTGGGGCCGTTGGAATCCGGAGTACCTACTTAGACCTTACGGATGGGAGGATAGAGGAGTAAACGGACTGGAAGCCTTAGCGTTTTCCTATGCCACTTATGCCCTTACGGGAGAAGAACGTTTCAAAAAGGGTTATCAGCAACTAATTGATTGGGGCTATGCCAATAACACCATAAGGCAGAAGAAAACCTTCCCACCTTCTGAAATCGCGCCATGGGATGATAATTTGGCTTATGAGGCTTATAATGCCCTATTGAGGTATGAAAAGAATCCGGAAATGAGATCTATTTATTTACGCAGTTTGGAAAGAACACATGAAATCAAGCGCATGGAGCAAATTCCCTGGTTTAACTTCACCTATGCCGCTCACACCGGCAACGATGCGGAGTTGGAGCAGGTGGTAAAACATCTGCGGGAATGGACACTAGATTGTATAGAACACAATTATGTCAATTCACATCGGGATGATTTGTTTGTGGAAGAGGGATACACTTCTTATGAAGGAGGGGTTAAGGCCATTTCCCCTCGGGAGAAAAGTGTAACCCGTGGTAGCCGCAGGGCGATTGTGTTGGATGGCGGTGTCAATAGCAAGCGGGTAATGGAGCCGTTGGGCTTTATACGTGATTATTGGATGGGCAGGTATTATGGATTTATAGAGGCTCCGGAAGTTACTCAGAAAGACCTTCTTCAGGTAACTGAATCTCAAGGATCCAAAAAAGGAGCCACACCCTATAGTGGAACTAAGCGACCTAACATTAACTAGAGAAAAGTTACTTTCATTTATTTAAAGAGGGAATCATCGTATCTGATTCCCTCTTTTTTCATCTTGCGTTCGTTAACTCGACATCTTCTCCTTCGAGAACCAAAGAGGTTATGCCAAGTCTTTCCAACCCTTTTTGAATTTCAGGTGCTGCCATGAATAGGTTCCATCCCAGTCCAGTGCGGTGGTTTTCAATCATCCCAGCTATGGGTCCTTGATCTATCGCAAGGTAACGTTGGGGATACCAATCCGATTCAGGACTAAGTGCATCGTAAAAGCCATATTTTCCAAATACTTTCTCGCCATAGTTGTAGTAGAGGTTTTTTATCACATCCATGGACTCCTTTGGCGTATAGGGTATAGAGGAAAGAGCCGCCGTTGGTGAAATAACGCCAAGATCATTTTCCGGGTGATGGGCCGAGTAGCCCACGGTGGAATAACTGGCTGTAAGCCCCCAAAGGTCCTCCCCGTAACCCTTGAAACCTTGCTCGTTTTCGATGCACCATTCCCGGTTTATCAAGGTATGATTACGGTTATTTTCCCAGTAATCGCCATACTGATCAGAAAGTCCCTTTGGATTTAGCCCCAGGAAGGAATAGTGTGCCCAAAAGAGGGGGCCGCCGTATTCTTCTGCGCCATTATGGTTCAGGGCCAATTCATACTCATAGGAGTTTACAGAGTCTTTAATATCTCCTCCTCTCGCCCATCCTTCATGATAAACTTCAGCAGAAATGGGGTGTGTCGGCGATGAAGCCGCCAAAATGTAGGTGATAAAGCTTTCGTCATATCCCCGAATAGGATGCTCGATAATCCATCCCTTATCCGGTGACCAGTGCCAATACAATACTTTGTCCCCATCTTTGGTATGCCACTGCCAATCCATTTCCTCCCAGAGTTGATTGATTTTTGCAGCTAGGGTTCGCTCCCGATCGCTACCGTGCTTGTAATATTCCCTAACCGCCAAAAGTCCCTGCATCAAAAATGACGATTCTACCAAATCAGCACCATTGTCATTTGGACTGAAAGGTCTTACCTTTCCGGTTTTCCCATAGAGCCAATGCGGCCAAATCCCATTAAACCGTTCAGCCGTTTCCAAAAACCCAACCATTCTTTCAAACCTCTCAAGCCCCTTCTCTGCTGAGATCCATTGACGCTCTATGGCTCCTAATATTCCGAAAATCCCAAAACCTGTCCCACCGGTAGTGATCACATCCTCATCATCCTGAGGGTAGTCCCCATCTAAATGAATCCGCTCTCGGGCCATACCTGAATTGGGTTCCGCACCATCCCAAAAGTATCTGAATGTATAAAATTGCACCATGTCCAACAACTGCTCATCCGACATTTCCATAGTGCTTACCTGAACCTCCCCGAGCGTTTCTACTTTATCAGCAGATACAGCCTCTACTCTGTAGTATAATTGCAGGTCCGTTCCCAAGTCATTGACAAAATCCAAATAAATAGTGTCTGATACTGTGCCCCGCAGGGAGAAATCCTTACCGTTTGTTCCCACTAAAACACGGTACCTATCTACCTCTTCAGCACCCCGTTCCCATTGCAGCTCAACATGTCGGTCATATCCCTTAGCTGTTAATGCACTATTTTCCCCCTTGCCCGAACAGGAAATGAATACACCGGTCACAATAATTAAAAAATAATTCATCGCCCGAATAAAACTCCTTTCATTTATTATTCCGCCAGTGCTTTTTTTCATTTTGGGTTTTTTATCAATTAAGGTTAATGGAAAAAACGAATTAATGGCAACTTAGTTCATATTACTTCATTTCCAAATTATTCATAGCTAAAGCCTAAATTCTCCAACCCGAACTTCAGATCAGAATCCTTCATCATTAAATCCCACAATAATCCAGTCCGATAATTTTCTATCATCAAGATAATTGGTCCTTGATCTATTGCCAGATAACTGTCCGCATACCATCCCTCTGTCGCATTGAATGCATCATAGAAGCCATATTCACCCCATAGCCGATCGCCCAATTGGTAGTAAAATGTTTTGAGTGCTGCCAAGGATTCCTCTGGCGTATAAGGCATGGAACCCAATGCAGCTGTGGGCGTAATGATTCCTAGATCGTTACGTGGCGAATGAGCATTATATCCTTCCTGATTGTCACTAGCGGTCAAGCCCCATATTCCTTCACTGTAACCTACAAAGCCCCTTGGGTTGTCTATACAATAGGCCCTATTAATCAATGTTTGGTTTATACCTTGTTCCCAATAATTGGCATATTCGTCTTGCAGATTTCTGGGATCCACGCCAAGGAAGGAATAATGTGAGAAAAATAAAGGCCCTCCCAGATCCTCTCCGAGTGGAAGGGAAATCCCATAAAACGTTTGCCCGTTTACCATGGCCCCATCCCGTGCCCAGCCTGTGTGATAAACCTGCTGGTCAATAGCATGAGTTGGTGAGGATGCGGCCAGAAGGTAAGTGATCAAAGCTTCATTATAACCACTGATTGGCAAATTCATCGCCCATTCCGAATTCGGAGACCAATGCCAATACAATCGATTTTCTCCATTTCGGGTAAACCAGTCCCATTCAACCTGTTCCCACAATTGGGTTATTTTTGCTTGTAATTCCTCTTCTTTAGAGCTTCTGTTGTCCAAATAAGATCTTGCAGTCAACAACCCCTGCATCAAAAGCGCTGTTTCCACCAAATCCGCTCCATCGTCATTGGAGCTAAATGGAATCACACTTCCCGATTCACCATTTATCCAATGCGGCCAAACGCCGTGAAACCTATCAGCCTGAATCAAGAAATCGACCATCTGATCCATTCTTTCCACTCCTTCCTCCCTGGTTATAAATCCTCTTGATATTCCAACCAACAAAGCCATAACACCAAACCCGCTTCCTCCAGTAGTCACCAGGCTTCCTGAGGTATTCCGTTCGCGGATCATACCGCTCGGCTGATGGGCAAAGTCATAGAAATAACGAAAGGTGTGTTCCTGTACTTTTGTAAGCAATTCTTCATCTGAGATGACAGGGAATTTAGGTACTGAACTCAGCTTGGTAAAGAAGATCTCTTCAAAACCCGCAAAAGACTCGTTCTGTGCCCCTATCAGTTCGGATGAAATGACAATGGGGTATTTCTTAAAGTCCTCCAGAGATTGTGGATTTTCAACATAAATAGTTTTATCGTCTTCCTCAAATCTATAGGTCATTGGAATGCTTTCAAAGCCTACTAAATTGACTGAATGAATCATCGATTCCCTGTCCACGGGTTTAGAAAAATTCAATTTGAGGGTGAAATCCAACGGCACTTCGACAATCCGACCGGTCCGAGTTACCTCAGCGTCCTCAAATTCAAGCGATATGAGGCGAAGGTCATCTCTAATGGTTTGAAACCATACCTCCTGACTACTAAATCTGACACCATTGTGAGCCCTGAGTTGATCTGTAAGGCGCAGATTGTAAAGTGTCTGCATCGATAAGGTCCCTGTTGGGAAAAGCGTTACAGTGTGGTTGCCGGAAAAAAGTGAAAATGTGTAGGGTATGGGCTGATTATCCGCCATCAAAACTAATCCTTGCCCAATACTCTGCGGATCAATCGCAGCAGAAAAATAAAGGGAAATGGGTCTATCAACGGGAATATCTATATTTCCCTCCAATCCGGCAACTAACTCAATTTCCCCAATAATAATTCTTTCCAACCGAAAAGCACCGATGCTGTCTTCATCTTGCGCACAGCTTGTATATAATACTATTCCAAGAATAAATAAATATACCGTTCTCATTCCCCCACAAATAGAAAGACAGCTTCTCTCCCAGCAGGAAAAGAAGCTGTCTCTAGTAATTGGATTAGTTTTGCTCGTTATCCATGATAGAACGTATTTCTTCTTGAGTCAACGCTTTGTCAAATATCCTAAGCTCATCAAGCAAACTTGATGTCGACAGATGGCCCCATTCCGCAAATCTCGGGGCACCGGAACCAACACTCAATACATCGCATCCCTCCCAGTCTACACCTGGAAAATCCCCTTCACTTACTACTTCTCCGTCTATGTAAACCGCGCACCTAGTGCCTGAGATTGTAAAGGCAATATGTGCCCATTCGTTTGCTGATGGATCCAAATCAGCTGCTGCTCCACCGTCAAACCAATTCTCACCTTCTCCATTCCCAACGTTTAGCTTTACACGCTGCATAGAGCCCGCGGCCTCGCGGAATAATCTAAACCCTTTTGTTCGATTATTCATAGCACTCGGATTGTTGGGGTCCGGTGGGCCCATAACAAGAAGACCTGCCCGATCTGGAGACGCATTTACTTTATACCAAAATACGGCACTAAATTCATCATTTTGCAAATTTTCAGCTTCGTATAGTAGATAAGCACTATTCGCTCCCGCATAGGCTCGTCCCGACAGTCCATCAGCAAAACCCGGACTTCCAACTATCTCGGGGGATTGAATCGCTACCAATTCCACATAGTCTCCATCGAATGAGACATAAAACAACTCATTGTCATATTCAGGCCGATAGGGTTCAATTTTTTCAAACGTGACAGATTCAGTGGTGGATTTTCCAGAAACATCCGTGGCTGTGACGGTGAGCGTATGTTCCCCATTTGTTACTTGATCAAATTGAAACTGTTTCAATCCGCGACGATAGTCCAAAAAATCATCGAACCGCTCTATCTCTTCCCCGTTCAGAGCCACGACAATGGACTCAATCTCAATATCGTCGGTCACTTCTAAGTCAATGTTGACTGTCGTCACATCTTCCACAACCCGAATAAGTGCTCCTTCTACGGGAGAGTTGATTGTTACCTCTGGAGCTTCTACATCCGGACCCGGCTCTACAAGTTGTATATCATCTATGTAGCCATCAGTACAGGCACCTGCCAAAAAACCGAAACCAATTAGTATGCTTAGTATATTTTTCATGCTGTATATCTTTTATTCAATTTTTAAATTACCCTGCGTTTGCCGCTTCACTGATTTGTGGAAGAATATCCTGCTGCTCCAGTGGATAGGGTAAAAACCGATGGATGCTTGGCTGGAAATTTCTACCTTCGTAATCCAGCTCGTCAT
Organism: Lunatimonas sp.; assembly: GCA_035460985.1. GTDB lineage: Bacteria > Bacteroidota > Bacteroidia > Cytophagales > Cyclobacteriaceae > Lunatibacter. The sequence goes on from DATHWC010000154.1 coordinate 13,324, forward strand.
ATCTACCGTATCGCATCAAATCGTAGAAACGAATACCCCATTCAGTTCCGAATTCAGCATATTTTTCATCCAACACATCGTCTAGTGTAACTGCTGATAGCGGTGAAAGCCCAGCACGTGACCTGACGGTATTCACAGCTTCGTCGGCAGTCATAACGGCACTCGACGCACCACCAACCATAGCCTCCGCGTGCATCAGTAAAATTTCGGAGTAGCGGATTACGGAGAAGTTGTTGTTTTCACCATAGGTAAATCTTCCAGGCGTAAGCTGAGTCGAGGGCAAATAAAACTTTCCACTTAGAAAATTATAGCGGGGATGGCTGTTAAACACATCACCGTCCGGCGAAACATTACTTACCCAGGCCGGGAGATTCTGATAGCTAGGGTCACTGCGGATCTCGGCAATTCCGTCAGGAGTAAACAAAACGGTAGTTTGCAGTCGGACTTCTTCATCCCTATCTAACATAAACTTAATATATTTCATGGAAGGCTCCCAAAACCCCCACCCAGTACCAGCACCAGATACCGTAGGGGTCCAACTAGCCGGGCCAAAGAAATCCCAAAGGTACCTCGTAACCGTACCACTAGCCTGACCAAAATCGGAATATTGAAATTCCAATAAGTGTTCGTCATTTAGTTTACCGGGAA
>DATHWC010000155.1:0-5064 GCA_035460985.1 Lunatimonas sp.
GGTCTTGGAGAAACTGCCGGATCTCAGGGAAAAAGCCTTCAAAATACTGTCCAGAGAAGCGCTTGCATCCCCAATGCAGTTGGAGGAGCAGTATTTCTCCAGCTATTCAGTGGCAAAGGATTATCTGCAGGCCCATTGGCCCGAGGAACAACAGGAAGCATGGCAAATCCTACAGGCTGAAACGGTAGAAAGCCAGACGCTGGTGATGGTATAGAAGTATGTGTTTCAGGTGAATTTTAGGATTGCCATAACTGCCGGGATAGTCGGCATTTAAAAAATACATTATGGAGACGGTTACAGTAAATCTAAAAAGGGGTCAAACAATATTTGAGAATATAGTTGAATACCCGCTGCCGAAAATCGCCCGTGTTAAGGACTATGTTTTTTATTTTGTCCCTGCCACAGAGGGTTATGGTAAAGGAGCAAGGGTTTTTTTTAGAAAATACTATAAAGACCATATTACAAAGAATGCCCAAAGTCTAGAAGAGTTGATCGATATTCTCCATGCTGAAATACAATCAAACCAGATAGACCAGATTCGCGAGATTACAATTGTTTGTCATGCAAATATTCGCGAATTGCTCTTTCCTGTTACAAAACAGGCCTTTAACAATGAGGAAAATAAATCAAAGTACCAAGTAGTCAGATCGGGAACCCTTGTTAATCTGCAAGAAGCTTTTAAACTGGATGACCCCGGCCTAACTGATTTTAAAGCAAAAAGAAAAGAGGTCATCAAAAAACTTTCGGACACTTCAAGGGTCACAATTAGGGCTTGTAATTTTGGAAGTTCAAGGGACGGTTTATTTGCCTTGTACTCCTTTTTTGGGGGCCGGGCCAATGTATATGCACCTCACGAGTACCAGCTTTTTCTAAACCGTTTAGGCATCGGTGAAAAATCAAGATTGAAATCGGATCTTGATTTCTATCAACATTTGGTAAAACAGGGTTTAATATCAAGGAAAACAAAGCATAGTGAATCAAGGAAAGAGAAAAATATAAAAAAACTCATAGATCCAGGCAGAGGAAAAAACCGGTTTGAGCTTTCAGGTTACAGGATTGAAAATGACAGGATAGTAAGTGGTGATAAAGATGAACATGATGCACTTGTAGAGTCCTTCAATCAAAGGAATATTCCCAATTCAGTCAGGGAAATTTTCTTGCAGGAGCAACTCCTATTATCCGGCGAAGAAATTATTCAGAGAAAAAAGAGAAACGAGAAATGGATAATATATGATGATAAATTAAAAATCGACGACCATATTTATAAAATCGAATACACCATCCAATTGGAATACGAGCATTTTTCAGATGACAAGAATCATCAGGCCAATTTGTATGTGTATCCCGTATTAAACCATAACAAATCCCTTAATTCGATTCCCTTACAATTGTTTGTCTCTGGCGATCAGAAAAAAGAATATGACGGCCAGATATTTGAATTGGCCTCCTATTCTTCTTTACCTGACCAAGGAGCGGATATTAATGAAAAAGCAAACTATGATGCTTATGAACAATTATTGGATGAGGGTAATTTCAGTGATAACATGGGGCGTAACATTCTGACGATTTTTGAACAGGAGTCCTTTCCATTGACCAATCCAACAATACTTCAATTACCTCCTAAAAGGAACAGAAAACAATGGGAAATTCAAGATGAAATTACCTTTTTAATCAAAGAGGACTTCTACTATATTTACCCAACGGGTTTTATGACAGCACTGAGGGTCTTTGAGCCAATTACTGAGGAAAAAAGGCTCGATTTTTTTGCATTTCAGGGAAGCGATCCAGATACTCCGGGAACAGAATTGATGGCTTATTTAGACAATTACTCCTTAGAAGAGCTTTTTGATCTTATCCATTTTCTGAGGGAAGCCTACAAGGAGGAGCATGCTTTTTACATTTATATGGCACAGGAAGCCATGAAGAGAAAATCTGAATTTATGACTTGGCCGGTAAAAGCAGAGGAAGATGAAAAAAGAAAATCCGACCCTTTGTACATATATCCTGTCTGGGCTATGCTGAACGATGTAGAAAGGGTCCACAAAAACAAATACGCTTATAATTTCAGCAATGTATGGATGGAGGCAAAAGCATCTACCCATAGAAACAAACAGTTCAATGTTGATTTATTTGAGGAGCGAAAATTGCCATTCCCTCCTGAAATACTGGAAGAAATTATGGAGCCGGATTCACCAGTAGATGATTCGGACATCCAGGAGAATGATCCCAGTAACCCTAGGGCTGTACCGGATCCGCCAGCTGAATTCTTTGAAAAAGAAAGGATATTCGAAAAAGTCAAGCAAGAGGATCTTAGCTGTCAACAATTTAAAGAAGTTTTGGAGGTGCTAAAGCAAAACAGGGGAAAAAGTTGGGAAGAACTCGAAAAAATATTTAAAGAAACCCCTGTCGGTTCATCCGGAACGCTCTATGAATATCTGAAAGCGGATTATGGTTTTAATTCTTTTGCATTAGCGAGCGAATTACTTCAGGTATTCTCTCCTTATGCCTCAAGCTCAGGTTCTGTAATCGGCAGATTGGGGACCTTTGCCACATCCAGATTTGTCTTTGCCAGCAGCGTATTTTTTGCGATCGCAGGGCCTCTATTGATGATGAAGTCATTGCTGGATGAGGTAAGTTCTGGAAAAGAAAACTACAAAAGATTTGGTACCATTACGGGGTTAAAACAAGGAAATGCAATGATTAGGGCCATTATATACAAGTATAATTATGACGGAATACCAATTGCAGACACCTACGATTTGATATCCGAAGCTCCTGACCATATCGAAGCCTATAAACGGTTTACAGGAGATACCAGGGTACTGATATTAATGTCCGAATTTTTAAAAGCCCATGAAGAAGGCTATAAAATCGGGGTTAAAGAGGTCAACAAAGTCTTGAATGAGGATTTAAAAAATCACATGAATATATTTAAGCAGTATGTTACAGGCAAAGGGCTGAAAGAGTGCCACTTCAAAGAATTGCTGAACTCTGGCTTGATTGATCCAAACATGGTTAAACGTACGATAATCGATGGTTTGTCCAATGAAATTTCAAAAATAGCGAGGTATGATTTGGCTAAAACTGAATGAAGATGTTTGATAAAACAATGTAGAAACAAAATAATACAAATGAAAAAACAACTTTCTTACTTGTATCTTTCTGTTCGCGATCTTGTGACTCCCCTGAAGGAAAGCATGGCCTCGCTAGAGGGTTTGGAATATCTTTTTCACAAATATGGATGGGAAATTGAATTGGATGAAGAAGGATTTGAAAATTTAAAACCAGCCCTTGTTCTAAAAGAGCCTCTTGAAAAGTTTATTGACGCAGTGGACTTACTGATGGATAAACCTCAGGAAGAGGAAATAGGTTTTTCGGACTTAGAAGTATTAATTGATCAGGGAAATGCCCTTATAAAATTGATTGCAAATCTGGAGGTCGATAGCCTTTCGGATTTTAAGGTGCCCTTAAAGGATCCGGAGTTTTGGGCGGATATTGCAGATCATTTGTTCAATGATTTACTAGTAACCTATATCCAGATCCATAAGCCAATTGCCCATGCCCTATTGCAATTTTTAGGTGTTATCCGTTATGAAGAAGTAAACAGCCTCACCCCTTTTCGAACGGCCTATACCAGAGTCGTTGTCGATTGGGATCAGCTGGTTAAATCAGTGACAAACCCTCTCCAAGCCTTCAATGCTTATTACCACTGGAACCAGAAAAATCAGGATTTTGACCATAGGCAATTCCTTAGGAACTTACATCGTTCTCTGGAATCATTAAAAGTTCAATCCCATGTAACAGTCCCCTCAAACGATTTCTTAAGCAATACAGCGTTTAATCCTTCAACAACATATAATATTGAAGAGGAAGTTATGGAATTGTATATTCCTTTCCTGTATGGAATGTACCTAACTGATCGTGCTTTGGTGGAACTCGGGTTATCTTTTACCCCCATTCCAAAGAATGGGTCTGGCCCGCCATTTGGGCTATTATTGAGACCCATCAGTAGGGGTGCTATCGGACAGGAGGTCAAATTGAACGAGAACCTTAAATTGGATTGGAAATTGGTAGCGGATACATCCAACCTGCTACAAATAAAATTTTATCCTGATAGCGTCCACTTCGAAAGTAACGAAATAAATGCTGGAGCGGCTTTCGGGTTCCACAGTACTTTCACAGGACCTCATTATATATTTGGTAGTAAAAATACCACCCATTTAAGACTAGAGCAGTTTAGCATTGAGTTTAAAATTTTAGGTACACCATCAGACCCCGAAATACAACTTATATTTAGAATCTACGGAAATCCAGGCTTAAATGCCACCATTGTTATTGATGAATCCGATAACTTTCTTCAAGAGACTGTCGCCAAAAAACCCATCGAGGCCGGTTTTTCCCCTGAAATAATATGGTCCAATAAAAGTGGCATAACCTTCAATGGCAGTGTATCCCTTGATACAGTGATAGGCTTGAATAAAGAAGTAGCAGGCATTACGTTTGAATCCTTATATTTTTCTCTTAGTGCGGGAAAAAATGCTGATTCCCCAAAAAGTACTTCCATGAATCTTGCCCTAGCGGTGTCCGGAAATTTGGGGCCTGTAAATTTCCGGGTTGAAAAGATTGGGTTTAGTTTGGAGGTTAATCCTTTTACAAGACAACAACTTCAGGAGCAGGCATTTGATAAGCCATCCCTTGTGTTTGGCAACCTCGGATTAGACTTGGATTTCTTGCCCCCCAAAGGCATCGGTATTCTGGTGAAATCCGACATTCTTACCGGTGGGGGCTTTCTGGAGCTGGATCCCGGGAGCCACCGCTATTCCGGGGTACTGGCCTTAAAACTGGCTCTAGAGAAAAGGGACATCGGGTTGGTAGCCGTTGGCATGATAGAAACCCGTTTGCCGAATGCCGAAAAAGGCTTCTCCATGTTGATCAGTATCAGTGTGTACTTTTCTCCTGCGATTCCTCTGGCCTTTGGGTTCAACCTCTATGCCGTGGGAGGATTGGTCGGTATCCACCGGACAATGAATGTGGACATATTGAGGGAGCGTATCCGGAACGGTG
>DATHWC010000156.1:0-13169 GCA_035460985.1 Lunatimonas sp.
CAATTCATACCAAAATGGAACACGGATGAAGCGGATAATGCGGATCTTTTGGTTTCTGAATTAACAGTCGTCGTCTACATAATCAATCTGCGGAAATCTGTACAATCCGCAAAATCTGCGTTCCCTCCACTTCATAATTCAGCTGCATATAACTTGAAGATTGGGTTTGGAACTCGGGAATTTTCCATCAGTGATTTCATTTCTTTAATACGCTCCGGATATTGAGCAGCGAGGTTGTTTTCTTCTCCTGGGTCGTCCAACAAATGATACAATTCAATAGGTGGATCGGTGTCTTTGTTTAAATTCACCCGGATTGCTTTCCAATCCCCCTTTCGAATGGCTTGCTTGCCACCCTGTTCGATAAATTCCCAATACAGGTATTCATGGTTTTTTTGATCGGATAGGTTTCCTCTTAAGGTAGGTAAAAGGGATATTCCATCAATATCTTTGGGTGTCATTTGATTTGTCAATGCTGCCATAGTTGGAAAAATATCCCAAAAAGCCGAAATATGGTCTGATGTGCCGGGTGTTATGCTCCCAGGCCAGTTTGCAACCATAGGAACCCTAATACCTCCTTCATAAAGATCCCGTTTGTATCCCTTCCACGGACCATTGCTGTTGAAAAAATCAGGGTCGGCTCCCCCTTCCCTATGAGGTCCGTTGTCGGAGGTGAATATAATGAGTGTGTTTTCGCGAAGTCCCAGTGCTTCTAGCCGGCCAACGATTTCGCCTACCTGCTGATCCAATAATTCCACCATAGCCACAAAAGCTGCCCTAGGATTGTCCTGGGACATATAACCTCCCATCTTATATGTCGGACCATCATCTACTCCTTTCCATGGGGTTTCTTCAAACCTTCCAACATGTTTAGCCAATAGCTCTTCCGGAGCGATCAGCTCCGCATGTGGAATGATCGAAGGTACATAAAGAAAAAATGGCTGGTCCTGATGATCATCAATGAATTTAAGGGTTTGTTGATGGATTAAATCTGGCCCGAAAACACCAAGGTTTTTACCTGAGTTTTCAGGAATAACCACCGAATCCTGGTTGTGCCAGAGATGATAAGGGTAATAGTTGTGGCCCATTCGCTGGCAGTTATAGCCGTAAAACACATCCACTCCCTGATTGTTTGGGTCGCCTTCCGAGCCGGGATATCCCAATCCCCACTTTCCAAATGCCCCGGTTGCATAACCCGCCTGCTTCATTAAACTAAAAACAGTTGTTACCGAATCAGGAAGGGGGTATTGGCCTTCCGGTTGAATCTCGTAATTGCCCCTCACGGGAGCTCTTCCTGTATGTAAGCCTGTTACAAGCGTACTTCTGGAAGGCGCGCAGACGGTTGATCCGGAATAATGCTGGGTAAATACTAATCCCTCTTTGGCAAGTCTGTCAATATTCGGGGTGGAAATAATTTCCTGTCCATTATATCCAAGATCTCCATAGCCCAGGTCATCTGCCAAAATATAAACCACATTCGGCAGCTGGTTTTTAGGTTCCTCCTTAGCAGGGGTACAGCTAAATAAAAACGTAAATCCTATAAAAATTGAAATTAAATAGACTAAGAAATATTTTCGCTTGGATTTATGTGCCTTCATTTCAAAAATTGATTTTCGTTTTTTTCTACAACTATTAATTATTTTTAGGCCCCATTACTTCACCATTATTGTGGTGTAACATGAAAGCTTTCATGTTCACAAAAGTCTCTATCCGATCAAGTTACAAGTTGATGTTTATCGATGTAGTCAGGGTCTATGGTTATACCTGCTCCCGGCCCGGTGGGCACCTTAACTACGCCACCATCACTTGTCAAAGAAGAAGTGGGGCATTCTAACGGTATTTCGTTGTTAAATCCCTTGAATTCATGAAATGGCCCTGCATTGGGCACGGCAGACACAAAATGCATCATGTAGAGATACCCAAGCCCCGAACCGGAAATATGCGGGGTACAAGGTTTTCCTTTGGATGCCGCCATGCGGGCAACACGCATGGAACGAATCATCCCCCCAAAATAAAAAATATCTGGTTGCAAAATGTCCAGTGCATCATTTTTGATTATCCAGCGAAACCCGTGCATACTTGGTTCCTGTTCCCCTCCTGCTACTGGAATGGTCAGGGCGTTAGCTACTTCCAGTGTTTCCTCATACCAGTCAAAGGGCACGGGCTCTTCGTAAAAATCAAACTGATATTCTTCCATCAATTTGCCTATCCGAATGGCTTCATCCGGGGTATAGCTTCCATTAGAATCCGCATAGATTACCATTTCCTCACCAAAACGCTTGCGAACAAGTGGAATGAGCTGATCACTTCGTCCGGGAGGATCATCGGCATTGTTACTCATTCGACCACCCACCTTAAATTTTAAAGCTTTGGCCTGTGTTTCTTTCACATGCTTTTCTATCAGATCAATGGATTCCTCGGCTGATTTACCACGGTAGTTGTTAGCCTGGTAAACAGCTATATCCGTATGATGGATCTGCCCTATCAATTCCCCAATGGATTGGTTCGCCATCTTTCCAAGTAAGTCCAGCACCGCAAATTCCAAGGTTGCCAGCGGCACCCATAATGCGAGGTTTTGCATTTTGTAATTGCTCTGGTAGACATACACCTCATCCAGCAGCTTTTCCCAGTCCCTCAAGTCTTTCCCCTTAAAAAAGGGTTGAATACGATTGACAAAAATGGGATAGAGATGTACCATCACCATATTATTGCTCACAGATATGCCTTCGGCCCCATCTGCAGACCTCACTCGACACAAAAAGTTGTTGCCATATCGCAACAGTTCCACACTTTCAACAATGATTGGATCTTTGAATTGCTCTGTCTTTAGGACTGGCTGCTTCAGGATTTGGTCTAATACAGCATAGTCAGATTCATTTTTGAGCGGATACGCTTTAGAGTTGAGTATTCCTGCTCCGGACAGACCTCCAAGAGCAGCTTTTTTGAGAAATTTTCGTCTGTTTAAGGACATGGTTATAATTTACCTGGGACTTTTACTTGAATGCTATATAGACCCGTACGGGCAGTTACAAAAAGCGTTTTCATATCAGGCCCGCCAAATGCTATATTTGCCGGTGATTCAGGAAATGCAATAGTGCCTAAATGCTTACCATCTGGTGAAAAAACCAAAACTCCACCTGGGCCGGTAGCATATAAATTTCCTGCGGTGTCTGTCTTAATTCCATCAGGATTTCCCTGACCTTCTAATGACGATGCATCAAAAAACAAACTTCCCCTTCCAACCTTGCCTCCTTTACTAACTGGATATTTCATATACTTTTTGGGGCTGCCTGAATTGGCTACATAGAGCGTACGCTCATCGGGAGATAAAGTAAGCCCATTGGGACGGTACAAGTCATCGGCTATTAATGTGGTTTTGCCCTTATAGTGCCTAAATATCCCATTAAACCCTAAGGTATCTACAGCCGCCTTATCCCTTCCATAGGGAGGATCGGTGAAAAGTATCGCTCCCTTGGAGTCTACAATCACATCATTTGGACTGTTAAATCTGATACCTTTAAAACTTTCCACCAAAGGTTGATAGGCACCACTGGGACTAAGCTTTCCGATCTTTCGACCACTATGCTCCGCAATAATCAGGTTTCCCTCCGGATCGTAGGTTAGCCCATTGGCATTGTTGCTTGGTGATCTAAAGGTGTCGAGCTTACCATCTGGGGTCCACTTGTAAATAGTGTTCGCCGGAATGTCTGAAAACAACAGGTAATTGCCTTCCACATTCCAAACTGGTCCTTCCGTAAAAACCAAGCCATCGGCGAGTTTTTCAATTGAAACATTCGGATCTACGAGGCGTTCCAAATCGTTGTTCAATACTTTCACATGTTGCCCGTACACTTGTTGAAAAAACAAAGTGTGAGAAACTAATAGGCTAATTAAAATTATGAGTGACTTCATGGTTTTGGGTTTTCTTATCTGTCAATTGGTCAAAGAATTCATAATTTCACTCTTTTTTCTCACTAAACAAAACCCTAAGGGTTAAAAAAACACGTGTTAATTTGTCCCTGAAAACACTAAAAGGCCTGTTTGGCCTTTTAGTTTTACAATTTTTAACTCCGACATAATAGAATTGATCAGCGCAAAATTAAACGTCATTAAATTCTTGACACGACTCTAGAATAAAATCTAGTTAAACTTTCTTTGGAGGCAAATCAAAGGCTACCGCGTCATGTTCGAAGTGACCCTTGTGCGATCCGTCACAGAATGGCTTATTGGCAGACTGCCCACACCTGCAAATCGAAACGATTGTCCGTCCCTGGAGGCCATATGCCTTTCCTTCCTTATCCACTATCTCAAAATCACCGTCTATCTTCACCGATCCGTTACTATTGATTGTTAACTTTACTTTTGACATGTTATTTTTTCTTTATTATGCTAGGCACAAATTAATTAAATCGAATATAATCAATTTTTTTATCATTCAGCTAGAAAAAGCCCCAAAGAGGAATATCTTTTGGGGCTTTTTTTACTCACTAAGTAGAGTTTTGATGTTTGTGTAAAACTGATTTATTCATTCAGCATCTTCTGCTTGGAAAACCCGGATATAATCCACAACCAACTGTTGGGGGAAAATAGTGTCGGCATCGGGACTTCCCGGCCAGTTTCCACCCACAGCCAGATTAATTAACAGGAAAAATGGCTCCCTAAATTCATCCATATATGCTGGACGGATGTCCTGTTGGTGAAATTCTACATTATCTAGTAACCACACGATTTTTTCCGCATCCCAGATAATGGAAAACACATGAAACTTATCGTTAAAGATTCCCTCGGGCAATGTATGTTGTCCACCAGTATACCGATAGGTTCCATTTTCGTCGTAATGAATGGTTCCATGCACGGTGTTATTCCGAGCAATGGCATTTCCACCAACCATTTCCATAATGTCAATCTCACCGGAAGCAGGCCAATTGATCTCTGTAATGCTTTCACCCAACATCCAGAACGCCGGCCATATTCCCTGGCCTTTCGGCAACACAGCACGTATATCTATCCTTCCAAACGTAAAGGCTTGTTTGCCCTGCGTTTTAATACGGGTTGAGGTATAGTTTTTTCCACCAAATTCCTCCTGCTTGGCTTGAATAATCAAAAAGCCATCCTCAACAGTTGTATTCTCCCTTCGGTAATATTGAAGTTCGTTGTTACCCCAACCACACAGGTTAGGGCAGCCATCTCCGATTTCATAAACCCAATCGTCGGATAACGTTGTGCCTTCAAATTCATCCTGCCATACCAACGAGTAGCCCTCATAGCTAAGGGGAGACTCAAATCCATTTTCAGGAATCCCCTGACCCAACATCTGTTCCGTAATGACTACTTCCCTTGTGCCTGATATAAAATCAGCTTCCGTTGTATGAGCTTGGACAGTGACGACAAAAGTGCCGGGGATTTGATAGTTATAGGTAACTGATTCTTCTTCGACCCTAACTGGAAGTTGTCCCGGCAATCCGTATCCCACTTTAAAGAAATTCGCATTTACCGCATCAAAGTTGATCGTCACCTGACCATTCTGAAGGTATTCCACATCAATTTCCAAATTGCTGGGAAGCTGCAAGGGAATTTCCTCTGTTGCTTCTTCACAGGCGTTACTTCCTACCAAAATGGTAAGAAGCAAAGCCAGTGTTTTTAATTTAACTAACATAAGTATCATTCAGTTTCAGCAGGAACAAGTACGAAGGACCAAAAGACTCCCCCATCAGGGGCTACATTAATGGTTATGGTCACTTCTTCAGTTCCATTTTCGTTTATGTAGTTGATCACTTCATAGGTGACCGATTTATCATCCTCAGGAGGCCCGGCGGTATATTCACCACCGTTAAAGGCTTTGGGTAGGACCAAGAAGGCACCTGTTCCTGTCACAGTAATGGTGGGATTGGTGGCTCCACTGCCTGGGGTAAAAGAAAACTCATGAACCCCGGAAGCCCACTCAGCGCCCGGTAAACCTTCCAAATTAGATTCTGGTTGACATGCATCTGAACCCAAACCCATATATGTTTCACCAAAAATATCCCCCTGCGCGTCATATTCCATTGAGCCATCCTCACCGAAAGTAAAGAGATCATTGAACAAACAAGCCCTTTCTTCAGATAAATCCGCACCTCCGGGATACCATTCATCGCTACCCGGATTGGGACCAACTCCGAATGCTCCTGCGGCAGGCTTTAATTTCCACGTTTTTGAACCCTCACCAACAAGGTCGGCTAGGGTGAAATTAACATCTCCAGGCTCGAGTTCTGGCTCGGGTTCCGGTTCCGGTTCTGCACCAGAGTCAAAGCCTGCCGGAATCAATCGGATATACCAGGCTAATCCTTCGTTGGCTTGGTCGACAAAACGTAGGAACAGCTCATTTTCTTCTATATTAACTATCTGATAGGTTCTGCCTCCGGCAAAATATCCGATAAACCCACCATTAGCGATAGTAAGTAACGGATAGTCATCAGCAGGCTCCACAATAGACCACGAAAGCGTAGCTGGAGGCGTGTAAGGCGCCCTTAAATCTCCTACACCGGAATCTTCGGCACCCGGAAAATTCGGTCCTTGAGCTGCATTGATATACACATCGCCGTTGGTTTGCATCACAAATCCAAAGTCAGCTAACAAGAAGGTATATCTATCATCGTACATCCCTCCTCCTGCTTTTTCGTTCGGTTGCGCCTGATACCATTCGGGGAAGTCCCCTGCCTGGGAAGGATCTGGACCCACACCAAAATGTCCAGACCTCGCAGAATCCAATACCCACGTTTTACCTTCAGTAGCAGACGGACCTCCGGTAAGCAAATTATATAGCGGCTTATCCAACAAGACTGGATCGGTTTGATCGATCGTAATCACTTGGCTATAGGCTGCACTACCACCAGCGTTGAAAACCGTAAGCGTAACGGTATACTCCCCAGCCAATGGATAGGTGCCTGTAACAGTCTTTCCCGAAACCTGGCTTCCATTGCCCAAGTCCCAGTTCATCATGAAGAAATCTCCATCGGCACTGAAATTCAATATATTGTCGCTTTCTGTTGATGCCTGAAACCCAAATTGCGCATCCTCCGCAGACGGAGGAGGAGCATCCAACGAATATTCTTCTACACAGGCCCATACCAAAAACAAGGTTATAAGGCCTATAAAATAGTTATGTCTTTTCATGTGTTTATAATTTTTTATTAATGGCCACATGGAATCTCGCAATTATAATCATCCCTCCGTGCGTCGCCTGCGTCATGCTCGATTTCATCTGTTTATAATTTTCTTTTAATGGTCAGACCTGACTGCCGTCAGGCAGGTGGAATCTCGCTACTATAATCATCCCGGTGTGTGACGATCTCGTCATGCTCGATTTCATAATCGGTTTAATTAATATCCTGGATTTTGTGTCCAATTGCCTCCCGCAAGGTCAATCTCTACCTGCGGAATAGGGAACAATTCGTTTCTGTTCGACTGAAATCCTTCTATCTCAGCGGACGCTCTGCCTGTTCTTACCAAATCAAAGAATCGAAATCCTTCACCAGAAAGCTCCAGCCTTCTTTCCTGCAGGATGTCATCCAAAAGTTGTGCACCTGCACTATTGATCGCTGACATTCCCACACGGCTTCTTACCTTATTAAGCTCAGTCTTTGCACGTTCATCATTACCTGTTTTCTGGAAAGCTTCCGCAGCCATTAACAATACATCGGCAAATCGAATTACCCGATAATTCAATGGGCTGGTCAAATCATCGTCGGGCAAACCACGTTCATCCAACCGCTTAATATACTTGTTGTTGTAATAACCAGTGTGGCCACCGCCACCTACTGCATAGCTGATTGTTTCAGGATTGGGTTGGCTGGCAATAAAGGCATCAATATCCAAGATCGTAGCATCACGCCGGGGGTCACTTTCATCAAATGCGTCGTAAAGATCTTGCGTTGGCAGATTATAGCTGTTTCCATCTCCGTAAAGCGGGCCATTATATTGCCTGATGCTGTGAAAACCAACCGCAGCGTTTCCTTCCAGACATACAAAACAACCGTAGCTACCACCTTCCTGACCGGAATACTGAATAGTAAAAACGTCTTCATTGATATTTTCATTCTCCAAATAGAACAATCTGCTGTAATCATTAAAGAGGCCATATCCGGCTTGATTGTTAGTAATCAAATCACCCAAAACTGCCGCCGCCTCGGTATTCTTACCCTGATACAAATACACCTTGCCCAATAACGCCATAGCCGCTCCCTTGGTTATGCGACCGATCACGGGGACATTCCATTCCAAGACATCGATTGCAGTTTGTAAATCGGATTCAATTTGGACGTAAACTTCCGCTTTGGGTGTTCTGTCCAATCCGCTAAGCTCATTTATGGAAGACCTTCTATCTACCAGCAAGGGTACATCACCGAAATAGGAAACGAGCACGAAATAATAGTACGCCCGTAGAAAGGAGGCTTCGGCCATAATTCTTTCCTTTCCGTCAAAATCAATGTTATCCCTATTTTCGAAAATGTAATTGGTTCGGGCGATGCCTGCGAAATTAAACCGCATTAAGCTCCGAAGTTCCTCATTTACCCCACCGTGGGTCATGCTTTCTATCTCATGAAGGCCTCTGCTATCATTTACGCTTTCACCGCCTGCAATGGCATTGTCAGAAGCAATTTCACCTATCCAAACCTGCAGGTAGGACGTCTGCATCAAATCATACGCTCCAACCAATGCCCGCTCATAATCCTCAGGGGTATTGAAAAAGCTTTCGGCATCCTGGCTAAACTCAGGATCAATGTCCAATAGTTGATCGCAGGACGATAGAAGCCCGAATACAATCAATAATTTTATATATATCGTTTTCATGTGTTTATAATTGTTTTTTAATGGCCACATGGAATCTCGCAATTATAATCATCCCTCCGTGCGTCGCCTGCGTCATGCTCGATTTCATCTGTTAATAATTGTTTTTTAATGGTCAGATGGAATCTCGCTACGATAATCATCCCACTTTGTGACGTTCTCTTCATGCTCGATTTCATGTCTATCAGAATTTAAAGTTAACACCCCCCATAATCGTTCTGGCTTGAGGGTAGATCCCCCCATCAACACCGGCAAACAACGGATTGCCGGATCCCACATCCGGATCAAAACCCATATAATTGGTCAGAGTGATCAAATTGTTGGCCGCTATATAAAACCGCATGGATTGAACTCCGATTTTTTGGCTAATCGAATTGGGTATGGTGTATCCCATCTGAACATTCCGTAGGCGAACAAAAGAGCCATCCTCGACATAAAAATCAGAAAACACGTTGTTTCGGGTCGCCCCAGTGGTTAGTCTGGGATAGGTATCTGTAGTCCCCGGTCCAGTCCAACGATTGACGTTGTAGGCCAGTTGATTGGCAAACGGCTGCTGACGCTCGTAATTTCGGATAATGTCATTTCCGATGGATGCAAAAACTGCCGCTGAAAAGTCCAGCCCTCTGAAATTAACTGAAAGGTTCATTCCCATAATCATATCGGGTATGGGTGAACCTATCATTGTACGGTCTGCATCGTCTCCAAATGAAATCAAGTTGTCACCATTTTGGTCTACAAATCGAAGATCGCCAGGCTGGGCTCCAGGCTGTGTCACGGGGCTAGAAGCGATTTCCTCCGCCGATTGGAATATCCCGTCAGTTTGGTAACCTATAAAGTATCCAATTGGGAACCCTTTTTCGAACCTTGTCGCTACATTTCCTCCCACACTGAACCCTGCTCCGGGAATAAAATCAAACCCTTCGGGCACCTTGGTGACTTCATTGTGAAGGAGTGTGAGGTTATAATTTGCCTGCAAGCCAAAGCCGGAGGAGAAGCTCTTGGCATATCCCAATTCAAGTTCCAAGCCACGGTTAAGCACATCTCCCGCATTAATAACCGGAGGGGATCCTCCAGCCCCATAGGTTCCCAAAAGGGCAGAAACTTCTGGTTGGAACAACAGGTCACGGGTGTTTTTGATAAAATAATTGGCCGTGATATCCAAATTTCTAAATAAGGAAAAATCCAGTCCGATGTTCGTTTGAAGGGTGGTTTCCCATTTGAGATCCGGATTGCTGGCTGCACCAATTGCAGCTCCACGAACTATCAGATTGTTGAGCACATAGTCGCCCTGTCCATTTAACAAGCCCCTGTACCGGAATAAACCAATCTGGTCGTTCCCTGATATTCCAAAGCTGGCCCTGAGTTTTAAAAAGTCTATAAAACTGGCGTTGAAAAAGGACTCATCAGAAATAATCCACGCCCCGGAAATGGAGGGAAAATAGCCGATACGGTTATTGGGTCCAAAATTGGTGGAACCATCCCTTCTCAGAATTCCTGAAATTAATATTCGTTTTTCATAATCGTATTCCGCTCGGATAAAGCTGGACGTCAGTCGCTGACGGGTTTGAAAAGAACCCACGTTGTTTAAAAAACCTCCGGGTGCTTGATTCGCGGAAATATCAGCAAGGTCCAAGGAATTATTAGGAATGTTAAATCCAGTTCCGTTTAACCCCAAACTTCTGTTCCCGATATAGGACACACCCAAGGTACCCCTGACACGGTGGGCTTCTCCAAAGGTTTCATTGTAGTTTACGAACCCCTCAAAGTTGTAATCCAAATAGGTGGACCGTGACTCACTGACGTTTGCGCCTCTTTCGATTTCCAATTCTCCAATTTCTACGATAACAGGATCCAAATTGGCATTTCTAGCACTGTTGGCAAATTTACCCGTTCCGTACCATACCAATGGAGAAAAGGTTTTGGTGTCCACCAAGGCGTAATTATATCCCGCTCTACCTGTTGCCGTAAATTTGTCATTAATCGTATATTCTATCTCTTCCTTACCTACCAGCTTGTTTACCCAAGCATCATTGTAGGTGTTTTCCAACTGAGCCAATGGATTAATGATATCCGCTACATTGTCCAGGTAGGAATACCTCCCATCGGTAAAAATAGGTTCTGTGGGATAGGCATTGACGGTATTATACAAAACAGAACCAATCCCTCCTTGAGCAATACTGTTGCTGTGCTCGTTGGTGTATAGCATCACGTGCGTCAATTTTACTTTAGGCGCAAGTTCGGTAGTGAAATTGATACGTCCGTTATACCGCTCAAAATTGGCTTTTGACCCACCGACGATCCCCCGTTGTGAGAAATAAGAACCTCCTATGGAATAGGTGGATTTTTCTGATCCTCCCGTTACTGTCAAATTGTATTCCTGAATGGGTGAATCCGTAAATACCGCCTGTTGCCAATCTGTACCTTCGCCCAAATTGGTGTTGTTAAAAGGCATGGGTTGACCTCCGGCAGCGAATGCTTCATTTTTGAGAATAGCATATTCCCTCGCGTTAAGCAAATCCAGTTTTCTTGCAGTTTGCTGCGTACCATAATAAGCACCAAAATCCACACTGGGCTTTGTATTTGCTTTTCCCTTTTTTGTTTCAATTAGGATTACACCATTGGCGGCACGTACACCATAAATACCTGCCGTACCGTCCTTAAGTACGTTTACTGATTCAATGTCACTGGGATTTAGCGCATTTAATCCGGCGGCATCGTAAATAACCCCATCGACCAAAATCAGTGGATTGTTATTCCCGAAAGTTCCAATACCACGGATCCGAATATTTGAGGTTCCGCCCGGAGCTCCGGAGTTTGTAGATATATTCACCCCCGCCAATTGTCCTTGTAGCGCTTGGTCTACCCGAGGCATATTCATTTTTTCAATGGCGTCTCCCCTAACCTGAGAAGTTGCACCTGTCAGCTCTTTTTTCGTAGCAGTTCCATACCCTACTACAATTACCTCACCTAATGAAGTAATTTCAGATTCCATCGTAATTTCGAGTAGTAGACTGCTACCGATGGCTACCGACTGGGATCTGAACCCTATATAACTTAATCTAAGAACATCTCCTGTAGCCGCCTCGATTGAGAAATTGCCATCCAGATCTGTTACTGTTCCCGCCGAAGAATTCTCCTTGATAATACTTACCCCAGGTAATGATTCTCCCTGCTCATCGGTGACTCTGCCTGTTACTGTTTCCGTCTGAGAGTAACCACTCACTCCTAGAAACATAACTAAACAAATCCATAAAACTTTTTTCATATTCTATTTTGGATTACGTGAATAATTGAGGCCACAAGCAAGCCAATTTTTGTTGTCAAAGCAAAAATTTGAATACTACATAAATACATCAAAGGATATTTTACACCTCTACAAAAATTCATCAAATCAGAAAATAAAGGGCTCATATAGTCCAAAAAAGACGTTTTTAACATTTTTCCTTGATTCACACAAAACCCATACAGGATACATCAAACAAATTTTTCCTATCTTGTTGCCAAGAGTAATATTTTCGCTGATGAGAAATTTTGTTTTCGCTTCAATCTTGATGTGTTTTTATCAATCCGGTGCCGCACAAGTGCCGGGATACCCCTTTTCGACTTACTATTCCAGCCAAATTTATCAAGGTGGAATTCAAAACTATGCGATCTCTCAAAATGAATGGGGATTGATCTATGTGGCAAATAATTTTGGAATGTTGGAATATGACGGAAGCTCTTGGCGTAGATTTTCCCTAAGAAACAGTACAAAGGTGCGGGATGTACTGGTATTGGATACGCAAACTGTCCTTGCTTCGGGTCAGGGAGAGTTTGGATACTTTTCTCCAAGTGAGTATGGAAGGCTCGATTATCATTCGCTTATAGACCAGCTCCCTGACTCGCTGCAAAACCTCGATGAAGTCTGGAAAATCCACAAATTGCACGATCAAATCATTTTTTGCACGCTGGACGTATTACTGCTTTTCGATCACCAACTAAACTTCGTGACTACAGTTAAAAAAGAGGGCGGCGCGTTTGAAAGTTTTCATTTTCAAAACAATCAATTGATTATAAACCATAAGCGGAATGGCCTACTGATTCTGGAAAATGGCGACCTTTCACCGTTGGGAATGGCTATGGATTTTAGGGAGAATATTATAACGGGAATTTTAAGTCTCTCCAATAGCAGAAAATTGATATTCACCCGTGACGACGGCATTTTTCTACACACACCTTCCGGACACCAAGCGTGGAATTCAGATTTATCAAAATTATCGTTGCAGATTAATAACGCTATTCGACTAAAAAACGGAGATATTGTCATAGGAACCCAACGTAACGGTCTTTTTATAATAGACGAAACA
>DATHWC010000157.1:0-5450 GCA_035460985.1 Lunatimonas sp.
CCTGGGGTGAATATTAACCAAAGGGTATCAGGCACATTTGAAAACAAAAATTTAAAAGATTTACTCACCGGATTAATCTTTTCTACTGCTTTATCCTTTGAACTAATCGGAAAACAAGTAACAATTAAAAAATAATCGACTATGAAATAAAAAAACAGGGTAAACTCTCCATCGCCAAATGAATTCATTTACCCTGAACGATTTTAAAGCAATAAACCTTAAAAACTATTAAAATTATGAAAAGAAAATTACTGTACCTAATAAAGATGGTATCGAAAAACGTATTGTATGGCCTGATTATTCAATGTCTTCTCATGACTACTTTGATGGCCCATGAAATCAGTGCTCAGATTAAACCCATAGACCAAACCTTTGTCCGGTTAGCTAAAGCAGAAGGACAGCTTTATGAGATCTTCAGGGAGATAGAAGCTCGGACTGACTACAGATTCGTTTATCCTGCGGAAGTACTTGCAAACAAATCCCCAATCAACGTAAAAAATAGAAGACAGTCAGTCAACGATATATTGGTAGAAGTAGGAACGGTTGCCAGGTTGCGATTTAAGCAAGTTGACAACACCATTTACGTGGCTAAACCAGATGAAGAGAAAGATGGTGGAAAGATTGAAATTTCAATAGAAATGGCTGAGGTCCGTGGTCGGGTTACAGACGAACGAGGAGATCCCATTCCAGGTGCTACCCTAATAATAGAAGGAACGGCTAGCGGAACTGCAACGGATATTGACGGCAATTTTTCACTGGAAGCACCTGAAGGTGCAGTATTATTGGTTTCATTTATTGGATATCAGGCTCAGCGGGTTACATTAACCAATCAAACTTCGCTTACCATTATTTTGCAGGAGGATTTGTCCTCATTGGATGAAATTGTAGTGGTGGGGTATGGTACACAGAAAAAAAGTGATTTGACTGGTTCTATTTCCTCCATCAAAGGAGATGCTGTAAAGGAGTTTCCTGTCACATCAATAGATCAAGCACTTCAGGGAAGAGCTGCCGGTGTCCAGGTGACACAGGCCTCAGCGGCTCCAGGAGGTGGAGTATCAGTAAGAATCAGGGGCTCCAATTCCATTAATTCGGGGAGTGAGCCGCTTTATGTTATCGATGGTTTCCCCATTTATCCTGACAATAGCGCTTACGGAGTAGGAGGTAACCGCCAGCCATCGAATATCATGTCAACCATTAACCCAAACGATATTGAATCTATCGAAATATTAAAGGACGCCTCAGCTACTTCCATTTATGGATCAAGGGGATCAAATGGAGTGGTTTTGATCACAACAAAAAGAGGAAAATCCGGTGAAAGTAAGATAGACTACGAAGGATCTATGTCTATTCAAAATATTTCAAACCGCATCGATGTGCTGAATGGTAGGGATTATGCAATTTATCTCAATACCATGGAGCAAAGTCAAGGCGGAGCTCCATTATATACTCAACCAGAAATAGATGCGATCGGTGAAGGTACTAATTGGTTGAACGAAGTAACCAGAACTGGCCTGATTAGTAGCCACCAACTGAGTTTTACTGGCGGCAACGAAAAAACACAATATGCGGTGGTAGGAAATTACTTCGAAAATGAGGGGATTATTAAAAACACTGATTTTAAAAGATATGGGATAAGACTCAATCTGGATAACAAAGCTTTAAATGATAGATTGACAATCAACTCGAGCTGGTCCATCAATAGGACTGAGTCCAATAATGCTCCCACAGATAGAGGCGGGCCCGGGGGAATTATCATTACATCGTTAGGTCTGGACCCAACGGTACCCGTTAGAAACGAAGATGGAACCTATGCTTTAGCTTCCTACGATGGTCGGTTTTTGACCAATCCCTTGCAGGAATTGGAACATGTGACCGACCGGGACATTAATAACAGGATATTAGGAAATACAGGTTTGACTTATAAAATACTAGACGGATTAAATTTTAAAACCAGTATTGGGGCGGATCTTCTTTCAGCTAACCGAGCGACCTTCTTTCCCTCCGAAAACTCAAGATTGGGTAGGGACAGAGCAGGGGAATTGACTAAAGCAAATAGAAACTCTATTAATATTCTGAATGAGAATATCTTATCCTACGCAAACCAAATCAATGAAGATCACCGATTGGATGTTGTTGTAGGATACACATTTCAGAAGGAATTGAACGAAGGAATGTCTGCAACCAATCGAGGTTTGTCTGCAAGCCATGTAGATCAGGCGACACTAGGAGGTGGAACTGACATTCAAATACCGTCCTCTAATCGAAGGGAATGGCTGTTGAAATCATTTTTAGGAAGGGTTAATTACAACTTAATGGAAAAATACCTGCTTACATTTTCTTTAAGGAGAGATGGATCCTCCAGATTTGGATCCACAAATAAGTGGGCTAATTTCCCGTCAGTTGCGGGAGCCTGGCGAGTGGTAGAAGAGGATTTTTTTCAAGGGAGCTCCTTATCCAATATAATCAGCGATTTGAAAGTTAGAACTAGTTGGGGTATAACCGGAAATTCAGAAATTCCAGTCTATAATTCACTCGCCAACTTAAGGGAGTTCAATTATGTTTTTGGGGGAAATCTTGTTTTGGGATTGGCGGAGGCTCGATTAGCTAACCCTAACCTTAAATGGGAAACTACCACCATGTATAATTTTGGTATAGACCTTTCGTTTATGGAAAACCGGTTAAACCTAACCACTGAGTATTTTTATAACCAGACAGAGGATTTACTTTTGTTTGTTACTATTCCGAGTAGTTTGGGGTTTGAATCTATACTAAAAAATTCCGGCTCCTTGGAAAATAAGGGCTTAGAGTTTTCCCTAAATTATATACCTATAAATCGTCCTGATTTCCGATGGGATATTACAGGTAATATCTCTTTTCTAAGGAATAGAATCACAGATTTGGGCACCAGTACCCCTTTCTTTTCCGGATCAACCAGTTCAGGTCACCTTGGCATTCCTGGCAGCTGGGTCGAAGCCGGTTATCCTATCGGCGTTTGGAGGGGATATCGTTATATTGGATTATTTCAATCACAAGAAGAGATTGATAGTAGCCCGTCTCGTTCAGGTGATAAACCAGGTTATCCCAGATATAGAGACACGAATGGTGACGGAACCATCAATCCACAGGATTTTACGGTGATGGGAGATCCCAATCCGGATTTTACCTGGGGATTAACTACCACACTTAATTACAGAAAAATTGATTTCAACTTATTTATAAGAGGAGTTCATGGCAATGACATCAGAAATCTTCAGCAATCTGAATTGGGGGATGGTGTTCAGAAAATCAACCAGATTGCCAATATCCTTGTGGATTCTTGGACACCTGAAAACCGCAATGCAAGTCGACCTGTAATCGACGGCAATAGGGATTTTGCCAATTCTTATAGAGCTTCTGATTATTTTATTGAAGACGGAAGCTTTATCCGGATACAAAATGTATCCATTGGTTACACGCTACCAGTAACCAAATATGTCCGAAATGCGAGGTTTTACATCAGTGCTCAAAACCCAGTTTTATTTACCAAATACAGGGGATTTGACCCAGAAGTGAACAATTTGGGACAGAATAATCTCAATAGAGGAGATGACTACGATGCTTATCCGCGTTCCAAAACCTACACAGTTGGCATTAATGTTGGACTTTAAACCGATTCAATCATGAAATATATACTGAATAAAACAATAATAATACTTCTCTGTATTTTTGTGTTGACACCAATGGCTTGTCAAGAATTGGAGGAGAATCCTGATTTTATCACAAGGGATAACTTCTTCTCTACAGCTGAGCAGATGGAGTTGGGGGTAAATGCCATTTATGATGGGATTGCAAGGGGTAGAGATGGATGGAATCACTTTTACAATAGATTTGTGTTTGAGTGCAGGGTAGGGTATCAAGTAGGCTGGGAGAAGGGACCGTCTGATTTTCAGAATGGAAGCGTGACGTCCACAGATGTGTATATTGCCACTTACTGGAGGATCTCCTATGAAAATATAAATAGGGCGAATGCACTAATTGAAAAGGCAGATGAATTGCGTGAGGCCGGGATTCCCAATCAGGAATTATTGAATAGGATAAAGGCAGAAGCCATGTTTTTAAGGGCTTTTTATTACTTTAACCTGGTTCGATATTTTGATGATGTTCCGTTTACTGATAAAATGACCGTTAGCGACGAAGATCTGCCATCCAATCAGGATGGGAAGAGGAAGGTTCTTGATCTTATTGAAAGTGATTTGACGTTCGGTGCCGATGTGTTACCGGATGTGTATACGGGAAACGATTTAGGCAGGGCAACTAAGTGGGCGGCGTTGGCGCTGCAGGTTAAAGCATATTTGCTTGATGAAAAATGGACAGAAGCTAAAAATACGGCAGAAATAATAATAGAGCAGGGAGGGTTCAATCTTTTTGAGGATTTCGCACACAATTTTGATGTTGCACATGAAAATTCAGGCGAAAGAATATTTGAAGCGCAGGTTTCAGCATCCGCTAATATTAGTGAAAACCATAACCACCATTCCCATTTTGTCCCCGCAGACCTTCCTATTAGTATTGGGGGTCAGGGATGGCATTGGTTAAATGGTACTCAGGCTTTCAGAATGAAATACGATCCCGAAGACAAACGTATTCCAGGGACGTTCATTTCTGAGTATCCCAGCAACCGTGTAGGTTTAAATGCCAATGGTGAATATCCAATGGTTAGGTGGAGCGGAAATACTTCTTATAATTTAAGTCGCTTCGGTGGATTGGTATCTGCTGCGGCAAACCCCAATGATCCAGAGACTTTGGTCTTTTCCAATGCATGGACTTCTAAGTGGGTGCAAATCGGTATAGCAAATCCTTCCTTAACAGAAAAAAATATAGTCTATCTGCGCTACGCAGATGTGCTTTTGGGACATTCTGAAGCGGCCAACGAAAGTGGAACGGGGGACCCTTATTTTGGGATTAATGAGGTTCGCAGCAGAGCTGGCTTGCCAAGTCTTTCGAATTTGAACCAATCTCAATTAAGAGATGCAATTGTGGAAGAAAGGGTATTGGAGTTTGCATTTGAGCAGGAAACCTATCCGGAATTGAAAAGAAAAAGCACATTTGGAGGCGATCAGGATTACCTTGGTGACTATATCCGGAATTTTATAGACACCTATGATTTGGATAGACAACTGTCCCCAAAAGACTATGTGCTGCCTATTCCACTGAATGAGATTTTGGGAAACCCTAATGTGCAGCAACATTTGGACTACTAAACAGATAGGATATAGTAATGCAAAAGGAGAGAATTAGTAATCTCCTTTTGCATTTTATTTTATCAAGAAAAATGCAGAACGCAGAAAACTAAATTCATGCCTGAATGTACAACGCAACGCGAAAGCTGAGGGCAAGGTCTTTTTGAGTAAGGGGATTAAGTTATCAAATGTCAGTAAGACTGTTTTATTATTAATTCAATGTTGCACGCT
>DATHWC010000158.1:0-12051 GCA_035460985.1 Lunatimonas sp.
AGATAAATGAATAACAATTTTGAAATGATCCGACAGCAACTTACCGATTTGTTAATTGATAATTCCAAAGATCTGATATGGGTCGTTGATTCTGAATTCAAACTAGTTTACGCTAATGCTTCATATCTTAACTTAATAAGAAAAATTACCGGTAAGGAGAATGGTTTGAATGAATCAATATTTGTAGAAGGATTTGGTGAGGATGTAATCGAAAAATGGAAATCCTATTACTACAGGGCACTTAAAGGAGAACATTTTGAGACCGAAGAGAATTTTTATAATCCAGATACACAGGATATTGCATACGGTCAAACCACCTTTTTTCCCATTGTCGAGGACACAAATCAAGTTCTTACGGTAGTCTGTCAATCAAAAGATATAACAGAAATCCTCAGACGGAAATCAAGTGCGAATCATTTGATGGATGCCTCATTAGATACTTTTTGCACCATCAATGAAGCGGGCAATTTTGAGTTTGTCAGTGCGGCTGCTGTAACGCATTGGGGATATTTACCTGAGGAATTAATAGGTAGGCCGGTTGTTGAATTGATTTTAGAGGAAGATAAAAGCAAAACGAATGAGATAGGTTCAGAAATTATCGGTGGTCAACACGTTAAATCTTTCGTAAACCGCTACCGGAAAAAAGATGGCACGATTGCTTATAATTTGTGGTCAGCTAGGTGGGATAACGACTCAAAACTGATGTTTTGTGTGGCCAGAGATGCCAAGGAGCAGATTCAAAAAGAAGAGTTAATCAGCCAAAGTGAGCATCGTTTTAAAGCATTGGTTCAGGATGGTTCTGATCTGATTGCGATTTTGGACTGCGATGGTAACTACATTTACGTAAGCCCTACAAGCATTCAGGTTCTGGGGTTCGCTCCGGATGAATTTATCGGCCGAAACGCTTTTGAATTTATCCATCCGGACGATGTCGAAAGAACTGCAGGCAGTTTACAAAGAATTGGCACCCAAAATAAGGTAATGATAGAACCTTTTCGGTTTCAAAATAACAAAAAGGAGTGGAGATGGGTAGAAACTATCTTGACCAATATGCTTGACAATCCTGCTGTCAAAGGAATTGTAGCCAATTCAAGAGATATAACGGATAAGATTGAGGAAGAGCAAAAATTAAAGTTGCTGGAAAAGGTAATTAACAGCACCACGGATGCGATAGTTATTACCGAGGCAAGTCCCTTAGATGAGCCCGGACCGGTTATATCCTATGTAAATAAAGCTTTTACCAAAATGACCGGTTATACCGCAGAAGAGGCACTTGGCCAAAACCCAAGGTTTCTGCAAGGTTCAGCATCGAACAAAGAAGATTTAAAAAAATTAGGGGAAAAACTTAGACGTTGGGAAAATGCGGAAACAACAGTTTTAAACTACACGAAAACTGGGGATGAGTTTTATGTTAATTTTGCTGTAAGCCCTGTTGATGATCAGAACGGCAATATTACTCACTTAATTTCGATACAAAGGGATGTTACGGAACAGAAATACAACGAATTAAAAAAGGATTTACTAAGCCAAATAAGCTTGATTTTCAGTGAAGAGGAAGAATTATTGCCTGCGGCGAAAGGCCTGTGTGAAAAACTTTACGCATTTGGTAAATTTGACTTGATCGAACTTTGGTGTCCGAATGTTGAACTAAGTCAAATAAAGCTTTTTGCACATCATCCTTATGATGAACTGCTAGAAACCTCGGATGATTCAATTACTTCATTTGCTTTAGGTGTAGGTCTGCCGGGAAAAGTCTGGCAAAATAGGAAACAACTTGTATGGGACGAAGCTCAAATCAAGCAACATTTTATCCGAATAAATAAGGCAGGACAACAGGATTTAAAATCTATACTTGGTATACCACTGACATTTAAAAACGAAGTTGTGGGCGTATTGGTCATTGGCTCAAAACGGGATGTTACCAGTTTGGGAAAGTTTAGTAAAATAATACTCCATCTTGAAAAGTTTATTGGCTCTGAAATTAATCGGAAGAGACTGGAAAATGATCTTAAACACCTGTATGATGCTATTCCTGATATTCTGTGTTTAACGGATTTTGATGCTCGGTTTTTAAGAATTAACAAGGCCGGTTGTGAATTGTTGGGATATACCCAAGAAGAAATATTGTTTCATCCTTCCAGCCAGTTTGTCCATCCTTCCGACAGGGATATTTTCTTTGACGAATTAAGGCGCAATGGATGGAAAGCAACATCATTTAAATATGAGAATCGCTATATTACCAAAGAGGGAAATATTATTTGGCTAAGCTGGAGTTGTAACTCTTCTATAGTCGACGGTTTGATCTATGCTTCCGCAAAAAACATTACAGAAGAAATAAAACTCAGAGAGCTAAATGTACAGGCAGGTACCATGGCAAAAATCGGTGCATGGGAGGTAGATTTGGAAAAGTCAGAAGCTTTTTGGTCTGAAATGGTTCATCAATTGCATGAAACTGATAGTAGCAGTTTTATCCCTACGTTAGAGAAATCAATTGACTTTTATCGTGGGGATTTCCGTAATATGGTTAAAGAAAGAGTCAAGGACAGTGTTGAAATCGGTTCAGGGTTTGATTTTGAGGCAGTTATTGTTACTCAAACCCTTAAGGAAAAATGGGTGCGTGTGATAGGAACTGTTGAAAGAGTGAATGGCGTCTCTAAGAGAATTTTTGGCAGCTTTCAAGACATTAGCGACAGGAAAGAACAGGAAATAAGGCTGCAATCCTTTGCTAACAACCTGCCCGGAGTAGCATATCAATATTTTATTTATCCGGATGGTAGAGATGAATTAAAGTACGTAACCCCTGGTGCCAAACAAATATGGGGATTTAGTGCCGAACAGGTGATGAACGACATTGGCTTAGTTTGGAATCAAATACAGCTGGGGGGTGAAATAGAAAATGTAAAAAGGAGTATTGCTAAATCAATTCAAAATAGGACTAACTGGTCAGCGCAATGGCAGTATATAATGCCCAACAAGGAGTTACGCATGCATGCAGGCTATGGATCACCGAATTTTTTACCCGATGGTGCCATTCTATTCCATTCTTTGATATTGGATATTACCGAGGAAAGTAGAAACAAAGAACTGTTGGACCAAGCTTCCAACATGGCTAAGATTGGTAGCTGGGAACTTAATTTGACTTCTCAGGAGGAAAGTAATGTGTATTGGTCTCCCATGACTAGGGAGATTTTGGGTATAGATGAAAAATTTCAGCCGTCAGTGAGTGCAGGTTTTGAGTTTTATGCAGAAGAGAGTAAATCAGCAATTAGAGTTGCGATTGATGAATTAATTTCGAATGCAAAAGAATTTGATTTAGAACTACTTATAACTACCCAAAAAGGAAAAGAGAAATGGGTCCGATGTATTGGGAAAAGTGAACAAGTAAATGGAAAATGCACAAAAATTTACGGCAGCTTTCAGGATATCCATGTTGCCAAATCCTTGGAAATTAAAGTGAGGGAAATATTGGAAAGTATTTCAGATGCGTTTTATGCTGTAGATGCTGATTGGAGGTTCACCTATTTTAACAAAGAAGCAGAAAGGTTACTGAATCGAAACGAGTCAGGACTAATCGGTATGACTATTTGGGAGGAGTTTCCGGCCATTTTGGGAACAGAAATAGAGACTGCTTACAGGCAAGTCGTAAACACTAATAGACCTCAATCTCTTGAATATTTTTTCCCTGAGACTAATTGTTGGTATGAGGTAAACGCATATCCGTCGAATAAGGGTGTTTCTGTTTATTTCAAAAATGTAAACGAGAGAAAACAAGCATCTGAACTGTTGACAAAAGCGTTCAAAGAAAAGAATGAAATACTGGAAAGTATTGGGGATGCATTTTTTGCGGTTAACAAAGATTGGACAGTCACCTATTGGAACAAACAGGCGGAAAATATATTGGGCAGAAAAAGAGAGGCCATGGTCGGCAAAAATCTTTGGGAGGAATATGCTGATGCGATTGATTCTGATTTTTACAGGCAATACCACATTGCTTTGTCTACAGGTGAAATTATTAGTTTTGAGGAATATTATGTGACATTAGATATTTGGGTAGAAGTTACGGTTTATCCCTCTGAAAGCGGGCTGTCCATTTATTTTAAAGATATTACCCTTAGGAAAAAAGCTGATATTCGGTTACTCCAGGCAAATGAACGTTTCAAACTTGCTACCAAAGCAACTAACGATCTCATTTGGGATTGGGATATTGAAAACAACGCTTTTTTCCGAACAAAAAATATCAACAAATTTTTCGGACGCAATTCCGTTCTTAAAATGAAGGAAAATCAGTTTTGGGAGGATAAATTTCATCCCGATGATTTGGAACAAATAAAGAAGAGCATGCAGAATTCCCTCAATGACCCGAAGTCACAGCGGTGGGAGATGGAGTATAGAATATTCAATGAAAATCAGGAAGAACTATCCGTAATAGACAGAGGCATCATAGTCAGGAATGATACTGGAAGGGCCGTTAGAATGGTTGGAGCCATGACCGATTTGACTCGACAAAAAAAGATGGAAAATGAGTTATTCCAACTCAATGAATCGCTTAAGAAGTATGCCAGAGAACTTGAACGGTCCAACGAAGAGCTTGAACAATTTGCTTTTGTTACATCCCATGATCTGCAGGAACCGCTGAGAATGATTTCCAGTTTTATGGATCAGCTGAAAAGAAAATATGGAAATCAGCTGGACGAAAAGGCGCATGAATACATTCACTTTGCGTCAGACGGGGCAAAAAGAATGAAACAGATCATTCTGGATTTACTGCTTTACTCCCAGGCAAACAAGCAATTGGAGGAAATAGAAGAGGTAGATTTGAATGAAATACTTTTAGATTTCAGCCAATTGAGAAGAAGGCTAATTGAAGAAAAATCGGCATCTATTATATCTGAGGCGTTGCCTCAGATAAAAACATATAGGGCTCCAATTACCCAAATATTTAATTGCTTGCTGGAGAATGCTATCAAATACTCAAAAATGGATGTCGCTCCCAACATAGAAATAATGTCGGCAGAAAAAGAAAATGAATGGGAGTTTGCCGTCAGGGACAACGGGATTGGTGTCGAAGAAATATACTTTGAAAAGATATTCGTTATCTTCCAACGGCTACACGGTCGGGAATATTTCAGCGGTAACGGTATAGGCCTCTCTGTAGCAAAAAGGAGTGTTGAGTTTTTGGGGGGAAGGATTTGGTTGACATCCAGCTTAGGGAGAGGTACTACCTTTTACTTCACTATACCTAAACACAGGTAAGTAGCTTTTATTTCCAGTCACAGTTTTTAGTCTACTTAGCGGGAGAACTAGAGCCAATTGAATATGGAGTTTTCGGTGCCATATGCCAGAAGTTACCAATCTCCGGTCTGTAGACCCCGCTCAGACCATCGAAGGATTCCATCGCATTAGCATCTGCTCTTATGAATGCCGGTGATGAATTCTTCCACCGGCAAAACTTTGATTCTGCACTCGTATATTTCGAAGAATCGGGGTCAATTTTTGAACAAGTCAATTATCCTATCGGCAAAGCTTATAATCTGGGCAATATCGGTATGGTATACGCCAATATTGGCAACGCGGATCTAGCGGAGTCCAACATTAATGAAGCCATTCGAATCCTGGAAGAATTGGAGGATTATTACCCCATTAGTATATATCTTATTTATATGGCTGATATTTACATGGAAAAGGGTGATCAATTTGCCGCATTGAGCTATGCACAAAGAAGCTTGGAATTAGGGCAGATCCATGGCCTTTAAGAACAGATCAGGGATGCCAATCTTAAACTCTCAGAAATCCATGAGCTGTCCGGTAATATTGATGAGTCTTTCAAGTACTTCAAAGGCCATATCGCATACAGGGACAGTGTCACCAATGTGTCGACGGTTCAAAACATGGCTGATCTGCGTACAAACTTTGAGGTGTCCCAAAAACAGATAGAGGTTGATCTACTCAATCAGCAAAAACGCAGCCAGCGTATTATCTTAATTTCTCTGATCATAATCTTGTTTTTGGGGGCCATTATTCTTGTCATATTATATTGGTATTACAAAAAAATACAAAAGGAAGAAAAGCGATTGGAAACCCTCCTACTTAATATTTTGCCCGCTGAAACGGCTAGGGAATTGAAGCTGAATGGCAAGGTGGATGCCGTGAAATACGACACCGTAACTGTTTTATTTTCTGATTTTGTCGAATTCTCCAAACAGTCAGAGCTGATGGAACCTGAAAAGTTGGTCAGAAGTATTGATTTTTATTTTAAAGGGTTTGATAACATAATCAGTAAATATGGATTGGAGAAAATTAAAACTATGGGCGATTCTTACATGTGCGCAAGCGGTCTTCCCACACCCAGTATAAAAAGGTTTCCCCTTTTTGAGAGCTTTTTGGATGAAGACTTGCTGTTTGGTTCTCCGGGATCCAATATTTCTAGTCACCAAGCGAACACTTCATTTAGATAGTTGTTAAGACAGCAATAGATGAAATCGATGATTATTTTAAAAAATCCCCATGAGATTAATTGTCATGCCCTCCTGCTTCATTCAGTGCATTGGATAAGTAATAGGTGCCTGCTACAACCACACTGTCTCTGAATAATGCTTCGTCTGCATTTAAAATTGCGGTATAGCCCATGGCCTCGATTCCAGCGCGGACTTGTTTTCTTTGATATACCTTACCTGCTTCGTTGGTTTCTTGTAATACGAATAGAAAAGTGTCGCTGCCTTCATGGACTATGGATCCGGAGGGCACCGACCACACGGAATCCTGATTCACCACAATATAGCTGTTAATATACATCCCCGGAAGAAAGGAATCGTCTTCGACATCCATATGCCCGTGTACCTGGACAAAACGTGCTTTAGGATCAATAGTGCTTCCTATACGGTAAACATATCCCTGAAATAACTGCTCCTTATAATCCGGAAGGGTGAAAATCATCGGCTGACCTTCTTTTACCTTGGGAATATCCTGTTCCAAAACCCTCATCTCCACGTGCAGGTGATCACTGTTTATCACTTCCATCATCACCTCATGCGGTGAACTGTGCTGTCCCACATTGGTTTGCAACGCAGAAATTTTACCTGAAATAGGGCTTTTGACAAGAACTTTCGACTGAATGGAGCCTTGTTCGAGGGAAGCTATATTGGTACCCATCAATGTCAGATTATTCTGCAAGGCGGATAACTTTGCGCGAGCGACCTGAAATGCCGCCTGTGCCTCTTCAAATTCTTTTTGGGAAGAAATATTATCCTGACGTAGCGTTTTTTTTCGTTCAAAGTCACTTTCAAGGGAGGCAAGACTGTTTAGCGTTTCCATATATGCCTGCTGCATGGACACAAATTCGGGACTGGAGGCCGTAATCACTACCTGTCCCTTTGTTACCGGATCACCTACGATAACGTGTATTTTTTCCACGAAAATCGTGGTAAAGGAATTAATGCTGGCCTTGTGCTGGGGCGGTGAATCAATAAAACCGGGTGCTTTAACCAAGTTGGCTAGAGGTTGCCTGACAAAGATACCCCGGCGAATACCGGTAACGACTTCTTGTTCTCTGTTTATCAGAACGGTGGTACGGGCTTCTGATGATTCGCCAGCATCTTCATGTTCCCCGGATATTGGGGTAGCTCTGTTGCAGGCCAGCTGTCCGCTTATAATAAAAAGCGAGAGCAAAAGGTTATGGATTTTCATGGTAGGGTAAAGTGGTTTCTACAGACATTCTCGCCTTGGCAAGTTCAAAATTATTTTGTAATGCAAAGTACCGGGCTACTTCCTTTTCTTTCGGATTTTCTTGGGTTTGGCTTGTAAAAGACATTACTGTAACCAAAACCAGAAAAAGGGCAGCTTTTCGAAAGCGAAAACTATGAAACTTCCGTGATTTGACCACAAAATATACCACCGGTAAAACGATTAAGGTCAGAAAAAACGCAGTGATTAACCCCCCGATTACTACCGTCGCAATGGGCCGCTGTACTTCGGCGCCAGCCGATGTGGACAAGGCCATGGGAACAAAACCCAGGATATCCGTGGAGGCGGTTAGAAGAACTGGTCTCAGGCGGTTTTTACATCCCATTAGGATGCGTTTGCGGATATCGCTTTCCCCACTTTTTTCCAAGTCATTGAGGTAACTGATCAGCACAATGCCGTTGAGTACGGCAATTCCAAACAAAGCAATAAACCCGATCCCTGCAGAAATACTAAAAGGCATGCCCCTGATCCATAGGGCCACGATTCCGCCGATTACCGCCAAAGGAATGGTTAGGAAAACCATCATCGTTTCGGAAATAGAATTGAACGTAAAGTAGAGCATAATGGCAATTAACAACAAAGCGAGAGGCACCACTTTGATCAAACGGTCCCGCGCCTGATTCAAATTTTCAAACTGGCCCCCATAGGCAATGGAATACCCAGTGGGCAAATCCAACCGTGTATCCAGCAATACCTTTACATCTTTAACAATGGATTCCACATCCCTTTCCACGGCATTTAGGCTTAACACGATTCGCCTTTTGGTATCATCCCTTGAAATCTGTGCCGGACCCGACTGAAAGCTGATATCAGCGACTTGTTTTAGCATGATTTTTTCTCCGTTTTCCAGAGGCAGGCTCAGTTCGTTTACTACCTCAGTACTTACTGTTACCCTGTCCAACCGCAGTGCCAAGTCAAACCTGCGCTCGTTTTCAAAAATAGTGCCCACGCTACTGCCTGCAAAGGCCGTACGGATTACTTGATTCACATCCGCAATACTTAGTCCAAATAGGGCCATCTTTTCCCGGTTGTATTGGATGGAAATCTGGGGCAGGCCTACCAATTGTTCCACTTTGATATTATCGATTCCTTCCACGTTCCGGATAATGGATGCTGCTTCCAAGCCATACCGATACAGGGTTTCCAGATCTTCCCCAAAGATTTTGATGGCCAAGTCGGATTGAACACCAGTAAGCAATTCGTTAAACCGCATTTCTATGGGTTGGGTAAACTGATAGGTAATCCCCGGAATTAGAGATAGTTCCTGAGTCATCAGGGTGGCCAATTCTACTTTGGAGTTCGCTCTTGACCAATCCCCGGGTTCTTTAAGCTTAATTATGATATCCGACATCTCCATAGACATCGGGTCGGTAGGTATCTCCGCAGCTCCTATTCTACTGACCACCTGCTCTACCTCATCGGGGAATTTATTGAGCAGAATGGATTCGATCTTTGTGGTAATTTCAATGGTTTGGGCAAGGGAGGTGCCGGGCTTCAAAACCGGCTGGATTACATAATCGCCTTCATCAAGTGTAGGCAAAAATTCTCCTCCGAGGCGGGAAAAAATAAAAATACTGGTTCCAAAAACGATCAATGCAATGATCAAAACCAGTTTATAGTTATTCAGCGCTTTGGTCAAAATAGGTTCGTACCAACCGTGAACTTTTCGGATGAT
Organism: Lunatimonas sp.; assembly: GCA_035460985.1. Lineage (GTDB taxonomy): Bacteria > Bacteroidota > Bacteroidia > Cytophagales > Cyclobacteriaceae > Lunatibacter. The sequence goes on from DATHWC010000158.1 coordinate 9,416, forward strand.
TTTAGCGGACCACGTTGCTTGCTCATTTTCCGAAGGGCGAATAAATAGCGCCGCCATCACGGGCACATACGTAAGGCATAGGATCATGGCACCGCCTAATATAAACATGAATGTTAGTGCCATGGGCCGAAACATCTTTCCTTCCACTCCGGTGAAACTCAGGATAGGGATAAATACAATTAGAATAATGATCTGACCGAATATGGCTGCATTCATCATCCTGTTGGAACTATCGATAACCAGCTTGTCTACCACTTCTTTTTGGATATTTCCTTTCATACCGGGAAATTTTTTACCCATTTGATACAGAACATACTCCACGATCACTACTGCGCCGTCAATCAGAATCCCGAAATCGATGGCACCCATACTCAGTAGGTTGGCATCCACTCGAAATAGGCTCATCAAAGAAATGCCAAAAAGCAGGGAAAGTGGGATAACGGAGGCTACCAACAGGCCGCTTCGAAAGTTACCCATCAGGATGACCAAAATGAATATGACGAGCAAAGCTCCCAGGATAAGGTTTTCTTGAATGGTGGAAGTAGTCTTGTCGATAAGAGCCGCCCGGTCCAAAAATCCATTGATGTATACACCTTCAGGAAGGGTTTTTTCTATTTCCGCAATCCGTTCTTGGACGTTTTTTATGACGGCATAGGAGTTTTCCCCTTTTAGCATCATGACCTGACCGAGAACTTTTTCACCTTGCCCATTTCCAGTGATGGCACCAAATCGGGTGGCATAGCCAAACCCTACTTCTCCTAAGTCGGCTATGGTAAGGGGCACGCCGCCCCGGTTGGTGACCACGATTTTTCGGATATCCTCCAAAGACTGGATCATGCCCTCTCCCCGGATAAAGTAGTTGGTTTGGTTTTTTTCCAGATAGGCACCACCGGCATTTTCATTGTTGTCCTCCAAGGCCTCCAGGACTTCCAAAAGGGATATATCCATGCTCCTCAGCCTTTCTGGCTCCAAGGCTACTTCGTATTGCTTAAGATAGCCTCCCCATGTGTTGATTTCCACCACACCTTTGATACCTGTCAACTGTCTTTTTATCAACCAATCCTGAATCTCTCTCAGGTCCATTACCGAATAGCGGTCCTCGTAGCCAGGTCGGGTTTCCAGGGTGTATTGATAGATTTCTCCCAGCCCTGTGGAAATGGGTGCCATTTCCGGACTGCCAAAATGTACCGGAATATCTTTGCTGGCCTGTGCGAGCTTTTCCCCGATCAATTGTCGGGGCAGGTACGTGCCCATTCGTTCCTCAAAGACCACCGTGATCGTGGACAGTCCGTATTTAGAAACCGAGCGGATTTCTTCTACCCCGGGCAAATTGGCCACCGAAAGTTCTATGGGGAAGGTGATAAATTGTTCAACCTCTTCCGTGGCGAGGTTTCGGGCCACTGTAATGATCTGCACCTGATTGCTGGTGATGTCGGGAACGGATCCGATGGAGAGGCGTTGGAAAGAAAAAAGCCCCCAAATGACCAAACCCAATACAGCTAAAAGAACAATAAATTTATTTTTTACGCTGAAACTGATTATCCGGTGAATCATCTACTGCATTGTTTCGTACAATTTAGAAAAAGTTTGGCGGAAATGATGGAATCACGGGCATGATAGATGTCATAATTTATTGACCAGTTTTCCATCTAGTACCATCATGGATACATACCTGCGAGGGAGGAGGGTTTTTACGGTATTCCTGTCAGAGATAACAAAATTTGCCACTTTCCCCACGTCTTTGGCATTTAAGATTTCTTCAAAGACAACATAGCTAGTGTAATACTCCGCAAAGTCTACCGTGGGGCATCCTTTGTTCCATTTGAACGTGTCCTGCGAAGCTCCCCGCTAAGTTTTAATGATGCCAAAGAATCAGTTTTTCCTCAAGCGGGACTGATACACCTTCAAATAATGGTATAATCCGAATGGTATAATCTGTGTGGCTTCTCGACGAATCAACCTCTCCATAGTAGCGATATTCCTGATCTTCCGAGTTGTCGACTGAGGTGCAGTTCATCATAACCTGAATTGGTTTAGTACCGTCTAAGCCATTCGCATATAATTCTACGGAAACATGTTCCGGCCTAATGGCACTTAAATAAATCTTTATATTGAAAGCATAGTGATCCTCTACCGGTTCAACGATGAAGTCCCCAAATTTTATTTTTTGCCAATTTTCACGGAGTACCTGTTTCCAGTGAATTATTCTTGATCCGATCTCACCATTTGCAGCAAGTCGCTTTTTGAAAGCTTCTGCTGCGGGAAGATAATATTTTGATACATATTCAATTAGCGTTCTGTTTGTGGAAAATCTGGGAGTAAGCAAGGACATGCTTTGCCTGATTTTGGCTATCCATGTACGTGGGATACCCGCTTCATCCCTGTTATAAAATTCCGGAATAATTTCCTTTTCCAGTAAATCATACAGCTGTTCAGCTTCCATATTGTCCCAGCTGCTGTCGTTGCCATGAGATTTGCCGTCACCCAACGCCCATCCCACCTCTGGTTGGTAGGCCTCATCCCACCAGCCATCCAGTTCAGAGAGATTTAGCCCTCCATTGACCAATACCTTCATTCCACTCGTTCCGGATGCTTCCCACGGCCGTCGTGGATTGTTTAACCAAACATCCACTCCC
>DATHWC010000159.1:0-4222 GCA_035460985.1 Lunatimonas sp.
GGTAGGTTTATCCTTGAAGTGCAACCTCGTGCGAGCAGCAGGTGTGTGGTTGAGCCTATTTCATTTGGCGTGGTAATCCCCCAGGGGCAGACTGAGGTAGAATTGCAGGGAATTCCTTTTTGTGGCGAAGATCCATTTACAACGTTGACAATGACCGCTGCCAATCCTGACATTGTTAAAACGATTGAATGGTTTAAAATAAACGAACTGGGAGAAAAGGAATGGTTGCCGGATTTCGAAGACCAGTCAAGCATAGATGTGATTGATGAAGGTGTATATGAGGTGGTTGTTAGAAACCAAATAGGCTGTAGGTTGGGTGATGCGCTTTTCGAAGTGAAGAGGGCCGAACCCCTTCAAATCGAATTAGAAGATTCCTATAGGATCTGTAGTGAAGAAAACATTTTTCCTATTTTAAATCCGGGGGAATTTAGTCAGGTAGAATGGTATTTAGATGGTGACTTTTTAAGTGATGCGTCTAGTTATAAGCTTGTTGCCCCGGGAGATTATGAGGTAAGGATTGCTAATGAGGAGGGTTGTATTCAAGTCAAGTCTTTTGAGGTAACAGAGGATTGCATATTGCTTATCAGGTACCCTGATGCCATGATCGTTGGTGATCCAAGTCGGGATTTTAGGGTGTATGCGAATGACGATATAGATGAAGTGGAAGTTTTCATCTATCAACGGACCGGAGAACTAATTTTCCATTCCGTCAATGTGGCAACTAATCCAAATCTCCCTGTGATTGTTTGGGATGGGCTGTTAAACGGCAAGCCTGTCAGTGTGGGGACCTACCCCATTTTGATCCATTATAAGAGCCAGACCTTGGGTGTCGACGAAGTGTTGAAAAAATCACTGATTGTAGTTGAATGAACCAATCTTAAATGGCATAACCAACGGTGAAAACCAAACCATAATCACGGGAGGGTTCCACAAATACAAGGGGTTGATTGTCGAAGTTGTTAGAAAATTAACCCTAATTCAAAATTGTGGACAATGGCCCAGCATCGTAATTGATTGCAAAAAAAAGCTACCTTGAAGATTCTTCTGACAGTAATAAAAGAGTCCTTCTTAGGTGAAAAAAAGGGTAAGTCCAGAGGTCACCAAATTGCGCAAAGTACACAAAGGTTTTTTAATTTTGACCATACCTAGATCGATGAAACAAAAGCAGGCAGAAAAAACAAAATAAATGGCTTTTTTATGAAAAAAGCATAGAAAATTGGTACATTTTTAATTTTTTTGATGCTTTAACGACAGAATAAAAGTGACCATGGTTTGGGCGTCCTCCATCGATACATTGGGATGAGGATTCATAATCGGATATCCCCAAGAACCGGTGCCTCCGCTGATAACCTTACGGGCCAATAGGTCAATATAAACCTGCCGTATGGGGTATCGTTTGGAAATATCCTGAAAGGATGGCCCCTTGGCCCTGTTTTCCCGGGTATGGCAGTCATAGCAGTCCGAGTAGGCAATTAGGACTTCCCCGAGTTTGATTTGGTCTTCCGCTATTTCTTCATCTTCACCGGGGATAGGCCGGATATAGTCTCGGACACGTGAAGACCCTTCCTGACCTACCTCTTTTTCCTCATACTTCTCGCAGCTTAAGAATAAGCAAGCAAAACCAAGTAACAATACAATCCCTATTTTTTTTCCTTCTGTCTGCAATGTGTCTTTATTCATAATTCCTGCCTCCAAAGATAATAAATAAAAGATAATAGCATCCTTTTTTAATCTTGAAATGTCGCTGGGAATATAGGTTTTCTTGGGTATATTTCATCTTTTATTAAACCTTCTAGATATGGCTTCTAACATTCAAACCTATTTCCTTCGATTTACATTCCTTGTATTATGTATCGGCGTATTGTTTCCCACGGTGCCTGTTCTTGCTCAAAGACAGCTTAAACCGGCTATTAGCGAACATGCCGAAGACTTGGAATCCAAAGTAATTGCTTGGCGGCGGGATTTTCATGAGCATCCCGAACTTGGGAACCAAGAAACCCGGACTGCTGGAATAATTGCTGCCCACTTAAAGCAATTGGGAATGGAGGTTACGGAAGAGGTGGCGGTAACTGGTGTAGTAGGTATATTGAAAGGGGGCAAACCTGGGCCTACGGTTGCTCTGCGGGCGGATATGGATGCACTTCCGGTGCCCGAACGTGCCGATGTGCCCTTCAAGTCCACCAAAACAGCTACCTATAATGGACAGGAAGTGGGTGTTTCCCATGCCTGCGGACATGATTCACACGTAGCGATTTTGATGGGCGTTGCGGAAATTTTGGCAGGCATGCAAAAGGATTTGCAAGGCACGGTTAAATTTATCTTCCAACCCGCTGAGGAAGGAATGGATGGCCTCGATACATGGGGAGCCAAACAGATGGTGGAGGAAGGTGTAATGGATGATGTGGATGCCATTTTTGGTTTGCATATTAACTCCCAAACTCCGGTAGGCAAGGTGAAATTTAAATCAGGACCTGCGATGGCGGCAGTGGATAATTTGGAAATTAAGATAAATGGGAAGCAAGCGCATGGGGCATACCCCTGGTCTTCCGTGGATCCTATTGTGACTGCTTCCCAGATTGTAATGGGATTGCAGACGATCGTCAGTAGAAATGTGAATATCACCGAAATTCCTGCCATTATCACAGTAGGTTCCATTCATGGTGGCGTCCGGCATAATATTATTCCAGAAACAGTCGAGATGATAGGAACTATTCGGACCTACAGTGAAGTACAGCAAGAGCTGGTACACCGACGTATTGCGGAGGTAGCGGGGCATATAGCGGAAAGTGCCGGAGCCAAAGCGGAGGTAAATATCCGCAAAATGTATCCGGTGACTTATAACGACCCTTCACTTACCGAATTGATGCTTCCCACGTTAATGGAGTCTACAGGTCCCGGAAATTTGCTGGAGCATGAACTGATTACCGGGGCGGAAGATTTTAGTTTTTACCAAAAGGCCAGGCCCGGGTTGTTTGTTTTTCTTGGCGGGATGCCCGCTGATGGCGATCCTTTAAAAGCGCCGTCACATCATACTCCTGACTTCTATTTGGATGAGAGTGGTTTTGTGTTGGGTGTAAAAGTGCTGAGTCATTTGACAGTCGATTTCTTGCAAATGGGCGGTAAATAACCCTACAGAATATTCATTAATTGAGTCTGTGGTAAAAATTTAACTATTGAAACAAAAAAACCGGTCATTCAACCGGTTTTTTTGTTTCAATTCGTCTGTTCCTTTAAAGCGATTCATTTCATCACTTCTTTTTCAAGGTAATTCTATAGTCCCCTGAATGCCGGCGGCTCTATGCCATTGGCCCGAATATAAGAAATTGCCGCTCCCCTATGGTGAGTGGCGTGATCATCTATCAGGCCCAACATCTGTCTACGGGTTACCTTTCCGGCAAAGGAATCAATTTCTTCACCCAATTGTGCTTCTGAAAGGGAGGAAATGGTTTTCTTTCCGTAGGCGTAACACTGCTCGATAAACTTCTTCAATTCAGCTTTGGTCTGGGGTTTTGCCTGCGGGTCAAAGTCCATGTCTCCGCCTTGTAAAAAGCCTTTGGACAATCCGGCAATACTTCCCGCCACATGGGTAATTTGCTCCCTAAAACTCATCGCACTTTCATGAGGTTTATAGTCCAGAAGGTCAGCGGGCATTTTGTCCAATGTTTCCAAGGTAAATTCCCTGCTGTTTTCCCACTTGGACATAAATTCGTCCATGGTGATTTGCGCTTGGCTTGTGCTTACAGCGAAAAGAGCGAGTACGGCAAGCACGATGCGTGGTGTAAATGTTTTTATTGTTTCCATATAGAAAGTGTTTGGTTAGTTTCGCTAAAGTTCGGAAAAAGGGATTGGGAAAGCAAGAGGGGGAGGGAGGCGTGGTGAATTTGAATATCCTATTTACCTCCCCCCCTTGAATTTGGAGGGCTTCTTTTGAGCGTTCACGAACTGATATACAAAGTTCACGAAAAAAATAAGCCAGTTTGACGAAGAAGGTAATCGATAGATCGCAGCTTGTTGTTAAATTAGAATCAACATAACAACCAAAACTTTTTGTCAAGGGGTTTTTTTCATAAGGAAAGGTGATACTATTTTTTGGCATCCGGTGAAAATGTAACGGTCCCGACTTTTCTGGCTGCCGGATTTTTTTTGTAAACATCTCAAAACCGCTAACCTTCCAGATTTTTTGAAAACCTGCTTGTTGTTCAGGTTAAACGGATGAAACCTG
>DATHWC010000160.1:0-15517 GCA_035460985.1 Lunatimonas sp.
GCGGGTGTCGTGCAGGTTTACCTGGAAAGAAGACTAGGCATGGATTTTATGGTGGCGCAGGAAGAAGTGAAGATCCACTTTGTAGTGATGCTACTTAACGCCACCATTTTCACGACTGGTATCGTACTATATATTTACGAATTCATCAAATTTGGCAGGCCTACTAATGAGGCCCTTGAGATGAAAGAGGAAGAAGTAACCTCTATACTAGTGAAATAGAATAACCCTACGCTGTTGGGGCGAGAATTATGAAGACCCTTTCAGTAAGATAATAAAACTGGGAGAACGCCAGTAAATACAAGTAAGATCCAGTCCTACTTAAAAGCAGACATGGATTCCAAATATACTCATTAGCCATTAAATATGATCCTTACAGCTCCCTATTACCACGAAACACAAAAGGAATCTGAAATCTTTTCCCATACGTTTCAAAACAATTTACCCCTCTTACTCAAAGGCCCCACAGGGACGGGTAAATCGAGGTTTGTGGAGCATATGGCGTATATACTTGAAAAGAAGCTGATTACGATCAGCTGTCATGAAGAAACCTCCTCAACCGATCTAATTGGAAGGTTTATCATCAAGGGAGCGGAAACTGTCTGGATGGATGGCCCCTTGACGACAGCGGTAAGAGAAGGTGCCTTTCTTTACTTGGATGAAGTGGCCGAAGCCAGACCGGATGTTATCGTGGCGATACACTCCCTGACGGACCACAGGAGGGAGCTTTTTATTGACAAATTGGGTGAAACGGTCAAAGCCCACGAGGATTTTATGCTTATCGCTTCATTCAATCCCGGTTATCAACGGGGATTTAAGGAGCTCAAGCCTTCCACAAGGCAGCGATTCATTGCGCTCTCTTTTGACTATCCTGAAGCCAAAATCGAGATGGAGATTTTGATAAATGAATCTGGAATAGACAGGGATATTGCCAAAAAACTGGTAGCCATCGGTCGGAAAATCAGAAACCTGACGGAACTGGGCCTAACTGAAACTGTTTCCACCAGGCTATTGGTAGACGCCGCTAAACTGATACATAGCGGATTGCCCAAAAGACTCTCTGTCAATGTGGCTGTTGTAGAACCACTTAGTGATGATCCGCAGACTATTCAGTCATTAAAGGATTTGGTAGGGTTGATGATATAAATGAAATATGGTTGAAATGGTGGTGGAGATTCTGGAGAGGGTAGGGGTATTATTGTAATATTGTTGGAATATAATTGAAATATAGTTGAAATATCGTGGAAACCGTAGTGGAGATTCTAGAGATTGTTGGGGTTTGGGATAGGGTTGGAATAGACGGTAGCGGACATGGTTTGGGTGGTAGTTTTAACGATAGTGGTAGATACCTGCCTACCGTCAGGCAGGCAGGATATTAGTGGATATTAATGAAAACAGGATCGTGGCGGAGACCTCAGTGTATTTTATACATGAATGTCCGTCCACTATCAAATTGATTCATTTTCCGGATATTAATTGCAAAACCGCAAGTTAAATACCCTCTGTAGATAAGAAAAATTATGGGACTTGATTTAGATGAGTGGATATATGGGAGCGTGGTCAAATACTTCAGACGAAGCCGCAAGTCCAGTGAGGAAAAAATGGACCATAAGGTGGATTTGGAAAAGATCAAGCCAAGGCTGACGCTGCTGGCCCGTGCGATCACCGGGAAAGCAATAGAAATCTTCCCTGCCGAAAGGGAAGGAGGATTTAAAAACAACAACTTTTTTCTACCTATATCCTACTCCGAATTCCCCTCTTGGGAAGAAAATCTTTCCTTCTACTTTTTCCGGATACTTTATCTGAGTGCGCAACAGGATTTGGGGGCAAATTGGCAAAAGGAGACATCCGATCTTATTCTTTCTCGACAGATGTCCCTACAATGCGCACCTGCGGTTTTGGACAAGCTAAGGGAGGACTTTATGGAGGCATTAGATCTGCATAATCAGTTGAAGGCTTTTTTTGAAAAAAGGAAAAAGCCCAACGAGCCGGCGGATTATTCCTGGCTTTACGGGAAGTGGATGTATGGGGGAGATGTCTCCAATGGTGAAGAATTGCATGATTTCGATGAAAAAACAATAAAAGGAAATGATCCGTCACCGACAACCACTGTGAATGCCAAAGCCGTAGAGGAGGTGAAAAACCTTACCATTGACAAAAAGCAACAGGCGGATTATGTGATGACCCATAATTTCGAGAAGGTGGAGACAGCCGAGGAGGCCAATGGAGTATGGAGGGATTTTGATGGGAAAGATGATCTGGAAGACCACCAGGATGCTTTGGAAGAATTGAGCATGAAGTTTACCGTGAGGGTGGATGATACGGCGCATTCTGTCTATCAGGCTGAATTTGTGGAAAACACCACTCTCTCAGAAAGTGCTGAATCTGATGAAAAGGGTTTGTTTCTTGTATATGACGAGTGGGATTTTAAAAAAAGGACGTACAAACCTGATTTTTGCAAGGTATACCCCAGGTTGCAGGTTAATACAGACGTTTCCTATTATAAAAAAACCATATCAAAAAATGGGTCAACACTGATGGGATTACGGAAAATGCTGACCTCGGTCAATAACAAAATGATGCAGCAAAGAAGACAGAGTCAAGGAGATGAATTTGACATCGACGCACTTACTGACCTCTATACCGATGTACACGCCCGGAAGACACCATCCGAAAACATTTATATGTCAAACCGCAAAAAGGAAAAGGACCTTTCTATTTTACTTTTGTTGGATATTAGTTTGTCGAGCGATGGATATGCGGCAAATAACAGGGTGATTGACGTAGAGAAAGATGTTTCCATTCTTTTCGGGGAAATATTGGACGAGTTCAATATTGATTTCTCCATAGACAGTTTTTATTCCAAAACCAGAAATTACTCCACGTACCTCACCCTGAAAGATTTTGAAGAATCTTGGCAAAGTGGGAAGCATAAAATTGGCGCACTAGAACCTCAGGGCTATACCCGGATAGGAGCGGCGCTGCGTCATGCCGGTTCCAGATTGGATAAAAGGGACACCAAAAATAAGTGGGTTATTCTAATATCTGACGGTAAGCCAAATGATTACGATAAATATGAGGGGAATTATGGCATTCAGGATGTCCGGCAAGCACTTAGAGAGCTGAAAGAAAGGCATATCAATTCGTATGCATTGGCGATAGAGGCCCAGGCTAAATACTATCTCCCACAGATGTTTAACCATTATCAAATCCTGACCACACCTGTGGAGTTGTTACATTCTTTGGTTAGCTTATTCGAGAAGATTAAACATCAATAAAATTAGCCGGATATGGAATTGATGGTGTTACCTCCTCGACTGGCTTGGTTCTAATTTTTGAATGGGGTATTTTTGGGTTCTTGGCTGTGTTTTTTATGCCAATAGCGGGTGTGAAGTTTTATTAGGTAGCTTTTGAGTTTATGGAATGGGCCAAGGCAATCCGATTCCGGCAGTTTACAGAGATGGTTATCTGCTTTCTGATTTTAATAGTGGTCAGTTTATTGGCAATTTGAAAATGTAACTACTATCGTACAAGATCGAAAAGCACCGAAGTAATTTAAACTAAGAATATCACAAAATCAAAGATGGGAAGCTTTTTGGAGCTTTCCCATCAGGAAGAGGACGTAGACGAGGCGTCGGCTTTTTTTCTATTGTTGTTTCGACCACATTCAGATCTGGGTAGCTCAGATACTCATCCTGCTGTTTACGTACGGCATAAGCGGATAAATGAGGCGGAGGGTTTTTTCACGAAGGTCATGATAGCGTTAAAAAATATTTGCTCTAATGTGATAACCATAACTAAGTTAAATATTAAAATTATAGTTATTTTAATGTTATTTTTTTTTTTAAATTCATAGAAAATTGGTTCTACATATAATATAAAAGGTTTATGTTGAGCATTGACGCAATCGGCGCACCATTGATGATTTTGATATTCATAGGTGAGTTGTATCTCACTTGGAAAAAAGAGCATTTCCAAAATGAAGTAAAGGATATGCTGGCCAATTTTGTAGTTGGAATGTGTATCCTGACTGTAGGGCTTTTTATGAAAGGAGTTGCCTTCGGATTGTACAGCTTCGTATATGGATTTGCATTTTTCAAACCAGATATCACCATATGGGTATGGATTGTAGGTTTTTTTGCTTGCGATTTCATAATGTATCTTTTTCATTTATTGGGACATAAATCAAGAATATTTTGGGCTGCACATGTTACGCATCATTCTTCCTTGCATTATAATGTTTCAGTAGGATTCCGGGTCAATTTTATCCATACTTTTTATAGGTTTCTTTTCTGGGCACCATTATGTCTTTTTGGAATCCCACCTTGGATGATTTTACTCAACGAATCCATATCTACAATTTGGAATATCCTTGTCCACACTGAACGGGTTGGAAAACTTGGTATTCTTGACTTGATTTTCAACACACCCTCCAACCACAGAGTACATCACGGCAGTAATCCAAATTATTTGGATAAAAATATGGGAGGGATTTTAATCCTTTTCGATCACCTTTTTGGTACTTACGAACCTGAAAATGAGAAAGCGGTTTATGGTATCACACACAATATATATACCCACAACCCGGCCAAAATTATCTTGCATGAATATAGCGATATAATCAGAGAATTGCCTGAGATATCAACCGTCAAATCGAAAATCCACTTTCTCTTTGGACCTCCAAGCTCAGAAAAATGGAAAAGCTTGGATCGAATAGGAAAAAGTAAGTCGGACAATTTAGAACCTTCTGTTTTCGATTCCAGATGAATTTTGATTAAGTATCAAGTATTCAATAATTTCTAATTTGTAAAGAATAAAAACAAACTAAATATTAATGAAATCTGATTATAATACTTAGAAATATTCAAGTGAGTATAACATGTTTAAAATAATGTGCGGTATGAGAATATGGCTTCCATAGGTTTAGTATTAATAAAACGGTATTTATTTATTAAATAAAAAGATGTAATAATGGATTATTTAAAAAAATACTCTGACAAATTTCCCCGATTTGAATCCAACCTTGGGGATGGAAATCTGACCGCAGCCTTAAGAAAAAGGGTTTATTCTCGAGTAAAACAACTTGAAAAAAGGGAAAAAGAATTGATTTTAAAATCGATTCTTTTGCCATTGATCTATTTGGGTTTTTATTTTTTTTCACTTACAAGTCCTAATTATGTCACTTTTTTATTTGCCTATTCCTGCATGGGTCTTATGTTAGTTATAATTTTTTTGAACCTTATTCATGAAGTATGTCATGAAAATCTCTTCCCAAAAAAATTCTTAAACCATTCGTATATGATGATTTTTGATGTGATGGGAGCAAACAGCTACATGTGGAGAAAAAGGCATATCATTTTCCATCACAATTTCCCCAATGTAGCAGGTTGGGACAGCGATATTGAAAAGAGTAAATTTTTGAAGGTCCATCCTAACGAAAAAGGAAAATGGCTTACAAAATACCAACACTTAATTATTCTCTTGTACCCATTCTTTCTTCTCAATTGGTTTTTGGTCCGGGATTTCAGGGATTATTTAAGCCAATTCTCAGGAAAAGGGAAATTTGGCCAAATACCCATGTTAGAATATATGAAGCTTTTATTTTTCAAACTTGTATTTATTGGATATGTCTTTGTGATTCCTGTTTATTACACCCCATATTCCATTTTTCAGGTTATTTTAGCGGGCTTGATGATGTTTTTAGTTGCCGGGATATTTGCACTGTTTGTTTTGTTGCCTCCTCATGTCAATATTAATAATCAATTTCCCTTAGTAGGTGAAAATCATACTCTGCCAAGCAGTTGGCTTAGACATCAACTATTAACCACCAATGATTTATTAGGGCAAAATTGGTTTACCAGATACGCAATGGCCAATTTTAACTTTCACATTGCTCATCATTTGTTTCCTAAAATAAGCTATCTCTATGCTGAGGAGGTGACCAAGGAAATTGAAGAATTTTGTCAGGAACATGGTCTAGGTTATAAATCGATTTCCATATGGAAGTCTCTTAGAGATCATTATCATCTTATAAAATGTAATAGAAATGATACTCCTTTTTGGGAAGAAAACCTGTAAGCAAGAAAAATATGTCAGAATTTAAATTTACCGATCTTCATTGCCATCCCAACCTCAAGACTTTTGGACAATCTTTTACAAATTCAAAAAATCCAAAATCTGATGTTTGGTATACTAAAAAGCCTGATTTTCTGACAAAAAAAATTTATGAGAAAACAGGAATTACAAAGTTTTCCCAAACAGATTTGAGCACGATGAGCAAATCTAGTGGAAAAATCGCTTTCGTTTCCCTATATCCTTTTGAAAAGGGATTTTTCCATAATCCCTTTGTGTCCCCTTATTTGGCTGCCCACTTGGCGAATTGGGGCATTGAAATTGGATATGAAAGAATAAGACATATCCAAAAACATTCCAGTTATTTTGAGGACCTTAAAAGAGAATACCTTTTTTTTATTAATTCAAAAAAAGAAAATATGGTTGATGGGGTTCTTAGAACTTGGCGACCACTAAAAGACACAACTGAGTTAACACTTAACCTGAATAATGAAAATGAGATTGGTGTTATCTTCAGTATCGAGGGGGCCCATGTCTTTAATACAGGCTTGGAAGAATATGGAATAAAGCAGGATCGGGATGAGGTCATTGCCAATGTCAGAGAATCGAAAAGTTGGGATTACCCTCCCTTTTTTATTGGGTTGGCACATAACTTCAACAATGACCTGTGTGGGCATGCCAGGAGCCTTCAAAGACTGGGAAAGCTGGTAAACCAAGAAAAAAACCTCGGTATCGGATTGACTCAATTGGGAAAGGAAGTTGTGAGGCAATTGTTATCTAAACAGAATGGGAGACGGATTTTAATTGATCTCAAACATATGAGTTTGAAGACCCGAATGGACTATTACCAATTATTGGAAGTGGAATACCAAGATGAAGGCATTCCTTTGATTATCAGCCACGGAGCGTTGACAGGCCGTTCAATGCAGGGAAACGAAAGTTTATCTCCTATTTTAAACACATTTAATGAGACGGAATTGAATTTTTACGATGAGGAAATCATCCGATTAGTTTTATCCAAAGGATTGTTTGCTTTCCAAATGGATTTGAATATCCATGCGGATATCAAAAAACTTAAGGGTTTTTTCAAATTCAAAGACCCAAGAGAGGATTTACATAAATCTGCATTACTTATTTGGAACCAGTTGCAGCATTTTGCGGAAGTTTGTGATAAAAATGGGATGTTTGCTTGGGGAAATACCTGCTTGGGAACTGATTTTGACGGAAGTATTTATCCTTTTCCCGGTGTATTGACTGCTGAGGGTCTAGAACCATTGTCTAAAGAACTAGAAAAACTCGCCGATAGTTATTTGCAAGGCAAAAGTTTATCAATTAGAGAAAATAATGAGATTAGAGCTGAAGAAATTGTAGAAAGATTCTTCTTTTCTAATACCATTCAATTTCTCCACAATAATTATTGAACCAAAGAATAGCCCTGCACGTGCGCTGCAAAAATACCGCGGATATATTAATGTCTGAGAGCACAAGCCGTCCGCACACTGTTTTGTCAGCGACTGGAGTCCCGACAATGGGTTTATGAGTTAGTGTCAAGATAAAACATTGTAGATAATTGTTCGCTGGATATGCTAAAAATAGCAAAAAGATAGCCCATTCAGGGATACAATGGCCCACCCAACGATTCAATAATTTGTAATCACAATAAATTATATGAATAACTGAACAAAATTGTCTGATCTTTGTATCAATTATTACCAATAGAAAGATAAATAAGTCTTTATTTTGGGAAATTTTAAAAAAACAATACGCAAATATGTTTTCTAAAGCATGTCAGTACGGAATCAAATCAGTGATTTATATATGGAAACAAAGCCAGATAGGCCTAAAGGTGGGGGCAAAGGAGACTGCTGCTTACGTTGATGCACCGGAACCTTTTACAGCCAAAATCCTTCAGGAGCTTGTCAGGAAGAAAATCATCGGTTCGCAGAAAGGGCCTACTGGAGGTTTTTATGTGGGAAAGGAACATGAGGCCTTTTCCCTAAAAGATTTAGTTGTAGCCATTGATGGGGATGGGATTTTTTCCGGATGTGGTCTTGGGTTAAAAGCATGTTCGGAACATAATCCTTGTCCCCTTCATCACGAAATCAAAAAAATAAGAAGTGAAATGGTAGAAATGCTGACCAAAAAAAGCCTTAAACAACTTGCGGAGGAAGTTGAAAGCGGGGAAACCGTACTTCGCCGAATCGTTTAAAATCAGTTGCTCACACCACAAGTTGTTTTACGTTTAAATTGACCACGAGGACACAGAGAAGGCACAAAGAGCAAAGAGCTTTTTTAAAATTTTCTCCGTGTCCTCTGTGTAACCTCCGTGTTCTCTGTGGTTCTATTTAAGAATTGATTTTGAAGGAAGCATTCTTATAAGAGGCATGGGAAATATAATTTGCTCACACCACAAGTTGTTTAACGTCCTCTTCCTTTAAATTTTTATACTTAAAAACCGCAAACACAGAAATTGTCAACAAGACGGCTACCACCCAATATACCCATATGGGAACTGGAACCGGATCGCCGGCTGCATAGGAATGTAGGCCTGACAGGTAATAGTTTACACCAAAAGAGGTCATGATTATGGATGAAAATGCCCATAGACTGGCCAAATTGAATACCAATCCGTCTTTGAATTTCGGAATTAACCTGAGATGTAATACAAATGCATAGACAATCACGGAGATCAAGGCCCAAGTTTCTTTGGGATCCCAAGCCCAATACCGGCCCCAGCTTTCATTGGCCCACACCCCGCCAAGAAAAGTTCCGACAGCCAATAAAAACAGACCAATGGTAATTGACATTTCATTTACCATTTGCAATTCCCGGATACTGTTCCACCATTGTTTTCCGGGATTGTTGGGTTTGAATATAGTCAGCATCAAACTTAGCAAAGCGATGATTGCAGCAAGAGCCAATGGGGCATAACTGCTTACAATAATTGCCACATGTATTTTGAGCCAGTAGGAATTCAGGACAGGCATCAAATTGGTGATTTCAGGATTGAGCCAGTCCAAAAAACCAACAAATAGGAGTGTACCTGAGAATAGCAAACCCAAGGGCAAGGTAAATTTTGACTTATTTGAAAATAACAGCCCAAACAGTAATACCCCCCAGGCCACAAAGACCAACATTTCAAACCCATCACTCCAAGGGGGATGCTTGGCAATATACCATCGCAACCCAAGGTGGAACGTGAATGCTACAAAGCCAAACCATGCCATCACCTTACCGGCAATCCAGCCTTTCGTCCAAAAAGGCTCCTGATTGAAAAGCATCAAAATTCCCAAAAACAGGAGTATGGTGCCAAGCAACCAAAAGGGACCAAACAGTCTGGTCCCGAGATTCAATTGATTATACAGCAACTCGGCTTTTATTTCATTAGTGGTAGGATAGACCTCCGCCCCGATTTTTTCTTGGTACATTGCAATATAAGCCAAGGTTTCTTCCGCATCATCCCAAGTTCCTTCCCTCAGCCCTTTGCTGAGTGCTTGGAGATAAAGAGGAGTTATGTTTTTTACAAAAACCGCATCCTCTTCATCAAAGCCCTGCAAATACTGCTGCCCGGTAAACCACGTATTGTTTCCGTCCAGTTTGTTCGGAAAGAGCCTGAGAAAATCTCCCGTCAACAAACCATAAAAAATATTGAACCGCTCATCCGTTTTGAGAAGCTCTTTATGTCCTTCATTTCTTTCTGATGGCTTGAGTTGATTGGCTTTCTCTACCAGTTGCTGTATCCGATAGTTACCTTCTTCATCCAAAAAGTCACGGAAGCTGATTCTGTCGGTTGCTTCTATGCCCAATGTTTGGAATACCTCAAACGACTTGGCCTTGTCGATTTTAATGATGGGCAGCTCACTAAACACCGATGGATCCATTTGGACTGCCAAGAGGAATTGTTCGGGGCTTAACCTAATCTCGTCTTTTGCGGAGGGTAATGCCATGTAAGTTTTCCCTGTTAGTTTTCGGGTTATTTCATTGGCCAAAGTATTCAAAGGCTTCATCCTTCCATCCAAATCCTGCACAATCAGTTTTCCGTATGCACTGGATTGTTCCATAGGAACTATATCGGATTTTAAATTAGCAGCATCCTGGGCGGAAATAGTTGCTGAAATCCCCAAGAAAAAGATAAGGGATGCGACTACTTTTTTGATTTTGCCCAGCTTGGTGTTAACGATACTGAACCTGCTTCCCTTTGCAAAAAGCGTCAAAAACATTCCAACAGTTAATAGAAGATAACCCAAATACGTAATATATGTGCCTGGCCTATCCTGATTGACGGATAGTATTGTGCCCCTTTCATCGGTGTCATAGGAGGATTGGTAAAATCTAAAACCCTTATAATCCAACACATTATTCATAAAAATCCGGTATGGGAATTCATCCGCATTGTCCATCACCATTACCTCACTGGCATAGCTGGCAGGACTTTGGCTTCCGGGATACCTTTCCAATTCAAATGCATTTAGGTAAAGACCAAAAGGCAACGGAATAGCCTTTGGCCCAAAAGTAACGGTGTAATTTTCACCTTGATGGGAAAATGAAGTCCAACTTGGGTTGAAGCTTACAAGCTTCACATACGCCTCAGTTAGAGTTTGTCCAGACTCATTCAAGACTTTGTATTTGACCACATTAAGCAGGTTTTTGGCTAGGTCGGGGTCTTCCTCCGGAACATAGCTTAATTTGGCGTTCTCGTGGATCCCTTTCACCATAAACGCACCCCCGTCCCATTGGTAGAGTGTCCGCAATTGGAGGGGCTGGGACTCCCCGGCATGTTGGTTGCCCATGCTTTGAGTGGACATTTCCATCAGTTGAAGATGCTGGTCGGTTGCTATTATCCAAGTTCCATTTTCTTTAAAAATCCGAATGGGATGTTTGGAGTCATTGGCAGTGCTAAGGGTAATTTCCCCCATTTGGATATATTTTCCCTTGTCCACCAGAAAATCTTCCCTGCCAGCCCCCATGGCTACAGCCAGATCAACAAAAGTCTCCGTACCTTCCACAAACTCTTCTTTAGCCCCTTGAATAAATTCCTCAAGCACCACCTCGAAATTGGTTTCATTCAACTTAGCAGAAACGGTTTTTGGCTTAAAATCCTTTGGTAGTAGCAGAAGTGGTTTCTCGAAGGTATAACTCCCTGTTTCAGCATGTTTTTTGATCTGCAGGTATTGTGCTGTTGTATGAAATGTATTTTCCTCGTCTCCCTGCCGGATATGCATAACGCCTTCTTCACTGAGATACCGGGTTACCCCGGCACCGATGATAATGATCACAAATGCAATATGGAACAGCCCTATCGGCCAGCGGTTTTTATGGAATAGCCGATACTGGTTGATATGTGCCAAAAAGTTGACTGCCATCCAGATCATGATCACCTCAAACCACCAGGCTTCATAAACCACACCACGGGCTACAGGCGTTCCATGGTCATTTTCTATGAACGTGGCTGCGGCCATGGATGCCGCAAACGCCAAAAACAGGAGCAGGGTGACTTTGGTAGAAAGCAATAAGCGGATTATAGTCATATCATTAGAGCAAAATTCCGATAAATCTATTTCTCATGGTAGGCCTAAAAATCAACATCAAGTACGCCCAGTTTTGTGTGTCTTTTGGATTGATGTTGTTTTGAATGTATGCGAACGATTCGGTATTGAAAAAGTGACTGTATCCGCTCTGAACTGAAAAGGCATCATTGACAATATACCCTAAAGAAAAATCCAGCTCAGTTCCTAAGAATGGATCCACCATATTCTCACTGCCAGTTTGCTCCAATCTGAAGATACTATTTTGGGCAAAGAAGGCATGGAAGTCACCTTGTAGGAAGAATTTTTTGCTGAATGCATACCTGGATCGGAGAAAGTAATCCTCCAACCCCACACTGTTGTCATGTGCTCCACCTACAAAAAACAAATCCATAAATCCGTTAAACAAGTGATTCGTGCCGTAGAGCGGATTGTATGAGTTGTTCGTTTCTGTCTCGTTGTTTGCCGTACCGCTGATGTGTTCTGTTCCGACGGAAATGGTCCATACTTTGCCCTGCTCTGAATTGATCGGAAATGTATGGTTATACGCCAAGCTGAAATTGTACGCATTCAGGGTTTTGTTTGCGATATCCTTTCCAAACTGATGATAATAAAACGCGGACAGTTGGGAATTTCCGGAATTGTATTTTAAGGTGGGGATCCCCAATGTCGACCTGTATCGAATTCCTTTATCTAAAAGACCACCGGTATTATCGTACGTTTGCCATTCGCGTCCGTCATTCCAGAACAGGGCCGCAAACTGTACTTTGCCCCACTTGTTTTCATATCGAGCCATTTGGGCGATTTTATATTGGTTGGGGATAAGAAAGGGCTGATCCACGAGAGCCTGCGTAGCCTGATTGTATGCTCCACCAAAGTGGAATTTCATATTTTCCTTCTCATGCATGGCCAAAGCAAAATCATGCGCCCGACCTTGCAAGGCCCAATCCAAGTTCCCCAAAAATCTAAAATTGTCGTAATTTAGTTCCTGCCTGCCCAACTTAAGCTTCCAGGTATCTGAGAGTTTTGCCATGGCCCAGGCCTCATGGACAGAAAGGAAACTGTCAGAGGCTTTTATCTGAGGGGTATTTCCCCAGACCCTTACATCCTGAATACTCATATAAAAAGTAAAATCATCCATTTCATATGCCGCCTGAAGCCTTGCACGATGGCCAATAAATGAGAACGGTTTTTCATCTTCGGAGATAAGCCTTCCAAAGCCATTTCTGAACTCTGACCGCTGGACAATCTGTCCGTCGACTTTGAATTGCGCATACAAAGTCTGACAGGACAGAATATACAGCATACCCCACCCCAAAACGAAAATCTTTTTCATAGCCTACTGATTGGTTATTTACTACTGATTACTTTGATTTCCTTTTTTGCTTCCCGGGCTTTCCCCTCTTTGAGCCATTGAGGTACTACTTGCTCCAGAAAGTTGGCTTTATCCGCTTTCTCCGTTTCCATATCAAGCCCGATATAAGTTTGCAAGGCATCCTTATCGTTGAAGTCAGGCATTTCAACAGGTTCATTATGCCCCTTTGAAGCCAGTAGTCTTGCCAGTTGGATTCTAGTTTCCTGGATGGTTGCCATGGCAGAGGTGATGATTCGACTGGATTCCAATGGTGCGTGGAATGCCCCACCATGGGATGCTACCACAAAATCCCATCGCCACTGGGCATGACGGATTCCTGTCAATATTTCGTTCATCTGTTCCTCCGTAGCGCCAAGTTCCCACGCTTTTCCCGCTTCAATATGAGCCTTGGCTAGTTGTTTTTGTATGGCAGATGAGCCCTCTTTGACTTTACGCTGACGGTCATACACATCCGTCATCAGGTCAGCCTGCTTTTCTCTGTGACAGACAAAACAGGAATTTTCCACATTGCTGAGTGGGGAACCGATATGGTGGTCGGTAAATTTCTGCCCGCCTTCGTTTTTGTAAGGCATATGGCAATCCGCGCAGGAAACCCCTCTTTTGGCATGAACTCCCATCTCAAAAAGTTCATAATCCGGATGCTGGGCTTTGATCATCTTTGCCTTGCTGATAGGATGCGTCCAGTCAGCAAAATCTATGTTATCGTAGTAATTTTCCATCGCTTCCACCGTCATGCCATCTTTCCATGGGAAGGTAAGGTATTGGGCAGTTTCTTTTCCAGGCTTCGTCTTGTCGAAATAGTATTCCACATGGCATTGGGCACAGACGAGTGAGCGCATTTCCTGATGGGAGGCCTGATTGATGTCTTTACCCATCGCCTCGAACGCCTCAATAAGTGCAGGCCTTGTAATGGTTAGATTCATTGTTTCGGGGTTATGGCAGTCAGCACAACCTATAGGATTGATTACCTCCGAACCCAAACTTGACAATTTGGTACTGTAATATTCCGTAACCCCCATTTCGCTCATCAATCTGGGTACATCCGGACTTTTACATGTCCAGCAAGTACTGGGCATCACCCCATCGCCCGGTTCCATGGGCGAACCAATGCGGACCGAATTCAGTACATCCGTAATGGCATATGCATGACCTCTTGGTTGGTTATAACCTTTGCTGAAGGCATACCCAGCCCACAGAACAATCAGTTCTGGTTGATCATCCAGCACATCCATAAACCCACTCGTATTGTACATGCTCTTGAAGGTGGTATCCTGTGTTTTCATGTACGATTGATATTGCCGGGGATAATTCAAGCCCCATAACGAATCCCTGGGTTCTATCCCCTCAATCTGTACTTTTGGCTGATAGGCAAACCTGGCCTCGGTTTTTCTATCCATAATTGAGTAAGCCAACATGGCCAGCAAAAAGACGACTAGGGCCGTTAACGCGAAAAGAATCCAATTTTTCATGAGTGTGACATTTTGATGGTTAGGCTGTTATTGCTTAGATTTTTGCATGCTTTCTTTAAGCCATTGGGGTATGATTTCCAAGTCGGGTGGCGCATGTGCACGTATGGGTTCGATTTGATGACCTACAGATGCAAGGCTTCTTATTTTTCCATGGGGTACTTCCCGATGACATTCCCAGCAAATTCTGTCGGTGCGGTGTGGTACGTGATTTTCCACCACTCCGATTAATTTCGCGTCTGTCACCTGATCCTGATGGCAGCGGATGCAGTTGTTTTGAATGACTTCTATGGACGGTCCCAATGCCTTGATTACTTGTGGTTCAGCACGGAGGGTAAAAACCGAAGCATGGTATAGGCCATCTTTGGCTTTGAAAAAATATTTGTTGGCAATATTGTTATGGGGAACATGGCAGTCATTGCAATGGGCAACTTCTCGGTGGGAACTGTGTGTCCATGTGATATATTGGGGGGTCATGATGTGGCA
Source organism: Lunatimonas sp. (assembly GCA_035460985.1). Classification (GTDB taxonomy): domain Bacteria; phylum Bacteroidota; class Bacteroidia; order Cytophagales; family Cyclobacteriaceae; genus Lunatibacter. Next base: position 14,922 of record DATHWC010000160.1, read on the forward strand.
GTTGACGCAGGCCTGTGGGTCATCTGAGAGATAGGAGGCCGCATTACTCAACCGTATAAGGTACAAACCCAACCCAAAAATAGCCGCTACTAACACGATAGCATAAGGTCTCCATTTTCTCGGGGGCACGAGGCTGTACTGAAAAAGCTTTCTTTTGAATTGTTGACGTTTCCCCATTGGCTAGATCTTTAACAAGACAAAATTGTCCATTATTTGTCGACAAACATATGACAAAAATCATGAAAGTGTTAATTTATCAATTTATCGTCAAAATAGAAAATGTTATTGGAAATGATTTTTTGCAGGATTAAACAATATATAAAGCAGGATTATTGAAAAAAATGACTATAAATAAGATTGCTAGAAAAGAAGGGGAATGTCGACATACAAATTATGCGGTTATTTACTATATCAGACGGCGAATTTGTGAGTGTTTGCTTTCTAAATGGAATAAAGCAAAATTATGGTTAGTCATCATAATGACCATACGCACCAAGTATGGTAACGATAATTTTTTCACCGTCAATTATATAAACCCACCTATGCTTTCTGTCTAGCCTTCGGGACCATGTTCCCAATTCAGAATATTTGAGTTT
>DATHWC010000161.1:0-10160 GCA_035460985.1 Lunatimonas sp.
ATAATCATCATTCAACTGTACCAGACTTTGGTCCAAAAATTTAGTAAGTTGACTCTCATCAACTGCATCGTCCGTACCTATGTACCAATGGTGGGCAAACAAATTTCCATGCGGAACGCCCAAAACGGTAAATTCCTGCACACTGATATCCAATTTTTCCTCCACCGCCTGAATAGCCTTGTTCAGATTATCTACGGACAGATGCTCCCCACAAAGACTCAAAAAGTGCTTCGTTCTACCAGTAATAATGATTTCGCTTGAATCTTTGGACACGAAACGAATTACATCTCCAATAAGATATCGCCACGCGCCAGCGCAGGTTGTGATCAATAAAGCATAATCAACACCCTCCTCCACCTCGTGAATCGAAAGAGTTTGACATTCAGCTTGCATTTCCCCATTTTCATCGAAATTCTTTCTGTTGAAAGGGATAAATTCGTAAAAAATCCCATTGTTCAAGACCAGGCGCATGGATTTACGATTGGGGAAAGCTTGAAAGGCCAAGAAACCTTCACTGGCCAAATAAGTCTCTATATAGATAAGCGGATGGTTTAGCAATTTCTCAAACCCCTTCTTATAAGGCTCGAAATACACCCCTCCGTGAACGAAAATGCCCAGGTTTGGCCATATATCGTGAATAGTTTTAACCTGATACCGTTCAATGATCTTTTCCATTAAAATCTGAAGCCAGGCAGGAACACCGACTATTATACCGATATCCCATTTGGGAGCATTTTCTACAATTTGCTCCAACTTCTCGCCCCAGTTTCGGTTTTTGGCGATGGAATATCCCGGTTTATAAAATCGCTGAAACCAAACAGGAAGCTGCTTAATGGTGATACCGCTCAGGTCTCCCGAAAAATATGTTCCGTTGAAATCCAGGTCCGTACTTCCCCCCAACATCAAAATACCCTTGTTAAACATCTGATCCGGTAGGTCATACTTAGACAAGGTAAGCATTTGCCTTACCCCTGTCTTGCGGATGGCTTTCACCATTCTATTCGTAACCGGGATGTATTTGGACGGCCCACCGGATGTACCGGAGCTCAACGCAAAATAAGTCACTTTTCCCGGCCAAGTCACATTGGATTCCCCCTCCCTTAGCTTATGCCACCACACAGTATATATTTTTTCATAATCGTAATTAGGAATGTTCTTCTTAAAAACATCATAGTACGCCTGATCATCTTTCTTGAATTCGCCCAGAATTTCTTTAAACCTGTATTTTCGACCAATCTGTGTTTTGGTGGCCAAGATCAAAAGTTTTTTCAGCTCATTTTTTTGAAGAGCCTCGGAAGCGCCATATTCCTGCTCTAAGGATTCCCGCAATCGGATGCCATTTTTTAGTAATGTACCTAATATAGCCATATCTTTGTATTAGAGATAAAATGTTATTAACTCCTATTCATAACTAAATCCAACAGTAAATTTACACGAATGAGTATAAAAGAAAATCTTAATCGTATAAAAAACACCTTTTCTTCACCAACCTGTCTTTTGATCGCGGTAAGCAAGACAAAACCCGTATCCGCCATCCAAGAAGCTTATGACGCCGGGATTCGGGATTTCGGGGAAAACAAAGTACAGGAGATGGCTGAAAAAGCACCCCAACTGCCCGATGATATCCGTTGGCACATGATCGGACACCTACAGCGGAATAAGGTGAAATTCATTTCCTCATTTGTACATCTAATCCACGGTGTGGATTCCTTGCGGCTGTTGGAGCAGATCAATAAGGAAGGACAAAAGGCGGGTAGGGTGATTTCCTGTCTGCTTCAAATCCACATCGCCAAAGAGGAAACAAAATTCGGCTTGGACGAACAGGAGTTAAAAGAAATACTGTTGGGAGATGCCATCCGGAATATGGAACATATTCACATCGCAGGCTTTATGGGAATGGCGACCTATACGGAGGACACGGATACGATCAGAGAAGAATTTTCTTATCTTAGAACGCTTATGGAACAGTTTAAGCTGGACAACTTGCCTCAGCAGGTAAATTTAAAGGAACTCAGTATGGGTATGAGTGCTGACTATTTGATTGCCCAAGAGGAGGGAAGTACCATGGTCCGCATTGGAAGTGCCATTTTTGGGGCAAGAGACACAAACTAACTGATGAAAACGATACATATTATTCAAACAGCCGCTGTATCTGGCGCGCTTGCAGTAATTCTCGGTGCGTTCGGAGCTCATGGTTTAGAACCGATGTTGGAGAAAACCGGGCGCCTGGCCACCTACGAGACAGCGGTTAGTTATCATTTTTACCATAGCTTGGCCCTGTTGATGCTTGGGATTTTATCCGCCAATTTTCCCCAAATCAATACTTTTAAACAAGGAGCTTGGCTTTTTATTGCGGGAATTATTGTTTTTTCAGGATCACTTTACGTATTGTCAATTACTGGAGTCACCATTCTAGGAGCTATTACGCCATTTGGCGGATTGGCTTTTATATTGGGATGGGCTTGGCTGTTTTGGGGTGCGGCAAAAATCAAATCACGTTCTTAATAGAAATTTATTCCATAAAATATGTGTAAAAAATCCACAGTGCTTTTTTTTATCCTGTTACATATTTCATTTGATTCGTTTTCACAAGATATACGGGCAAGGTATGAAGGGTTGGATAAGTTGATAGGGGCTGGTTCTTTTTTTGACAACCACCTCACCGGATTCTTCCTGTACGACTTGGACAGCCAAACCGTTCAATTTGACAAAAACAGCCACATATATTTTATCCCTGCTTCCACGACTAAATTATTGACATTCTTTGCCTCGCTTTTGGTGCTGGGAGATAGCAGCACCTTACTTCGATATACTCCAAAGGGAGAGGATGTAGTTATTTGGGGAACAGGTGACCCCTCCCTCAATTACCCCGGATTACCTAATCCGAACATTAACGGCTTCCTAAATACCTATCAGGATATCTATTTTTCCGACCATAATTGGAAAGATGAAGCCTTTGGGTTTGGATGGCAATGGGATGATTACAACTTTGCCTATTCAGCAGAAAAATCACCCTTCCCTATTTATGGCAATTTAGTCACTGCCATTAATGTCAACAACCGCCCACATTTGACACCTTCATTATTTAGCATTTATCAAAGTGATAAAAATGTCCGGAACGTTACCCGAGAATGGCATTCGAATGACTTTTTTTTCAACCCCCGAACCTATAACGGTATGCGGTCACGGGTTCCCTTTATTACTTCCCAGAAAACGTTCGTCACCTTAGCAGCTTTGGAATGGCGAAAGAATGTGCATGCTTCCAAGGAAGCTCTTCCCTCGGACCATTTTATACTACGGGGAGTCCCTACCAAGGCGCTGTATAAAGAAATGCTGCTTGAAAGCGACAATTTCATAGCGGAGCAACTACTGCTGCAGATATCAGATGAGGTATTTAAAGAACTGAACACTGAAAAAGCAATTGATTACATCAAAAAAACTTACCTTTTTGATCTTCCCGACGAACCGCTATGGGTAGATGGTTCCGGTTTGTCCAGACATAACTTGCTTACCCCCAGATCCATGGTATCGCTGGTGGAAAAAATATACCGCATCCTCCCTGATGAAGAACTCATGCAGCTCTTTCCTGTAGGGGGCCGGACAGGAACATTAAAGTCTAACTACTACGCCCCTGTACCCTATGTGATTGCCAAAACGGGCACCATTAGCAACAACCACAGCCTCGTAGGCTTTATCCGGACCAAAAAACAAAAGATGTATGCCTTCGCACTGATGAACAACAATTACCCCTATAAGGCTACAGTAGTCCGAAGAGAAATCGAGAAAGTGCTGTTGTATGTGCGGGATAATTTTTAATTTCGGAAAAATCCGATTTAAATGTTCCTTCGATAAAAACCCACTGACTCCCTTACCACCAACCCTATGCAAAAGAGAAAATTCCTACAACTATTAGGCGCAAGTGCAGGCATGTTACCGTTGCTTGGTCTAAGTGCTGGAGCCCAAACAGCTCCGCCTGTCAAATTGCTTCCGCTTCCCATAAAAAAAGGAGATATGGTAGGTTTAATCAGCCCATCCGCCGCCACTTCCGAGCGCATACAGATCCAGTTTGCCGTCGAGGCGTTGGAAGCATTGGGTTTTAGGGTAAAGCAAGGTGTAAATTTGGCTAACCGGAGAGGTCACCTTGCTGGTACTGACGAAGAACGTGCAAATGATTTGAACGCTATGTTTGCCGACCGGGAAGTAAAAGCCGTGATCTGTATCCGGGGAGGTTCCGGTGCCGCGCGCATCCTGCCACTTATCAATTATGACTTGATACGGAATAACCCCAAGCCCATCTTGGGGTATAGTGACATTACTGCGCTCCACCACGCCATTTACGCACAAACCGGATTGATAACCTTCCATGGACCGAACGGAACGGGTAGTTGGAACAGCTTTAATGTAGACCAATTCGAGAAAATTTTCTTTGAACAGGAGCAGGTCACTTTCGAGAATGAACGCGTGGAAGAGGATGACTTGGTCATTAAGAAGAACAGGATTCAAACTATCTATCCCGGAAAAGCGACTGCGGACCTCGTCGGAGGAAACCTCACGGTACTTACGGCACTGGCAGGGTCACCATATATAGCTGATTTTACGGATAAAATCCTGTTTTTGGAAGATATCGGCGAAGAGCCGTACCGGGTAGACAGGATGATGAGCACATTGAAACTCATGGGTGCCCTGGACAAAATAAAAGGATTCGTCTTTGGTCAATGTACCGACTGCGACCCATCTTCGGGCTACGGCAACCTGACACTGGACCAGGTGTTTGATGATTATATTCTCCCTCTAAAAATCCCCGCATATCGGGGTGCGATGATTGGGCATATTCCAAAACAGTTTATCCTGCCGATGGGCGCAACAGTAACAATAAATGCCGGCAATGGAACCATTCAATTGGATGAGAAAATATTTGGTTAAACAGGATAAACTGGCAGAATCAACAACTAAACATTTATCCAAAAATTATACGGTAGTAAATTGATGCTAAACTTCTATCCCCGACCCATTGTTATGCATTTATGTCTACATTTAGCTGGGAAATACCAACGTACTCATTTCGCACAGCGCTTTTGGCAGCGCTTCTGTTAGTGTGGGCCTCATGCGAAAGCAGCATATCTACTATGGAAATAACACCACCCCAAACTACCCCGACCACAGATACCCCTTTTCGGACAGGACCTGTATCCTATTTGGCATTAGGTGATTCCTACACCATTGGCCAAGGCGTGGACCCCTCTCAGAACTACCCCAACTTACTGACCCTAAAACTCAGAAACAGAGGTGTATCTATCAAGGATCCAGTTATTATCGCTGTAACTGGCTGGACTACCCAAGATCTGCTCCAAGGTATGCGTCAAGCCCAACTCGACAATCAACAGTTTGATTTGCTGACTTTACTGATAGGTGTGAACAACCAATACCGTGGGCAACCCCTTGACGATTATGAAAAGGATTTCTCTGAATTGATGGTAAAATCTTTGGCCTTGGTCGGAAACGATGCGGAAAGAATCATAGTCATTTCCATTCCCGACTGGGGAGTGACTCCATACGCCTCCTCCCTGGCCCAGGATAAAAAAAAGATCGCTTCGGAAATAGACAACTTCAACGAAAAAAACAAATCACTGGCAGCCACATCAGGCATCAGGTATTTGGAAATCACCGAGGAATACAGGTCTTTGGGCCATATGGATCAGTATTTGGCTATGGATGGTTTACATCCAAGTGAAAAAGTGTACGACCGCTGGGCGGAAAGGCTGACGGAGATCATTACCAATGAAATGAATATCAGGTAATCCCGTTTTTCAACATGGGATTACCTGAAATACCTTACTTCGTACCTTTGGGAAGAACATTGGAAATCAGGGAAACCTTTTCAATCGGTTCAGAAGCATTGCTGTAAATCCTCACCACACTGTTTTGTTTGCCCATTTTGCCTGCTGAGTTGAAAGACACCTTAATTTCTCCTGACTCTCCAGGTGCTATTGGCTCTTTCGGCCACGCAGGAACCGTGCAACCACAGGTAGCGGCAACGTTGGAAATCACAAGCGGTGCCTTTCCCTTGTTTTCAAATTTAAAAACGTGCTCTACCTTATCCCCCTGAGCGATATTTCCAAAATCCTTGGACGATTCCTCGAAGGCTATCATAGGGCCATCAGCCGATTTTTCCTGAGCCTGTACTGCAAATACCACTGCTAGGCTCATTACTACTAAAAACATCAACTTTTTCATATCCTTATTCAAATTTGGTTACTTACTTATTCATTTTCCTTAAGGAAAAATTTGGCGTGAAAGTTCACCATATACAATTCTTCTTTTGCCCGGGTCATAGCGGTATACAACCAACGCACATATTGTACATCGACTTGCTCTTCCGTCAGGTATCCCTGATCCACAAAAACCGCATCCCATTGCCCCCCCTGAGACTTGTGGCAAGTTAATGCATAAGCGAATTTTACCTGAAGGGCATTCAGGTAGGGATCCTTCTTAATTGACTCCCTCAGTTCCTTCTTGTCAGCCAAGTCCTGATAATCCTCACAGACCTGCTGATAGAGCTTGGTCCAATCTTCAGGGGCCAGGGCAGGAAGCGCCGTATATAGGGTATCCAGTACAATTTTTGCCTCAAAAAAAGGCTCCTCCGGATAGTCTATAAGCCTCAGTTCCACCGTTGCAAATCTCAAGCCATATAATTCTTCAAAAGAACGAATTTTTACAATTTCCACAAAATCCCCATTGGCCAAAAAACTGATTTTTTCAGATTCGGCCATGTAGGTATAGTTGTTTTTAACGATCATTAACCTATCACCCGCAGTTATCTCCTCTTCGTAAAAGTGAATAACACGGCGGATATATTGGTTGTATTGGACGGCAGCTTTATTTGACCTCGTGATGATGATGGTATTGTCCACACCGAATTTATCATACGAATACCTCAGACCATCCTCCAGTCGGTCGCCGTTCATCCTGAAAAAATCCCTAAACCGTTTTGAATAGAATCCGATAGCCGGCTTTTCCCTGGTCAGCTCCTCCCTAAGCTGGGTGGCATTAAAGAGAATGCCGGAATCCAGTTGCTGCCGGGTAACCTCAGTGAATTCTACTTCCTCTACGTTAAGGCGGTAGTGAGATATCAAATAGTTTTTGTCCAAGCCTGGACTCCGCTCACTTCCAACCGGAGGGAGCTGCGCCCTGTCTCCTATCAGCAGAAGACGGTTTGTCGGATGCTCGTAAACGTATTCTATAAGGTCTTTTAGTATCCTACTTCCCGAAGATCCCTCATCAGCAAGCATGGACGCCTCATCGACGATAAAGACCGTTTTCTGATAATAGTTCTTTTGCACATCAAACCCTTGGCTGCCCGGTACAGACCCGTCTCTGGGTCTATAAATGATTTTGTGAATGGTATAACCAGTACGATTGGCATAGCCGCTCATTACTTTGGCTGCTCTGCCGGTAGGAGCTAGCATAAGTGATCTCAGATTTAAATGATTGAGTCCTTTAACCAGGGCGGCAAGCACAGAGGTTTTGCCCGTTCCCGCATATCCTCTCAATATAAAAGCAGACATCGCTGGAATTTCCGGCCCTAGAAAGGTGTCCATCTTAGCAAAAAAAGCATCTTGCCCCTGTGTGGGGGTATGTGGAAAAAATCTTTTGAGTATTTCTGAGGGCTTCGGCATATATTTACAGAGCAAATGCGAATCTAAGGGGAAAATGCCTAACATAAAAAAAGAAATCGAGGAGAAGTTCGGCAGCCGTCTACGAACACGTGTCAACGGGATTCTTGTTGAAGACAACCGAATCCTGATGGTCAAACATTATATGGGGGAGGGAAAATATTTCTGGAACGTTCCGGGCGGAGGGATGAAGTACGGGAGCAGCGCGCCTGAAAACCTACGGCGTGAATTCCGGGAGGAAACGGGCCTGAATATAAGCGTTGACGAATACCTATTTGTACATGAATTCCTTCAACCACCCCTTCATGCGATCGAATTGTATTTCGAGGTAAGAAAAATTGGCGGGAAGATGGCTAAAGGAACGGATCCTGAACTGGACCAGCAGCATCAGGTAATCGCTGATTTGTGTTTTTTAAGTGTGGAAGAAATACAAAAAATCAGTAACGAGGAAAAACATGCTATGTTTTGGGGAATAAAATCCGTCAATGATGTAGGAATATGGAAAGGATATTTTAATTTTGGAAATAAATGCATAAACTAGCATTTCGAAAGAAACCACAAAATCTTTATTTACCATATAACAGACATAAAAATCGATCAAAATGAATCTGACCAAAATTTTATCTATCGTATTTCTTCTAGGCGCATTAGGCCTCGCTTATAAACTTTACATGGGCATAGATGAAGTAGTAGAAGAAGAAAAAAGATTAGCAAGAACAGAAGCCAGGATTATTGAAAAGCTTCAGATGCTCCGCGATGCCCAAATTGCTTATAGGGGGACAAAAGGCGAATATGCGGCTAGCTGGAATGAATTAAGGGAATTTATTCAAAGTGGTTCAATTTATATCATTCAACGAACCGAAACTACCACACTGTTGGATTATGGTAAAGAGGAAACTACCGTTACCATTGACACTCTAGGGTCGGTTAATGTGATTGACTCTTTATTCAATGAAAGAAAATACCCCGACTTCAACTTGGAAACCATGAATGTAGTTCCAGGGTCCGGCGGAAAGCAATTTGAATATTTCACTGACAAGATCGAGCGAAGCGGACGGGAAGTTTCCGTATTTGAAATAAGGGATCCTGCTCCAATTAATCCTGACCGTAGAAAAAACAACAATGAAAAGGCCCTTCGGGTAGGTTCTAGAGTAGATACCTCCACATCCGGAAACTGGGAATAACATTGAGCAAGGAAGGGAAATATCTCCTAAGCAAATTTGACAGCGATAGATTGGATATTGAAGAAATATCCAATCTATCGCTTTTCTTGTATAGTCGGTTACTGTCCGTACTGGCTAAAAATCCGATAGGCGAAGTAATAGGTGTCCATGTGTATAGTTATAGCAAAGTCAATGAACTTATCGAAATTATAGAAACGGACAACTTTATCCAATCTTCCAATACGTTTGGTAAACTTTACGTGCACAATGACGCTTTCTGTCTCGTTCCAAACCACCTCTTTGACCCTTCCCACAAAGAACAATACTTGAACTTCACAACGGAAGTAGATCCGGATCAAATGGAAATCTTCTATGAAAATATCCCCGGTTCTGAAATTCAAGCGATTGGTTCCCTGTCTCTTGATATCCTAAAAAAGTTTGAAGAATCATTACCTGATTTGGAAATTATACCGGGCGTAGTATTTCCACTTTCCTTTTTGATTAATCCTGATACCGTTTTCGAAGACCAAGAAATCTTTGTTTTCCCCATTCCGGACCACATTTACATAGCCGCATTTTCGCTTGGGACACTAGTTTTTTTCAACTCGTTCAAAGTAGGTACGGAAAATGACTTAATTAAATACACACTTACGGTAACACAACAACTAGGTTTTGACCAAGAAAGTACAAAAGTGAGTATAATGGGAGACCTTTCTCATGTGCAATCCAGCGAGGGTGTATTGTCGCCTTATTTCACTACTGTCACCACGGAGATGCCGCCGGAAAAAATCACCTATTCCCCCGATCACGCCCTCGGTGATTTTAAAAAAACCATGTTGCTTGAAGCTTACTGGACCATTTAATAGTACATGAGAAAAATAGCTCTTTTCCCGGGATCCTTTGATCCATTCACCAAAGGTCATCAGGATATCGTCCAGCGGGGGTTAAATATTTTTGATGAGGTAATTATTTCAATTGGTCATAATACCAGCAAAAAAAACAGGTATTTTGACTTGGATCTAATGGTCGGGAAAATTGAAGACCTATACAAAGAGAACCCTAATGTTAGGGTAGTCATCTACAACGAGCTTACTTCGTCGCTCGCCAAAAAACATCATGCAAAATTCTTGCTGAGGGGATTGAGAAACACCACAGATTTTGAATACGAAAATACCATAAGCCAAATGAACCGGTATCTCAACGAGGAGTTGGAAACCGTGTTTCTTATTACCTCTCCCCAATTTGCGGCAATCAGTTCGACCATCATCAGAGAGGTCCACCGATATGGTGGTGATGTAAGTGAGTTTCTGCCTTATGAAATCTG
>DATHWC010000162.1:0-21329 GCA_035460985.1 Lunatimonas sp.
CCATTGAAGGATATAAAGTGAGCGCGCTGGATTATTTGTTGAAACCATTTTCCTATGAGGAGTTCTTAAGGGCAAGTACTAAAGCCTATCAGGCATTCGAATCCAATTCTATAGGAGAGGTTGAAAATAAATTATCCTATATATTTCTGAAAGTGGAATATCAACTTCAAAAAGTATTTTTGAATGAAATAATCTGTATAGAGGGATACAAAGATTACGTGAAAGTCCATCTAATTGGTAAACCACATCCTTTATTGTCACTAACTTCATTGAAAAATATGGAAGAAATTCTCCCTAAAGAACAATTCATGCGAATTCATAGGTCTTTTATCATATCCTTGGATCAAATTCAGTCGGTAACAAGGAACAACGTAAATTTGGGAGACATCAACATTACCGTTAGCGACCATTATAAAGATAATTTTTTAAAATTTATGGAAAAATGGATAAACTAACCGTTTTTGTCATGGTTTTTGCTTAAATGTATAAAATAAAGTAAACGGAAGGGCATTTTGTGTTTTCTCCGGGAGGTTTCTCTTTAGACTACACCAAATCCCGCACAGAATTAAAAAGGCCTTTGATAAAGGTTCAACCCAGAAACCCTCTGGATCCTTCTTAAACACAAGATGTGATTCTACATCGATATTATTATTAAAAATTGAAACGTCATGAAAAAATTATGGATTGCAATTATTATGTTACCAGTTGTATTCAGTTGTACCAACCGTTCTGCAGAAGACCGGTTCATCTTCGAAGATGAGCGAATCTTAGATATGGAGACTGGTGATGAATACTATATCAATAAAATGGATACACTTACCCTAGTGAATATCGAGGGGGAATCAAGTGAAATCGTCGTCACTGCCACGCCATTTTCGGATAGTGATGAATTGAACAAAATGATGGCATCTTACAGGGAGAAGATAACCGAACGAAAAGATGCTCTTTACAAAGATCAGAAAGAAAAGATTAAAGCGGAACGGGCCGAGAGATATGCTGAATATGATGATCAAGAATTATTGACTCTATTCAACAAATTGCACAGTGAGGATGTCCCATACGAACAACAGATGGACGTAATAGCTGAACTGGTCCGGAGAGAGGCGGTGTTAGAGACTGATGCGGCCAAACTTCTAGAAGTCGACACGGTTACTTTAGATTTTGATATTGACTATACGGTATCGGAAGATACGGAATAAAGAAAAAGCCTCGCGATGCGAGGCTTTTTCTCTATCTTCTACCTATTTTTTTTGGATCAAGTGCTCCCAGTGCCTTTTTGGCACCCCCCATATTGTTCATTTGCTTCATCATCTTTTTCATATCCGAAAACTGCTTCATCAAATTATTGACTTCCTGAATCGTCCTTCCACTGCCCGCGGCTAATCGCTTTCTACGCCCCCCATCGATTATGGCAGGATCTTCACGTTCCGACGGCGTCATGCTTCGGATAATGGCCTCAATCGGTTTAAAGGACTCATCATCAATATCCATTCCCTTCATGGCTTTCCCCATACCCGGTATCATTCCCAAAAGATCCTTTATATTCCCCATCTTCTTGATTTGTTCCAGTTGGGAAAGGAAATCGTCAAAGTTAAACTGGTTCTTACGGATTTTTGCATTAATTCGCTTTGCCTCATCTTCGTCAAAAGACTGTTGGGCCTTCTCCACCAATGACACCACATCCCCCATGCCTAGGATACGCTGAGCCATCCTATCCGGATAAAACAAATCCAGATTTTCCATCTTTTCTCCAGTGGAGATAAATTTAATCGGCTTATTTACTACGTGGCGTATGGATATCGCAGCCCCTCCCCTACTATCTCCATCAAGCTTGGTAAGAACTACGCCATCGAAGTTGAGTCTTTCATCAAAAGTTTTCGCCGTGTTGACCGCGTCTTGCCCGGTCATGGAATCGACTACAAAAAGCGTTTCAGAGGGCCTGATTTTTTCCTTTAACTCTGAAATTTCATTCATCATCACCTCATCCACCGCCAACCTGCCCGCTGTATCTATTATGACAGTTTTCTTACCCGTTTTCTTAGCATGTTCTAATGCATTTTGGGCAATTTCTAAAGCGTTTTTATTCTCGGGTTCAGCATACACGTCTACCCCTATTTGTGATCCAAGTGTTTTAAGTTGCTCGATCGCTGCTGGTCTATAAATATCACAAGCTACCAAAAGCACCTGCCGCCCCTGTTTTTTAAGGTAAGTGGCCAATTTTCCGGAGAAAGTTGTTTTACCAGATCCTTGCAGGCCGGAAATCAAAATAATCGAAGGATCTCCTTTAAGATTTATGTCTTCTTTGGAACCTCCCATGAGTTTGGTCAGTTCCTCCTGGGTAATCTTAACCAAAAGTTGCCCGGGAGAAACAGCAATAAGCACATCCCTTCCTAATGCCTCCTCTTTGATTTTATCCGTAACTTCTTTGGCTACTTTATAATTCACATCCGCATCTATCAAAGCCCTACGGATTTCTTTGACAGTGGTTGCAACGTTGATTTCAGTAATTGAACCGGTACCTTTAAGTGATTTGAAGGCCCTGTCTAGTTTAAAACTAAGATTGTCAAACATTTTCTATACCATTGTTTAAGTCACAAAAATAAAGAAAAAAACTTCTTAAAGTGGTACGGGGAGGATTTAATCCCAATTAGGGATTGTAAAACCGGTTTAATGTCAAATTCTTTTTATAATGCAAGTAAAAAAACATGACCCAAGTCAGCTTTTCTTCAAGAAAATCTGAAAAAGAAGTAGAATTATCCGACAAAAAAATTGGATCGCTGCAATATTTTAAAAATCCGGCCAACTTTACATTTTTTCTGTAAACTTTTTTTTAAAAGTTTGCCTGTTGACCATCTCATTCAGAGCCTACAGCGTATATTATTTGAAAAAACGCAAAAAGATGTATTTACTAGGCAAAAATACCCCGATTAGGGTATTTTTTTGATAAAAAAAAAATTGTTACTTACACCCTGAAATAGCTACAAAAATTGAAACTTGCGAACATAATAAATTTGATAAATACCAAGAATTTGTCTTTAACCATGAAACCTTGATAAGGATAATTAATATTTTCATAAATGTATAAATTAATCTTGTTTATTATATCACTTAATGACTAAAACAAGATAAATTATAAAAAAATAAAACGTCAAAAACCTGAAAAAATGACACAAGAATATACTCCCTTATTTATTCCTATTGTGAGCTTCCCCGACCATTGTAGAAGTTTAAGTCTATCAAACCTCAGACCACTCACTGAACTGATTCATGAAATGGAGTTTAAGTTTTACAAAGCAGAAAAACTACTCGGTATCATGAATTTCGTTGACACCCCTTACGAGGTTTTGGATCTCAAAGGTATCCACGTAAGACTTCTTGACTCTGTATTGAAACTAAGACTGGTGCCACTATTTGACTGGCAATCTTGGAGGCTGGAAGCGGAAAATTATTATGCACAACCAACGAAACTTTATGGATTAGATGCTGAAACTTTGGGTAAGATTATGACCGTGTTATTACGGTCTCAATCCCTTTACGACGCAAATTTTCTAGAGACAAAAATAAAGGACCGATTTGTCCTTCACTTATTGAAAGCTGTCGTCCAATCAATCGAGACCGGTAGATTTTCTTCCCCAGTCGGAGACTAACGGGTCGCAATGGTGTTAACACCCAAAAGGTATCGATCATATCAGCCCCAAGTAATTTTTATTTTTTTAAAACTTACCTGAAAGTCCCAAACTGTGGATTATCATATTTTTTTCTCCTCTCGGAGCCTTTGTTTAATAATTATAATTTTTATTTTACTTTCTTTTATTTAAATTAGCATTCAAAAAGCAATTTATTGCCTTCAAGGTTCGTTTTGCGTGGTATTAAGAAAGAGGTAATTCTTCTTACTTATCTATGTATTTCTTTCTTTGGAACAAACTTTAATTATTAGCTAACGAGGACTAATCTTTACCATTATCATTTGCCATAGTGCTAAACACCAATATTTACGGTCAGAACATCTGGCCTGAAAACCGTGGATTAATTTTATTTTTCTTGGTTTTTTGCTGCATCATCTATATACATCCCATGCGATGTTATTCACAGGAAGAACGTCAACTTGTGTTGACCTCAACTCCTGTCACCTGTGGTGCTGATGGAAGTATATTTGGTCAATTATCAAATGACGACGGGTTGAGCTCCCCCCTTTTTGAACTGTATCTATTACCCGACCGGCAAACCCTTTTCCAAAGTAATAACACCGGCCAATTTTCTGATTTGGTGTCTGGAAATTACCTCGTGATATTCTCTGGAGATTTTGAAGGTGAAAAAATTAAAATAGAAGGCCAAATTTCCCTAACGTCTGATTATGAAGGACTAAGTTATAGTCTTCTTTCTCAAAATCTATGTGCGGACGATGACGGCAGACTTGAAGTTATCCTACAATCCGGTGATGCGGCGTTTTACGAACTTACCGGTCCAATTAACCGTCAGCCTCAGCCCTCTCCACTTTTTGAAAACCTAATAGAAGGTGCCTATACCGTAATTGTGACAGACGTTTGCGGCGACAGGCTTTCCAGAAACTTTCAAGTTTTCCGCTCCATATTGGAAATAGACTTATCGAGAAGGGATTTCGGCACGTTTCTTCCCGCCTGCGACAGAATATCGGTATCCCATGGATTACGCTACCTGAATGCTGAATCGGAATTTCCCTTACAGGTTGACTTTACAGTTTATGATCCGGACAACCAAACTGTTGAAGTAATTAATTTACTTCTTGAGGAAACCGATTTGGTTGACAACTTATTCACTGTCGATATTCCATTTTTTCACGATCAAATTTACACCTATGACCTCTCTATTACAGACAATTGCGGCTATTCCGCGAACGCTTTGAATAATACGATCGATTTAGGGATTGACATTTCCAATGACATAACATGGGGTGCAGGGCAATGTGGTCAACGAAAGCTATCAGTCAAACCAAAAAATCTTGTAGCTCCCTTTACCATAACCTTTCAAGACTTCCCCGAAGGCTTCGATCCGAAAGTTGCCAATCCACTTTATCCCGGACCATTTACGGAGGACAATATTTATTTTGGAGATGAAAACGATCCAATTCCCGATGGATTCTATAGCTTGACTCTCCAGGATGCGTGTGGCAATGAGGCAAGTATTAGTGTCAACCATAGGCAGGCAATTGGTCCTGCCTTGCCCACTGTATTAAAAAGCTGCGGGATCGGGGTTGGTTCTATAGAACTGATGAATTATGACTACCAGTTGATTGAGGTAATACTCAATATGGCCCCGACAGCCTATGGGGTTACAACTCCCGTGGATCTTTCAGAGAATATCAATATTAATGATACTAGAAGATTTTATCTCAATAATTTGCCAGAGGGAAATTATGAATTTGCTGTGAAAACAAGCTGTGGCACGGAACATGTTACGAGGGTAAACATCGAATCTACGGTTATCACATCCAATCTTGTGGAAATTGAAGAAAATTGCGGAACATTTAATCTGAATTTGGATCACAGGGATAATCTAGACGCCAATCAAAATACACGATTTGGGCTCCAAAAATATTACCCAGAAACTGATGATTGGGGTCATCCCGATACAGGAGTTAGATTTACCGAAGGCGAAGAACTAACCAGCGCCAACGCCGTAATTCTCTCAAACCGAGCTAAAAATTTTAATCTGAGCAGTATAGGGGATCTTCGCGTTGTGAAATCTGCCCGAGTGTGGAGAAACGGAGCAGACATTCTTAAATGGGAAAATGCTGTGGCGTTTTGCTTGGAAACATTACATAGCTTCAGGTTCCTTGGACAAGCAGAATTGGTGTCAGTAAATTATTATCTATGCGAAGATGGAGATTTTGAAGTATTTCTTGACGCAAAAGACTATGAGCCCATTAATTTTAAAATCGTCTCTAAAAATGGCCTTCCCTTTTCAGTCGATAATGGCCAAAATCCCTTGTTTTCAAATTTGGAGGGGGGGAGATACAGATTCCAAATTCAAGACCGATGCGGAAACATTACAAATTCCACAATACAGCTTTTCGGTACTAACCTACCAGTTATTACTCCTGAAAATCTCTGTGAAGGAGAAAATGGGAGACTCTACCTTCCTAAATACGATTTTATCAACTATGAATGGTTCCGGGATGATGATCCTAACACGATATTGAGTACAGAGTCTTCCCTAACTTTTGATCCTTTTACCATTGCAATTCACAGCGGGATTTATAAGGTAAACTTGACTCACCAGGACCCAAACAGTTGCTTAAACGAGACGCTCGATTTTTTGATTGACGCCGATAATCTTGAAGCACAACCTGGTGTCGGAATGGAAGCTGAAATTTGTGAAGGAGATATCGTTGATTTATTCGATTTTTTGGAAGGCCCGTTTAACGATTACGGGGAATGGGAGGATCTATCAGGAAATGTCACGCTGGACCGCAGTTTTTGGGTCACAGAAGGATTTGAGGCAGGAGAATATTCTTTTCAGTATTCTATTTCTGGACTTTGTACTGGGGAAGGCACCTCCACTGTAACCTTAAACCTCGGAGAACGCGTAAATAGTCCTACAGGGCCGGGAACCCAAGAGTTTTGCGAATCGACCAGTCCCAAAATATCCGATTTATTAGCGACTGGTGAAAACATCACCTGGTACCATTCCCCTGTGGCAGGCACTCCCTTCGATCCTGAGACGCTACTGACAACCAACACCGTGTATTATGCGGAACAACTTGTAAATGGTTGTCCTTCAACCGAAAGGATGGCATCCACCGTAACTATATTTACCGACTTGGAAAATACAGCAATCGGTAATGATCAAACACTTTACCAATTGGAAACTCCTGCACAACTAAACGGGGAAGTACCAACCGGCGGAAAAGGAAGCTATACCTTCCAGTGGCAATCATCTGAAGACAATCAAACATGGGAAAACATTCCCGGAGCAACGGAAATAAACTATCAACCGGATGGGTTATTGGAAACGACACATTTCAGACGACTGACTGAAGACACGGCGTGCGGGCAAGAAATAAGTAATTCCATTACTTTAACAGTAGTGGTAGCCCCGATTGAAGCCTTTGGGGAAAGTTTTGGGCCACTGAAAGGATATGAAACAAACCCTTTGCCTGTACTGGAAAATGATCTTTTCAAAGGAAACCCCGCAAGTCCAAATGAAATTACGGGCAATATTGTATCCACTGAAGACCAAAATGGCAATAACATATCTCTCCCGCATGAATGGGACGACGACGGAAATTTAGTCCTCTTACCGGGCACCCCTCCTGGCAACTATTCGATACGGTACGAAATTTGTCAAAATTCTGTACCTAACAACTGTGCTACAGCAACTGTATCGGTTTGGGTAGGAGCATTAAATATAGACATGGAAAAAACAGTGGACATCGAAAGGGCCATCGAGGGTGACATGTTACAGTTTACCATTTTAATTAGGAATGGAAGCCCGTTTGTACTTGACGGGTTTGTAGTGGAAGATCTATTGCCGTCGGGTTTCCTATTGCTTGCCGCCACCCCTCCTGCCTCAGACGGAGAATTAAGATGGGTTTTTGATGGTTTTGCGCCGGAAACCTCCCAAACGATTACCTTAGAAGTGATGGCTGTAAATGACGGTACGTTTACAAACCAAGTACGGGGTGCCGTGGGGGACTTTGATCAAACTGTATCAAGCCCACCAGTAATTGTCCGTGCAAAATCAGTGGATCTAGATATAGAGAAAACATCAAATGGAATAAGAGTCGCTGATGGTGATATATTTCACTATGACATCACCGTCAGAAATACAGGGCTGGATGATGCCAGCGAGGTGGTAGTAACGGATATGTTGCCAGATGCACTTGGTTTTATATCAGCGGATTTTCAATCCAGTTCACTTGCGATCTCCCCTGTATTTACAGCCACCGGAGGTCAGTTGATTTGGGAGATTTCCGATTTTCCAGTGGGTGAGTCACTTAATATCAGATTAGAAGTAGTGGCTCAGGATGAGGGCTTTGTAGCAAATGAGGCTAATGTTCGAAGTAATGAAGAAGATGCAAATATTTCAAACAACAGCAGTAGGGATGAAATCAATATTACCCCACTATTTATCCCCAATGTCATCAAACCGGATAATGATGGCAAGAACGATACATTTGTAATCCGTGCAACTAACAAATTTGATCAGATCGGTTTGATTATTTTCAACAGGTGGGGTGACTCTGTATATGAATCAACTGATTATCAAAATGACTGGAATGCTGAGGGGGTGAATGCCGGTACTTATTATTACCAAGTCAGAGGAAGGAGAATAGGAATGACCGAAAAACAATATAAGGGATGGTTGCAGGTAATCAAATAACGTTTTCTTTTATTGCTGCCAAATCAATGGTATTGATGCTTTATATTATGTGGGCACCTCATGGACACGCCCAACAGATTCCACAATACAGTCAGTATACTTTCAACAGTCTTCATATCAATCCTGCCTACGCGGGACATAAAATTGATCCATTTGTTCAAGCCACCTATAGAAGTCAGTTTATGGCTTTTCCTGGGGCTCCGGAGACGTTCAGTATCACCGCCGATATGTCATCCTCGGATGAACGAATGGGATTTGGTGCATCGCTGTTTTCGGACAGACTTGGTGCTACCAAAATTCATGGGGCATTATTAACCTACTCCTATAAAATAAAGGTGACAGACAATTCCTACCTAAGTATGGGAGTCAGTGCGGGTACTTCGGAATATGTCTTAGATGGAAATCTTCTAATGCCAGATGATGTTTCTGACATGACAATACCCATGGACCGGATTAACATGTTTACTCCGAACCTAAATGCAGGACTGTTTTTCCATTCTGAGAAGTTCTTTTCCGGATTAAGCGTATTTAATCTAGTGGGACAACAGAATCTAGAAAACAAAGACCTGGCCTTGGCTGTTCATAACAACCACTACTTCCTGCAAGTCGGGAGTATTATACCTCTATCAGCCGAAACCGCCTTTAAGCCATCCATTTTAATTCGGGAGGATTTTAGTAGTCCCACAAGCTTTGATTTGAATGCCATGTTTCTTTTTTATGATCGATTTTGGGTTGGAACTTCCTACCGGTCTAGTATTGGCAAGAATGGCGCATCTTCCGGCCCCGCGCCCAATAAGCGCAATGCCATAGCGTTACTGATAGATCTTTTTCTGACCGATAATCTCCGATTCGGATACGCGTATGATTTCAACCTGAGCAGTCAAAATAATTTCATAAACAATTCCCATGAAATATCTTTGGGTTATTATTTAGGGAACAAGACTCTTAGGCAAAAATCGTATAAAACTTTCTAATTTAAAGTACTCATAAGCAATGGAAGCTCATTGCTACTTTTCGAAATTATTATAAATGAGGATAAATTTTTTAATTTGCATGACCATTTACATTTAGTTATCTAGACTTCCTATTATGCCCTTTGATTTTAAGAAAGCCCTACCACACCTTCTAGGCATTTTGTCCTTTTATTTGGTTACAGTTTTGTATTTTTCACCTGTTGTTTTCGATGGCAAAATGATGTTCCAGTCGGATATTTTACAGTGGGAAGGTTCGGCAAAAGAAATATTAGACTATAGGGAACAAACGGGGGATGAAGCTCTCTGGACCAATCGTATGTTTGGAGGAATGCCTGCTTATCTGATTCATTCCCTACCAAAGGGTGACCTCACCAATACACTGGTTCAAGTATTGACGGTCGGTCTTCCCCACCCCATCAACGCCCTGTTTTTTGGCATGATAAGTATGTATCTTCTTCTAATAACTTTTGGCATCCGACCTGCGATTTCCATTGCCGGTTCCTATGCGTTTGCGTTTAACACATTTAATCTCCTAAGTATGGAGGCAGGGCACAATGCGAAAATCTGGTCCATATGCCTAATTCCGCTTATTTTGGCAGGTATTCACCTTGCTTTTTCCAGAAAAATACTGATTGGTGTGTCCATTGCGGCACTTGCCGTACTGCTTCAGCTAAAATACAACCATCTCCAAATCACCTACTATACCTTAATTATAATAGCCTTCTATGGAATCGGTCAGTTAGTCCTTTTCTACAAGGATAAAAAATTGCCGGAATTTGGGAAAATTTCCGCACTATTATTGTTGGGAGCATTACTTGGGGTACTGGGCAACTCAGCACGGTTAGGGTCTGTTATCGAATATGGGAAGTATTCAATCAGGGGGGAAAGAAACCTTGAAACCGCTGAGAATGGGCAACAAGGACTCGATAAGGAATATGCTTTTAATTGGTCTCAGGGCAAATTGGAAACCTTCACGCTACTAATACCAAACTTTTATGGCGGAGCAAGTAGCCAGAGCCTCCCAAAAAACTCATCTTCCGAAGAAGCTCTTCGCTCCCAGGGAGTAGAAGGGGCTCAAATTAATGAATTTCTTCAAAATGCCCCTACATATTGGGGAGACCAACCGGGTACTGGGGGGCCCATCTACGGAGGTGCGGTAATGCTTTTCCTATTCGTCATTGGCCTTATCTATGCGCAACCGTTCTACAGGAATATACTTCTGGGCATAGTATTGTTCTCACTCATCCTTGCCTGGGGTAAAAACCTCGCATGGCTCAACTACTTTCTTTTTGATTACTTGCCCGGTTACAACAAATTTAGGGCGGTATCAATGGCGTTGGGAATTACACTTTTCGCTGTCCCGGTATTGGGGTGTCTTGGACTGGAAAGGTTTGTTGTTGAAAAAAAATCAGCCCAAAAACAAAAGTCATTCCTTATATCTTTGGGAGTTACTATGGGGCTTCTACTTGTCGGTATAGTGGCCGCAGGATGGATGGGATATCGTGGAAATGCCGAAGGAGGATATCCGGATTGGTTACAGAATGCTCTACGGACAGACCGACAAGCTATGCTTCAGTCCGATGCACTGCGAAGTTTTCTGTTTATTGCAGTTGCTGCCGGTCTGTTGTTTGCTTATTTGCGTGATATGCTTCATGTAAATTATGCGCTGCTAGGAGTTGCTCTTCTGGTAATAGTAGATGTTTGGGGTGTAAACAAAAGGTACCTCAATAACGACAGCTTTGTAACCAATCCGAGCAACCAGTATTTCGCCGCAAATCCGGCAGACCAAAAAATTTCAGCTGACGATGGTTACTTCAGAGTATTAAATATTCAAAACCCCTTTAATGAGGCCAGAACCAGCTATCGATTTAATAGCGTTGGAGGATACCATGGAGCAAAAATGAGCAGGTACCAGGATTTGATTGAAAGAAACTTAAGTCCTGAAATCAGCCAATTTATTCAAAAAGCCCAAGAAGGGAATTTTGACTGGGAAAGCATCCAAAATCTTAATATGCTGAATACAAAGTACCTACTGGCAGGAAATTCTGAAAATGCCGTGTTCCAAAACCCAAACGCAAATGGACCCGCATGGTTACCGGAAGAAGTGCTACCTGTCACCACAAACTTGGAGGAAATAGAGACTCTTGGTAAGATAAACACAAAAAAATCCGCTACTCTAAACACTGTCGAATTTTCAAATGTAGCAGCTGGACAGGGTTCTGTGTCATTGTATTCCTATGAACCCAACAAAATCACCTATACAGCTAATCTCACCACGGCGGGATTGGCCGTTTTCTCTGAAATATTCTACCCTAAAGGATGGTCAGCAACCATAAATGGATCAGCCGCTGATATCTTACGGGTAAATTATCTGTTGCGGGGGTTAAATTTGCCTCAGGGAGAATCGTCAATCACATTCGAATTTCGGCCAAAAAGCTATTTAAACATGGTGACATTTATGATTATCGCCCAATATGCACTGTTGATTTTATTAGCCATTTCCTTATTTTATACTTTAAAACCTAACAAATGAAGGAGACAGACAAAACTTCGGTAGCGGATTTTTATGATGGGTTTTCAGCCCATCAGGAAAAGATTGGGATTAATAGCCGTCACCTCCAAATTATAGATAAATTGATAGGGGCCGGACTTAAGCCGAACCACACCGTCTTAGAAGTCGGTTGTGGCATTGGCGCGGTCAGTCAGCTTATAGCCAAATATGTTAAAAAAGGACACGTTCACGCCGTGGACATTAGCCCAGAAAGCATTGCAAAAGCCAAGCTTCTTTGGGCAAACTTAGCTAATTTGTCGTTTGAGGTTTCGGACATGACTGACTTTCATAAACCATCCGAAAACTATGATTTTTTTGTTTTTCCGGATGTCTTGGAACACATTCCGGTAGAAGACCACAAGCATCTTTTTGAAATAATCCAAAAACACAGCCATAAGGAGTCGAGCATTTTTGTACATATCCCCGACCCACGATTTCTTGATTGGATGATAGCTAACGAACCGAAGAAATTACAGGTAATAGATCAGCCGCTTGATACGGGGAAGTTGGTAACTACAGTCAGCGACTGTGGGTATTTTTTAGAGAAAATGGAATCTTATTCCATTTTCTACCGGGAACATGACTATCAATATTTTGTTTTCCGCAACCAACGACCAATTCAAAAAGTAACCCACTTGGGAAAATGGGAAGTTTTAAGAGAGCGGATCAAAATAAAGATGAAATTTAACCTGTTGGGATAAAATAAGACACGTTTTCCTCTTACATAGGCCGGCGAACTACATTCAATCAGGGCTTACCAGTTATCCACCAGTATGATTCTGTACATTACTTCCATAGAAACTGCCTTTACGATTAGGGACAAGGAAATGATAAGTCCTCATTTCAAATTAAGATCCTTGACATTTACAGATAAAGCCTTGGCTCTGCCCTTTTATTTTATCATTCAAATGTTTCAATTGCTAATTTACCTGCCCAAAACCACACAATACCTTTGTTTTTTTGGAGGATACCATACCGTATGGCCTGTTATTTTTGGAAAGGTTTTTAAGAAAAGAGTTATCATCCAGTGCGGTGGAACTGATGCCATGCATCTGCCTAATATTAACTATGGCAATTACCGCAAGAAATGGTTGAAGAAGGCTACTGTTTTTAGCTTTAAAAACTGTTCGCTTATATTGCCTGTTTCCTCCGCATTGGTTAAGTCAACTTACACATACGATAACTTAGCCCCCCGCAAACAAGGCCTACTAAACCTAATACCTGATTTGACAACGCCTATAAAAGTAGTTCACAACGGATTTGATCAGGAATTTTGGGTTGATACTCAATTGGAAAAAGAGCCTTTCACCTTTGTTACAGTAGCAACTGGTATTTCAAAGCAAAACCGGGCTTTTGTAAAGGGAATTGATCTAATCGTCCAATTAGCCGAAAAATTCACTAATTATACTTTTAAATTAGTTGGAGACGCAAATTTTGAAACCACCCTGCCCAACATTACCGCCATACCTGCGCAGCCCAAAGAAGGAATACGACAAATCTTTCAAGAAGCACAGTTTTACCTTCAGCTCTCCGCCTCTGAGGGATTTCCCAATTCCTTGGCGGAAGCCATGCTATGCGGTTGTGTTCCGATCGGATCCCAAGTTGGGGAAATCAGCAATATAATTGGAGAAACTGGTTTTGTTTTACGCCAAAAAAACATCCATGACCTTATTCAAATCATACATATACTGCCCCAGTCAAATTACAGGGAGTTAAGAATTCAAGCCCGAAGAAGGATTGTAGAACACTACACCTATTCAAAAAGAAAAGAAAAAATATTGGAAATCTTGGCCGATACGTCAACCTCATGAGACTAGAGCTCGCAACGCCTAATAGCCTGAGACTTCTAAACTCCACTTTAAAAACGGAAATCAACTGAATGGCGATGATAGAAATTAACTCTACATGTATTTCCTCTTTCTTATTAGTGCCAGTAAAAATCCTGCCGTAATCGAGATTGTATTACCTTTCCTGAATTAACCAATATTTCACTTGAGCAAAATAGCCAAACAAAGCCTGTTAACGACCCTTTTCGCCTATGTCGGTGTTGTCATCGGGTATTTTAATATGCTTTGGCTCCTACCATTCGTCTTGGAGCCGGAGCAGATTGGTTTGTTTAAAACCATCCAGGATATGGCCATCCTACTAGTTCCATTTGCGCAGCTCGGGATTGGCAATGGAATTACCCGTTTTTTCCCTCGTGTTGTAGGAAGTAAATTTCCTTTTTTTACATTTTCACTTGTCATCGGTGTGGTCGGTTTTCTTGCCGTGGCTCTAGGATTTTTTCTTTTCAGGGAGCAGGTCATTTCTGTCTTTGCGAAAAACTCCCCGGAAGTAAACAACTTCCTGTTAGTGGCCCTCCTAATTACGTTTTTCTCCGTTTTGAACACCATATTAGATGCCTTCAGCCGATCCTATTTAAAGGTGGCAATCCCCTCCTTTTTCCGGGATGTGCTAGTTCGGCTATTGGTCACCTTTCTGATTTTGGGCTATTACTTTGGATTTTACGCTTTTTATTCCCTGATGTGGGGATTGGGAGGAATCTATTTCCTCACCTTGCTGGCCATGATTGGCTACATGTCTAAGATCCGCATATTCCAGCTATCGGCAAACTGGGAACAGATCAGCACTCCCTTCAAAAAAGAATTTTTGCAGTACAGTCTGGTAACATTACTGGGAACGGCGGGGGCATTGCTCATCATGAAAATTGACAGCCTCATGGTCAGTTCTATGATCGGTCTTAATGCCAATGCGATATATACCATTGGCTTCTCAATAGCCATAGTCATTGACATGCCTAGAAGGGCCATTTCACAGGTAATTATGCCCATTATCTCTGAAAAGTTCGCCCACAACCAACTGTGGGAAATAAATGTCCTTTACAAAAAGATCGCCATCCACCAATTCCTCATTTGCCTGCTGATTTTCTTGCTGATTTGGGTCAATATTGATTCGCTATATCACTATGTGCCAAACAGGGAAATCTACCAGGCTGGGAAGTGGGTAGTCTTTCTTATCGGATTGGGAAAGTTGTCCGACGTGATTTTTTCGGTCAATGGGGAAATAATCGTGTTCTCCCGTTTCTATCTTTTTAATATTACCGCTACCTTGATCATGTGTGTGGCTGTGATCGTTTTGAACCTGTGGCTGATTCCAATTTATGGGATAGAAGGAGCAGCCCTAGCATCACTGTTTTCGATGTTTTTGTATAATTTGATTAAATACATTTACGTGAAAATACGGCTTGGATTTGATCCATTTACCTGGGGTGTAGGAAAAATTCTACTGGTGGGAATTGGAAGCTGGGCAATCACTCACTACGCAATTCCAAGCCAGACCATTGTATGGTTGGATATACTTATCCGAAGTGGTGTGATGGTATTATTATATGGCGTTGGGTCTTGGAGTTGGCACATCGCTCCCGAAGTCGAAGTGTGGATAAAAGAAAAAGCAGGAGAGTTACTTTCCAAATCTTAGCCGTCAGTAGATTGACTTTCCGTGATTTTATTTAATAAATCAGCGAGTTGTTTGGTAAGGGTTTTTCTTTCATAGGAAGTATTGATGGGCGGTTGCTGGGAACTGACAGCCTGTGCGAGACAGTTTTCAAGAAATGATATTATCCCTTTTCTATCCTCATGCCGAAAGACCTCCCCTGCCTGTGCCTTTCGAAGGATCTGGGCGGTATCACCCTCTGGGTCACCCAATGCAGCGATTTTTCTACCCGTAGCCATGTATTCAAACACTTTCCCTGGAATATTTCCTTTGGCGTTTTTTGTATTGGTGAGAATGAGCAGTAATAGATGAGCCTTTTCATAATATTGAAACACCGCTTCATGTGGGACGTAACCCGCCAATTCCACATGGGATGAAAGCCAGGAATCCTCCCTAACGGAATTTTTCACCTGTTGACTGACCCTACCTACGAAGGTCAACTTAATTTTATTTCTGGTGTTACCAAAAACCTCCTTCATCGCCAACAAAAAAGGCATCGGGTTTCGAATTGCATCAATCACACCGGTATACACGATCTCAAGAGTTTCAGAGGAGGGTGGATTCGTAGAAAAACCTGAAGGCAAATCCACCGGATCAAATCCGTTGGTGATCAGATGAATTTTTCTTTTTGCAAGCTGCTCCATTTCCTGCTGGAAAG
The DNA here is from genome assembly GCA_035460985.1 of Lunatimonas sp. Taxonomy (GTDB): domain Bacteria; phylum Bacteroidota; class Bacteroidia; order Cytophagales; family Cyclobacteriaceae; genus Lunatibacter. Next base: position 16,037 of record DATHWC010000162.1, read on the forward strand.
TAGGGGAAATTGTCACCAATGCATCCGCTTCTCTAAATACCGACGCCTCCAATTTAAGGTGCTTATTTTTCACCCAATCTATCATTGGCAGCGTATCCAAAAATTCCCAATTCGACCATGGATCCCGAAAGTCAGCCAGCCAAGGGATTCCATGCCTACGTTTAAGGTCTCTCCCAATCAAATGCATGCTATGGGGCGGACCTGTCGTAATTACGGCTTGAAAATCATTTGATTCCATTAACTGTCCCAAAAACTTAACGGAAGGCTTGACCCAATACACCCTTGGATCAGGTATAATGGCATTGGCCCGTATCCAAATTGCAACTTTATCAAACCAACTTTTTTGTTTCTTTTCTATAAGGATACCGGGATCACTGATTTTTTCTTTTTTAAGTATCCTAAGAACCTGATAAGGCTCCCAAATGGGAAATTTCAGTACCTCCATGTAAGGAGAGACTTCTTTTTCCATCAGAGGATCCTTGAGGTCGAAATCAGGATTTTCGGGTGTGAATACCACCGGATCCCAGCCAAACTCAGGAAGGTACTTGGCGAATTTTAACCAGCGCTGCACCCCTGACCCGGCGCTTGGTGGCCAATAATAGGTAATGATAAGAACTCGTTGGGGGGTGGACATTGGATAAGGAGACAGTGTCAGTTTAAATAAAAAAACCACATACCGTAATTACTGGAGTATGTGGCTTAATTCGTTCATGGTGATTTATTCACCTTGTGCTAACGAAAATCCCCTTTCGCCGTCAAAGGTGTACAAATTTTCCGTTTTGATAAAATCAAAGCCCAAGTTCTTGACCTGTTTCAAGATCTCAATCGTTTGATCATGGGTGATGACAGATTCATCTGCATTGAAAAACCGAACCCTCCAATGATCCGAGCAGAAAGTTTCCCTCATTCCATCAGGATAAACCTTTACTCCCCGATTGGTAATCAGCTGCATCTTTAGACCGTCAGCGTTGACCTGACGAAGTCGGTCTCCAATCACGTTCGAGTCTCTTCCTGATTCTTTCCAATCTATAAACACATCCAATCCTATTAATTCTTTCTTAGCAGGAACACGCTCGGTTAGCTTCATCTTACCGCCTCCTTCTTCGCCTCCTTTGGCAAATGAGGCTTTTTGCATACTAGCGGGAGCCTGCCCCAATCTTTCAATTACGGCACTCGCAAATTCCTGCGTACCTACCCGCTTTTTGGATAGGGATTCCTGATAGATGTCTCCGGTATGGATCCCGTCCTCCAAGGTCTTCATCCATGCATTGGCGATTTTCTCTGCCACCTCTGGTTGCCCTATATGGACAAGCATCATAATGGCTCCATTTAGTAACCCCGACGGATTGGCAAGGTCCATCCCTGCTATATCCGGAGCTGACCCGTGAATGGCCTCAAACATGGCTACTTCTTCTCCTACATTTGATGACCCCCCAAGACCGACAGAACCCGTGACCTGTGCAGCCACATCTGAAATAATATCGCCATAAAGGTTTAATGTCACGATGACATCAAATATTTCAGGTCTGTCTGCAATAAGCGCAGTACCAATATCAATGATCTTATGTTCCGTTTCTATATCCGGATATTCCTTTGCGACCTCATTGAACACCTTATGAAATAGGCCATCGGCTAATTTCATAATATTGTCTTTCGTCATGCAGGTCACTTTTTTCCTGTTGTATTTTTTTGCGTATTCGAATGCATACCGAATGATTTTCTCACTTCCCGGCCTGGAAATTAGCTTAAGACATTGATAAACCTCATCCGTCTGACGGTGCTCAATCCCCGCATAGAGGTCCTCTTCATTTTCCCTGATAATGACCAAATCTGTTTTGGGGAAGTGGGTTTTTACAAAAGGGGAATAGGCTTTGCACGGCCGGACATTGGCATAGAGCCCCAATGTTTTTCGGGTGGTCACATTCAAACTCTTGAAACCGCCTCCTTGGGGGGTGGTAATGGGTGATTTAAGGAAAACTTTCGTCTCTCTCAAAGAATCCCAAGTCCTCGGCTCTATTCCTGAACTAATTCCTTTCAAATATACCTGTTCGCCAATCTCAATGATATCTGGTTCTATTTGGGCTCCTGCGGCGTTTAATATGGCCAAGGTAGCTTTCATTATTTCCGGTCCGATACCATCTCCATAGGCCACGGTTATTTTTCTTTTCGACGTCATAAGTTTTCAATAAGTTGAGTTTTCAAAATTCCCAATGCAAAAATAGAAATATTTGCCGGAACATAGCCCTAAAAAGTCATATTAACCCAATCCAGTATCCTACTTTTTGGTAATGTTTTTCAGGGGATTTATCCATTAAAAATTCGGATAACGTCTCCACTTACATTTTATGGTTTTTAGACCTTCACCATTCATCATTTGCTTTTTTTTCAATTCAAAAAACATAATACTACCTTTGTGACGAATTATGAAAAAAACAGTCCGTATGATTTTTAACCGTTTCTTTTGTCTTTGATTGCCGTACTTGTATATTTGGAAATCAACACTGATATAAACGCATGGCGGAACAAAAAAATATTCTTTCAGAGACTAAAGACGGAATACTTTATTTAACCATAAATAGGGAATCCAAGCTAAATGCTTTAAACTTTAAGATTCTGGAAGAGCTCAACAATATCTTCAATGAGGTGAACGATAACAAGTCCATCCGGGGGGTTATATTAACGGGAGCCGGCGAAAAAGCCTTTGTTGCCGGCGCAGATATAAATGAAATTTCTGAACTCAACGAGGTCAACGCACGTAAATTCGCTGAATTTGGTCAGGAGGTATTTCACAATATTGAATCTTGCCACAAACCAGTAATTGCAGTTATCAATGGCTATGCGTTGGGAGGTGGGTGTGAAATGGCCATTGCCTGCCACATGCGAATAGCCACAAGAAACGCGAAATTTGGTCAGCCCGAAGTTAATTTGGGAATCATTCCCGGATATGGTGGTACACAACGCCTTACATTATTAATAGGCCGGACAAAAGCCACAGAAATACTTATGACGGGAGAAATGTTGGGTGCTGAGGAAGCCAAGGAATTGGGACTTCTTAATTATGTCGAAGAGACAAAAGACGCCGCCATCGCAAGGGCGGAAGAAATATTGCACAAAATAATGGCTAAGGCGCCTCTTTCCATTGGAATGATCATAGACTGCGTCAATGCTGTATTTGTCAGCGACGAAAACGGATATCAGATCGAAGCCAATAGCTTTGCCCGTTGTGTAAAATCCGAAGACTACAGGGAAGGCACCAAAGCATTTCTCGAAAAGAGAAAACCTAATTTCAAAGGGGAATAATTCCCCTTTTTTAATTTTTAGATGAGTCAGCTAAAGAAGTTAGCCAGCCAATCTGCCGTCTATGGCATTAGCAGCATTTTGGGCAAAACAATCAACTTTTTACTTATCCCTCTTTATACGGGATATTTGGACAAAGAGGCTCTCGGCTCCTTCACCATGATTTATGCGCTGATTGCTTTTCTGAACGTGGTTTTTACCTTTGGCATGGAGACTTCCTATTTTCGATTTGCGACTGGCAAGGGGTTAGATCCCATAAAAGTTTACCAAAATACCCAAACACTGGTAGGTTTGGTTTCTCTGACGCTAGGTTCACTTCTTTATCTTGGATCCGATTATTTAGCCATCTGGTTTCAGTATCCAGGCCAAGGTCATTTGTTTCAATGGGTGGCATTTATCCTTACAATAGACGCGGTATTGGCTATTCCTTACGCTAAGCTAAGGCTGGAAGGTAGGGCTTTAGCTTTTGCCATGATCAAGTTGTTGAATATTTTTATCAATGTTGGGTTTAACTTGTTTTTCATCGTTTTATTATTTCATGTAGCCCGGGGGGAGTGGCTACCGGAATGGCAGCCACTTGCTCAGAAACTGTACCGCCCGGACTGGGGAGTAGACTATATCCTGCTTGCAAATGTCCTTGCCAACGGTTTGATCCTACCCGTACTGTTGTACAAAAGCGGACCTGTCAAATGGATGCTGGACAAGGCCATCCTACGGCCCATGTGGCGTTATGCTCTTCCTCTGCTATTTATGGGGCTTGCGGGCGTTATTAATGAGGTGTTTTCCAGAGGTCTGTTCGAATACGCCATTCCAGAAGATTTTTACCCAGGGCTTTCCAAAAGAGCTGCAGGCGGTGTCTTTGGGGCCAATTTCAAATTGGCCATATTTATGAGCCTTATCATTCAAGCGTTCAAATATGCGGCTGAACCCTTTTTCTTTCAACAAGCGGAAAACAAAAACAGTCCCCAACTCTTCTCCCGGGTTATGCACTGGTTTATAATTTTCTGCACCACACTTATGGTAGCTGTTTCGGTAAATTTGGATCTGATTAGTAGAGTAATCTTTCAAGGTGAGGGGTATGAATTGGGATTATCAATGGTCCCGCTCCTTTTAATGGGGTATTTGTTTTTGGGCATTTACTATAACCTGAGCATTTGGTTTAAAATTACCGACCAGACAAAGTATAGTTTCTATATAACATCCCTGGGTGCGATAGTCACTGTTATCATTATTCTTACTTTTGTACCAATGTATGGATTTATTGGTGCTGCACTGAGTACATTTGGGAGTTATTTTATAATGATGGTAGTCTGTTATTTGGTTGGGCAGCGCTATTATCCCATCCCTTATAAGGTGAAAAATGGGCTGTCTTATTTAGCCATAGCCTTTATGTTCAGTTATATGGGCTTTTGGATTAAATTTGATTCCGCATGGATAAATTTTCTCGTTCACAATTCAATTGTTATTGTTTATGTCATGTTCATTTTCCTAATGGAAAAAAAGGAATTATCTTCGCTGCTTCGGCAAGCTAAAAAAAAATTAACTCCATGAAATCGAGCAAGAGGGGAACCTCATATGTAGGGAGGATTATCAAAGCGAGATTCCACCCCGATAAACCGGGGCAAGTTATGGCAGATGTAAAACAAATCATAAACATATGAAAATTAAGGTCATTAACCAATCTAAGCACCCGCTACCTGAGTACCAAACCGAATTATCTGCCGGAATGGACTTGAGGGCGGAATTGGAAGAACCGTTAGTAATCCAGCCTTTGGAAAGGAAACTGATCGGGACAGGCTTATATATGGAACTTCCCGCAGGATTTGAAGCACAGATAAGGCCTAGAAGCGGACTGGCATTAAAACACGGCGTTACAGTGCTCAATACTCCTGGCACGGTCGATGCGGATTATCGGGGAGAGATAAAGGTCTTACTAATAAATCTTTCAAATGAACCTTTTCAAGTGAACGATGGAGAAAGGATTGCTCAGATGGTA
>DATHWC010000163.1:0-26059 GCA_035460985.1 Lunatimonas sp.
AGTAAATTAATTAACAGCTAAATTTTTAAATTTTTTTTAAGACAAATTTTTTTAAAACTAAGTGAAGTTGAATTGTGCATATGTGAAGTTGGAGGAGAGAAAGTGAAGTTGAAACGTGAAAAGTGACGTCGATGCACTTGAAGGGTTGGAGTTAGTTTGAAAGTTGGTTACTTTTTTAATGTAGGGTTTGTCCGGAGCCTCTTGTGCGTGGTAGTGGTAAGAGGCTCCGGCATTTTTTTACTTTACATTTTTCCCTTCGGGATAATAATGATGTATATCCTGCTGGGGAAACGGAATCTCAATATCATTGGATTCAAACGCTTCTTTGATTGCCTCCATATTATCCCAGAATACCGGCCATAAATTAGATGTATCAGTCCAGCATCGAATAGAAAGATCAAGAGAACTGTCCCCAAAATTTGTGAATTTGACGACAGGTTCTGGATCGGCATGTATGCGCTCATCTTTGGCCAACACATCTAGGACAATTTGCCTCGTTTTTTTGAGGTCAGTTCCATAGGCGACGCCGACTGGAAGTTCCACTCTCCGCGTTGGCTTGTCCGAAAAATTCGTGATGTTATTATTTGCCAAACTGCCATTTGGGATAGTGACTACTTTGTTGTCAAAATTTCTCACTGTCGTATACAAAATATCGATGGCTTCCACCGCACCTAGAGTTCCTTGGGCTTCTATGGTATCTCCCACTTTGAAGGGTTTGAATACCAAAATCAACACTCCCCCGGCAAAGTTGGCCAAGGAGCCTTGCAACGCCAAGCCTACGGCCAAACCGGCAGCACCTAAAACGGCTATAAATGAAGTAACCTGTATACCTAGTGTGGGTAGAATGGCGAGTGCCAATAACACATAAAGTACCCCCTGTAAAAAGCTACCCAAAAAGGTGGCTAGCGAGGGATCTATCTCGTATTTTGTAAACATCTTGTCTATGGCCCTCTTTACAAACTTGATCACATAAGTTCCCAAAAAATAAAGTAGAATTGCCAAAATCAGCTTGGGAATGGCAACCATTGCAAAAGCGATTGCCGCATTTATTAAAGTTTCTATTGTATTCGTGTCAAATGATTCCATAGTCAGTAGTTTTAAGTTAAACAGATATTCAAATATTAAGTGGAATTGCCAAATTAAGGGTTTCAACTAAACCCAACAAACTACCTGCCATCTAAAAGCCCAATGCCAGGAGATTTCAATTTTTTTGAACCCTAAACCGTCTAGCAGCCCATAAAGTTCACTTCTAGTGAAACTCCTTTGCACAGATAAGGGGGCGTCGTGAATGACCATTGGAGATTTGGAAAAGAATTTTGTCAGGTATTTGATACTATAGTAAGCGACAGGATTTCTGTGTAAATCATTGACCACTACACCGACCTTGGCCTTTTTGATAAAACTGGCAAACATCCGTTTCAACTCCTCATCAGTGAAATGGTGGGTAAATAGCGTACAGGTCACTATGTCAATAGGTGTCCGGTGAAATGATTCCATCAGGACATTCTCCACCTCAAAAGAAATTCTGGGATTACCTGAAAATTTCTCTTTTGCCAGTTGGATAGTATGGGGGTTTGCATCTATTCCAAGAAATTCCAAATCCAATCCCATATCATTACCCCAAGTCTGCATGACCTGTAGCATATCTCCTCCTCCACACCCTACGTCGGCTATGCTAATAGTGCCTGATGAAGGACGTTTTAACAGCTTTTTTAATCCGTCTGTTGTTACTTTATTGCCTCCCAAAAGCCTGTTTATTGTTTTTAGCTCTGCCAAGGTCTGCTTCAATATTTCTCCATCACAGGACAAATCATCCATTAGTTCGGGTTCGTTGCTTCTTTTTGAGAAATCTATCATACCCGTTCTACCAAGAGTGTTTCCAAGGTCAGTCCCGGACCAAATCCCATAACCAACATCTCTCCATTGACAACTACATCCCGCAAGACAGCCTCTAACACAAATAAAATACTTGCTGAAGACATATTTCCGAATTCGCTAAGAATCTGATGGGAATGACAATTTTGTTTTTTGTCAATTCCCATGACTTGTTCCACTTTATTCAAAATTTGCTGCCCGCCCGGATGAATGGCGAACTGCCTTATTTTGCTCAACCCAAATCGGTTTTCCAGTCCTAGTTTAAATTTTCGAATACCTTTTTCAAGTAACTCGGGAACATATTTGCTTAGTTTCATTTCAAACCCAAAATCCCCAATATGCCAAGCCATATCCGTTTCCCCTTCTCTGAAGATCTGACTTTCGTAATCTTTGATACAAAGGCCATGCTTAGACTTGGTGATCAAAGCGGCCGCAGCCCCATCTCCGAAAAGTGCATTGGCAATTAGATTGTCCTCAGTATACACTTTTTGAAAATGAATCGTACAGATTTCCACAGAAAGCACCAATACGTTTGCCTTAGGTTCACTATCGCAAATTCGATCTGCCAATTTGATTGCATTAAAAGAAGCGTAGCATCCCATAAAATGAATAGAGTAGCGCTCAATGGTCGATTTAAAGCCCATCTTTTCAATAATTTCCATTTCCACACCTGGTGCATACATGCCAGTACACGAAACCAAAATCAAATGGGTGATGTCGCCCACCTTTACCGTTGATTGCGCAAGGCATTTGGAAATGGCCTCAATCCCCATTCCTGTTGCTCTTTCCTCAAACACTTTCATCCTTTGTTTGGTAGTGGGAAAAGGTTCAAGTTCCCTATTTTTTGGAAAGAATTCAAAAGATAAGGGGTCTGTATAATTAAAATCTGTCAACACACTATGCCTGGTTTTAATGCCAGAAACGCGGTACACAAAGCTCAATTTTCTAGCCTCCTCTGATGACAATCCATGTGCAAGTTTCATAAACTCACCGATACGGTACTGGGGAATAGGCTCCCCGGGATTTGCTGTGCCTATACTAACTATATGGTTGTGCATCCGCTTTTTTTTCGGGTAAAATTATTGTAAATTTCAAGGTAAGTAAAAAACAGAACCTATCCACAAAAGTTTTTCTTCACCCCTGATTATGTTTGATATTTCATCTTGGAAACACCTCCGGATACCATTTTCTTTCTATCTAATGCCCGTTTTTATTTTTGCCTGGGCCGTCGCAAGAGAAGTTGAAATTTTCAGACTTATGCTGGTTTTTCTTTCCCTCCATTTGTTCCTATATCCATCAAGTAACGGATATAATAGTTATTTCGATAAGGACGAAGATAGTATTGGCGGTCTCAAGCACCCTCCAAAGGTAACAAAAGGACTTTATTCCTTATCGATGGTGTTTTTCATAGTGGCGCTGCTCCTAGGGTTAGGTATTAATTATGAATATAGCACAATGATGCTAATCTATGGCTTGGTTTCCATGGCATATAGTCATCCCTCCGTTCGCCTCAAAAAATACCCTTATATAAGCTGGGTCACTGCTGGATTTTTTCAGGGGTATTTTACATTTTGCATGGCATATGCAGGCCTTACAGGTGATGGTTGGGGTGTATATTTGGACGAGACGGTGTATATACCGGGTATGCTGACCACCGTTATCCTCATGGGTTCCTATCCCCTTACACAGGTCTATCAGCATCGGGAGGATCAAAAAAGAGGAGACATAACACTGAGTATTTCTTTGGGGATTCTGGGAACCTTCGTTTTTGCCTCGGTTTGGTTTATATTTTCTGGAATAGCGTTCGTATACTATTTCAAATGGACAGGAGAAACCTGGGCCATTTGGATTTTTTTAGGAGCTATGTTGCCTGTTATTTTATATTTTTTTACGTGGTTTTCTCTTGTCAGAAGTAGCCCTGAAAAATATGCGACTTACGATTGGGCTATGTGGATGAACCGGATTTCGGCTATTGCGCTCAATTTTTTCTTTTTATACTACTTGATAGAACGGTATTGATATTACCCGCTTCAACCGAAGGTTTTTCTTAGAAACTGATCGACATATACCAAGGTCTCATTTGGTTTTTCGAACATTCCCATATGCCCGGTTTCCTTTAATTCCAAATAGTCTGTCACCCAATTGAAATGTTTTCTGCTATTTTGTATCGGTATTGCGCTATCCAATTCCCCAGCAATAAAAAACTTTTTACCGGCGAAGCGGTCCAAAACATTACTACGGTCAAACCGGTCCCGCATTGCTTCTGTATAGGCAATTACCGTTTCCGGCGCAATTGTTCGTGCCCGGTGTAAGAGTTGTTCTATGATGCCTTTTACTTCCTCCTGTTTTTGTTCAGGAAACAACTGTGGCAAAAATGAATTGACAAAGGGTTCTGTGCCAAACTTTTTCAAAAAAGTAACCGTTTTATTTCTAACGCTCACTTTATCCTCATCATCGGCCATTGCCGTTGAATGAAACAATCCAATTCCTTTTAACCTGTCCCCCAGCTGATCGGCCAAGCCCAAGGTGACATATCCTCCCAATGAGTGACCGATGACAACAGGGTCCTCTAGAGTAAGCATTTTCATCCAGTTGCGTAGCGTGTCCGCAACCGTTTCTATCCGAATTATTCCCTCAGGTAATGGGGAATTTCCAAAACCCGGCAGATCCGGGCAAAGTACGCGGTAATTGGTGGATAAATTGGTTTGAAAAAACTCCCAGATCTCTTTACTCTCACAAAAGCCATGAAGCAAAATAACGGGGTTTCCGGATCCCATATCCGTGTATGCAATATCAGGCATATTTCATCAATAAATTTAACATCTTCCGGTCCAATTTTTGGCCGTACCAATCTTCGTATTCCACATCTGCGCGGCCAGAATTCATCACACCAAAAGTTCCCGAAAATTCCCATATTCCAAATCCAATGCGGTTTTCATGAAGAATGTCAAGTACATCTCCAAACCACGCCAAAAAAACATCATGGGGCGTCTTATTAAAGCTACCGCATTCTCCACAGTGTACGCCCACCCCCTTTTTCAGAAGTTCTATCCAGGGTGCATAATGCTTTTCGATGTTTTCCCTTCCGTAATATGTCTCGTTATGGGTACCGGGCCAACTGGGTTCAGGAAGTGAATCGGGATCCTTATGTACCCAAGAAGCTTTATGGTGTGATATATGGCCCGGAAAGTATCCCCGGCAACTTTGCCCCAAGTCCAAATCCGCCAATTCGGGCACGGCTATTCCACCTCCTCCATTTCCGTTTGCAATCACCAACCTTTTCTTATTGATTCCCTTGATGGTTTGCAGAGCTGCTTTGGCCACCTTGTAATATTCCTCCACCGGTACCGGGCCTCCGGGAGAATGTTGGTCATTGGGATCTTGGCGCTTAAAGGGCTCATTGACCAAATCAAAGCTTAACTTTTTGGAAGAAATATGCTTGTAGCGTTTTGACCACATTTCCCAATGGGCACAAAAAGCGTCCAGAGCCTCTTGGTCTTCCCATAAATTATAAGGCTCTATAAATCCGGCGTTGATACAAAAACCGGGGGCCCTGTGTAGGTTTAGGCTGACATGTAGCCCATTGGAATGGGCCTGATATACAAGCTTGTCGATTTCCTCCAACCTTGCTTCATCAAAATTCAATACTTCCTCCGGAAGTATTGGTTTAGATCTGTCAAATTGAAGATAACTGGGATAGGAAATTGGTATTCGGACAAAGTCAAAGCCCCAATCTGCCATCCACTTAAGATTTTGCTCTTTATTTTTCCTTCCCTTATCCATTTCCGGAGAAAAGAAATCAAGCAGATTAAAACCCCTCCATTGTGGAAGTTTATTTTTAAGTTTTTTTGGACTAAATGCTTCAGATTGAGCACTCAATCCTAGGCCAAGGCCTGCCGTCGCCAATACTGACTTTTTTATGAAATCTCTCCTATGTGGATGATGTAGGTTATCCATGATGAATTTGGGTTTTTCAAAAATACTATGTTCAAGCAAATATAGCGATTTGCTCAAAGTCGGTAAAGACATATACCTGTAAAAATGTGAAACAAAAATGTCCCGAAAGAATCCAGGACATTGAATTGTATTAACTATAAATCACAGATGCCATCTTCCGGACCGTTTGGGCTATGCCTACTGGATCAAATCCACACTCTTGATGAAGTTCACGCTGCTCGCCGTGTTCCACTACGCGATCCGGAATCCCCAATCGGGTAACCTGGGCTTGGTAGTCGTGGTCGCACATCCATTCAAGGACGGCACTTCCAAACCCACCCATTAAGCATCCGTCTTCGACGGTGACTACTTTTTTGAATTTCTGAAAGATTTGATGCAGGAGGACTTCATCAAGCGGCTTAACAAAGCGCATATCATAGTGGGCAGGCTGAATTCCATCTTTTTCCAGGAGTTCAGTTGCTTCAGCGACGTAATTTCCAATGTGTCCAATGGTAAGAATAGCTACATCTTCACCTTCATGAACCAATCGTCCCTGCCCAGCAGGAATCTCTTGAAAAGGCAGACGCCAGTCTGGTAATACTCCTTGTCCACGTGGATAACGGATCGAATAGGGTCCGTTATGTTTTGTTGCCGAGTACATCATGTTCCTCAATTCCACCTCATTCATCGGAGCACTGACAACCAGATTAGGGACGCACCTGAAAAAGGCGAGATCATATGCCCCATGATGGGTTGGCCCATCTGCGCCTGCAAAACCTGCCCTATCCAGACAAAATATTACAGGCAAATCCTGCAAACATACGTCATGGATTACTTGGTCGTAAGACCTTTGCATAAAGGTACTGTATATGTTGCAAAAAGGCTTGAGGCCTTGGGTCGCCAAGCCCGCGGAGAAGGTGACCGCATGTTGTTCGGCAATGCCAACATCATAGGATCTTTCCGGATAGGCTTCCATCATAATGTTCATAGACGAACCGGATGGCATGGCTGGGGTCACTCCCACGACGGCACCATCCTGATTTGCAAGATCGACTAAGGTGTGACCAAAGACATCCTGATATTTAGGAGCCTGCGGAGTGACGGGTATTTTTTTTGCGATAACTCCCGTAATCTTGTCAAATTTTCCCGGAGCGTGCCATTTGGTTTGATCCTTTTCTGCAGGGCCATACCCTTTGCCTTTTACGGTTACACAATGTAAGATTTTTGGGCCGGGAATATTCTTCAAGTCATTGAGTATCTCAACCAGGTGATTAACGTCATGCCCGTCCACAGGGCCAAAATACCTCAAATTAAGCGACTCGAAGAGATTACTTTGTTTAAGAAGTGCAGATTTTATGCCTCCTTCAAGTTTAGAAACTACATCTTGGGCGCTAAAGCCGAATTTACTTATTTTACCTAAAAGGTTCCACACCTCATCCTTAACCTTGTTATAGGTGCGTGAAGTGGTGATATCGGTTAGATAATCCTTTAGAGCGCCTACATTGGGGTCTATAGACATGCAGTTATCATTCAAGATAATGATCACATTGCTGTCGGAGACCCCCGCATGGTTCATTGCTTCGAATGCCATCCCTCCCGTCAATGCACCGTCACCGATGACGGCGACATGTTGTCGGTTTTTTTCCCCCTTATACTTTGAAGCCATCGCCATTCCCAAAGCTGCGGAAATGGAGGTACTTGAATGGCCTACCCCAAAGGAATCATAGGGAGATTCTTTACGTTTCGGAAACCCGGACAAACCATTGTAAAGTCTGTTGGTATGAAACTGTTCTCTTCTTCCGGTAAGAATTTTGTGTCCATAAGCTTGGTGACCCACGTCCCAAACCAGTTGATCATCCGGTGTATGTAATACATAATGGAGTGCAACTGTAAGTTCCACGACGCCTAATCCAGCGCCGAAATGGCCTCCATAGACCGAAACCTGATCGATAATAAATTGCCTTAACTCATCGCAGATTTGTACCAGTTGGTCCTTCTTGAACTTTTTAAGGTCTTCGGGGGTGTTTATTTGAGCAAGTAGCTTTCCGGGTTGTATGCGCATTTTATTTTTCTATATAAAAATATCTAACCTTCATACCCTGATAATGTTTAATATTAGCAATAAATGGCAACGATACCAAAGATACGTCAGGAAATTACTTCTCCGTTTAAAGAAATACATAGATAAGTAATATCTTTGAATTCTATTATCCGCGCAAAATTAACAAAATAAAATCGTAACCAGTGAGTTTTGAAATCAAATTGCCGCTTTTCGAGGGTCCTTTTGACCTGATGCTCTTTTTCATAGAGCGGGATGAGCTGGATATTTACGATATCCCCATTGCCAAAATCACCAATGACTTTTTAGAATATATCCATACGTTGGAGAAAATGGAGATAGAAGTTGCCAGCGACTTTATTTTATTCGCTGCGACCCTGATGAAGATTAAGTCCAAAATGCTTCTTCCAAGACCTGAGTTTAATGAAGAAGGGGATGAAATAGACCCCAGGGAAGACTTGATCCGCCACTTGTTGGAGTATAAAAAATACAAATCAGTCATAGGGCAACTTGCGGAAATGGAGGAAATACGCCTGTCCAAGTGGAATAGGGGCAATGTGGTGGATGAGCTGAAGAAAATGTCCCGGGTAGATGATGTCGATGCTGAAATGCAAGACTTGGACCTTTTCAAACTTTTAAAGATTTATCAAAAAGTAATGTTTAAATTTGCTTCGAGAAGTGATGATACCACACATACAGTCATCCAGTATCCATACACCATCGAACAACAAAAAACACTTGTCCTGGATCAACTTAACAATCAACCAATAATCCCATTTACTGACTTCATCGCCATGAAACCCGATAAGATCTTTGTCATCTATACCTTCTTGGCCATTCTGGAGTTGCTGCAGTTATCCTTAGTTACTATCAAGATTGGAGATGGTTTCAATAATTTTTGGGTAGAAAAACTGGAGTCGATACCTGTAGAAACCCTATGAAATCGAGCTTGACTAAAACTTCACACGGAGGGACGGCTATTGTCGCGAGATTCCATCTGACCATTGAAAAAACAATTACAAACAGATGAAATTAGACAATAAGGAAATTTTCAGGACATTAAACCCCAACAAAGTATGGGTGCCCGTGTTCATTGGACTGGTGATCGTCTTTTTGATGTTCTACCTCGATCCCAATGTCAACGCACAGACTCTCCGGGGGGTGTTTGACGCTTCTGTTCCCTACCTTTTTCTGGCGTTTTTATTTATTGTCTTGAGAGACATAGGGTACATGTACCGAATCCGTGAGGTAACAGACAAACACCTCACATGGACTCGGGCGATCTATGTTATTATCCTGTGGGAATTTGCGTCTGCGGTTACCCCATCTATTGTCGGAGGAACAGCAGTAGCTGCATTTATCCTCCAAAAAGAAGGGATACCTCTGGGAAAAGCATTGGCGTTTACTATGCTTACCGCAATTATGGACAATCTTTTCTTTGTCATAGGCGCTCCAATTATTTTGTTTTTTGCCCAAGGCCATATTTTTCCTACTAGTAGGGTCCTGGAGATGAGGTTGGGGTCCAGTATGGAATACCTGTTTTGGGCAAGTTATTCCCTTTATGCCTTTTATTCCATCTTAATGGCGGGAGCGTTATTTTACAGACCCAGGGTGTTTAAATGGATCCTTTTGAAGATTTTCTCCATTAGATGGATTCGAAAATGGAAATATAACGCCAATATGTACGGTGACCAAATCATTGAAGCTTCCAAAGAAATTCGCGGAAAGCCACTTAAATACTGGCTCATCATCATTTCAGCAACTATTTTCATCTGGTCGTCCCGGTATTTTATGCTCAACGCCCTGATTTCCGCATTCAACACGCTGGATATGTTTGAGCATGTTATCGTCTTTGCCCGACAGATTATTATGTGGGTGGTTATGATGATCTCACCCACTCCGGGCAGCAGCGGTACAGCCGAGTTTTTCTTTTCTCAATTCTTCAAGGAATTTTTGGTGGGGTATACCTTTGTCACCAGCATTTTGTGGAGAATGTTTTCCTATTATCCCTATCTGATTTTGGGTGCCATCTTCCTCCCAAAATGGATCAGACAGGTCTTCTTCAAAAAGCCTAAAGAAAAAAAGAAGAAAGATGTAAAAGGCCAGAAAGGAAACAGGAAAATCTGATCCCTTAGGGCTTGAAATTATTAGATCCTGCTTAATGCAACCTTCAACATATGTTAGGTCTTCTGATTAATTGACAACACGTGGAAATGAATCAAAGCGGAGAAACCTCAATACTTGATTCACTCATTTTCTGGTTTTTCGCTAATTTTTTGTGAAAATACAGTCCGTTTATTACCATGAACAAAATACCCAAGCTTAGTAACACCAGTATACTATTGGAATAAAACTGCAGCCAGCTGAGTGCCTGCACATTGCCAAACTGCTTAAAAATCATAATTCCCGCTGACCCCAGGTAACCGAAGCTGTCAATCAAATACATCAAGTAACCTACGGTACCCGCATATTTGAATGCTGCCAACAACCTATCAAACAACAGGCAATTGAACGGGATATAAGCCATATATATTCCCGTTCCCGTTGCCACCACCCACCAAAAAGGGGCTATAAATCCAGCCTGCATCAATAGGGTACACCCAACGCATAAACCCAAACCTGCAATGATAATCCCGTGATAAATAAAAAGGGCTCTTTGATTACTTTTTACCACCACTAAAAGGCTCATCATTAAAAGTAGCAACAGCGTGATGGGGATCTCTGTCTGGGTGAGCAATTCGGGATTGACTGAAATGTTCAGTCCACCCCAAATTTCCACGGCAAAATTGTCACGGATATCCCGGAGTGCTGTAAGCATCATATAGACTAAAATTAGCAACAAAATTCCCGGTTTGAAGCTTTTAAAAAAGGACTGCCGTTCTTTCCTTGTCATGGGCAGGCGCTGGGTCTTCAGCGCAATATCGGCGTCATTCGGCTCTGGTGTTTGATTTAACATCAATACCGCGAATACCAGTAATGGTACAAATAAAGCCCCGGTCCAAAAAGGCATCCAATAGGGGTCCACTCCAAAATCGTCCAGAAGGAACTTCCCTACCGTCTTGACAAATCCGGAGGATAAAACAAAGCTTACGGCAAGAATACTGCCCATCATTTCAGTAAACCTCCTCCCCTCCAGATAATGAAAAACCAAGCCCCAAATTAGTCCCAAGGGAAATCCATTAATTAAAAAGCAAAAGGCATTATACGGAGCAGGCAACACTGCAAAACCAAACAATGCGACCCAAGACACAGCTATCAGGCTGAAAATCAACACCGCTCGGCGTTCCTTGGTCAGTTCGGAAATCATTTTGATACCGTAAAACTTACTGGCCATATACCCTAATGTCTGTGCCAAAATCAACCAGACTTTCAGATCCATCCCCCAGAGTAGTTCACCGTCAAATGTAGCCGCAGCAAAGGGCTTCCGAAAAGCGTACATGCTGCTATAGGTCAGGAACGCCATGCCTGCAGCAAACAAGCTCATCCCAAAAGGTCCGCTTCTAGAAAGGAGTTTAGAGACAAACGGAATATGAAACATAGGCAGGGGCTAAAATGATTCAGTGCCAAATGCCATTCTTTAAGGATTGACAGCACTCTGGAGGGCTAAAATAATCAAATTGCTCTACAAACAATCTATTGAAAAAAACAATTAATAATTTCTTTATAGTCACTCCTTCGGTTCAGTACAACAAATATATGTGCCGATAAGGTGTTTTTTATAAGTATGGATTATCTTGTAGTGTCTATTTAAAAATGTCCACCCCATCCTCTAACTTCGATAAGATGCACCAAAAAACTTTAACACTTTATTTAATTCTCTGCTGCTTACCCTTAAGGGCATTCCCTCAAGTTGCGGTGCCCACTCAGTTAAAAACTGCCTCCACTCATTCGTATTCGGTTCCCATATTCAATGACCCAGAGGCATTTGATCGAATGAGTGCGGCATTTCCCATTATTGAACAACTTTATTTTGACTATGCGGATGCCAATCATTTCCCATCCATCAGCTTCGGGATTGTGGCAGATGGGAAACTAATGTACACAAGCAGCAGCGGCACCGCCAATCTTTCAACCGGAACAAAAGCCGGTACAAAAACCCTGTATAGAGTTGCCTCGATGAGTAAAAGTTTCACTTCCATGGCTATCTTGAAACTACGGGATGAAGGTAAACTTGACCTTACAGATCCGGTAGCCAACTATATTGCAGAAATGAATCTTGCTGGCCAACTCACAGCTGACGCTCCCGCAATAACGGTTCAACATCTTATGACCATGTCAGCCGGATTTCCGGAAGACAATCCCTGGGGGGACCGGCAACTCGATGCGACGGATGAAGAATTATTAGATATTCTAAGGAAAGGGGTTTCCTTTTCCAACGTTCCCGGTGTCAATTATGAATACAGCAATTTAGGCTATGCTCTTTTAGGAAAAATCATTGCAAATGTCAGTGGAAGGCCTTATCAACAATACATCAAAGAGGAAATTTTACTTCCCCTGGGGATGGAGAGTACGGAATGGGAATATAGTGAAATCCCGGAGGAATCGCTCGCTCGTGGCTACCTTTGGCAGGACGGTGAATGGGAGGATGTCCCGTATTTGCATGACGGATCCTATGGGGCGATGGGAGGCCTTATTAGCTCTATTGAAGATTTCAGTAAATATATTGCCTTACATTTGGATGCTTGGCCACCAAGAGACGATCCGGATACTGGTCCGGTACGGCGTAGTTCAATTCGGGAAATGCATCAACCTTGGCGCATAAACACCCTTCTGCCAGAAGCAAAAACACCCGGAGGTGCGGACTGTCCCGCAGTAGTTGCCTACGGCTACGGAGTAAGTTGGCAAAAGGATTGTCGGGGAATCGTACGCATCGCCCACAGCGGCGGATTACCCGGATTTGGGAGTGAGTGGCGTATATATCCGGATTTTGGCGTTGGTATAGTTTCATTCAGCAACCGAACCTATGGAGCTCCCTCCAGTATCAACGGCATTGCGTTAGATACGTTGATTGCAATAGCTGACTTGAAGCCACGAAGTTTACCGACATCCAAGATTTTAGAGCAGAGAAAATCCGAACTCGCAGAAGTTTTGACTGGATGGGAGGAAGGAAAATTGGGTATATTCGCTGACAATTTCTTCTTGGACGAACCACTGGAACAGCGTAAAACCAATGCCAAACGCCTTTTTGACGAGGCAGGGACCATTCAGGAGATTTCTGAACTTTCCCCGCTAAACCAGTTGCGAGGTAGTTTTCTTTTAATTGGGCAAAAGAATAATATTCGGGTTTTCTTTACCTTAAATCCACAAAAGGACGCTTTTATACAGCAGGTCAAGCTCGATCTTGTAAACAAACCATAATTATTAGAAAGAAATAACTTCAATACTAACTGAATTAAGAGTAAGCTATGGATCCAAAAGTTAACATGTTAAAGACAGAAATCCCCTCTTACAATTGCTATGTATTGAAAAAGGTAGAGGGGGCGGAGTAGATTGCGAGCATGAATCTTTTTAGGTGCTTGAAATGGACATTGATCAGGCTATGAAAATGATTTCAGACAGGGAAATAATAGACGCATAGACCATCATGCTTTTGCAGTTTGTGAAACTGAAAGGGGTACTTTGACATATTTTGTACAGCATTCTGGTTTTTTTTTTAATTGTGCGGTACCTACCTACACTAATGGCCGGTTTACAGTAGTTGCCCATAAATAACCAATACCCATCGTATTGGGGAGAATTTTCCCCCCAGGGCCACTTTATAAAGCAGTTATGGAATGTAGCAGGTTGTTTTGCATAGGGTTTTTAGCCGGAACCATAAGTAAATACATCCGTTTTCTTTTTTTTGAATGGGATTCGAAATTTTAAGCAAGGTTTTTGTGTAAATTGTGTTGAATTACTACTATCGATAAAACATAATTTTAAATTTCTTTGCGATGATGAACATTTCCGAAATTTTAGATACGGTCAAGAAACTTATAGAGCTCCGCATTAAGATTGCTATCAATAAGATCACTGATGACATAAGTACCGCCGTCACTAGGGTGGTTGTTTTGATTATGATGGTAATGGCGGGCGTGTTTGTGCTACTTTTTGCAAGTATTTCATTGGGATTTTATCTGGGTACTTTATTTGAAAGTGTATATTTGGGATTTTTGAGTGTTGGGGGAATTTACTTACTTCTCCTTTTGATACTCTTTCTGATCAGGAACACCTTGACCTTCCAGACCAGTCTTAAAACCAGCTTGACCAAGTTTATATTCCTATTCAAATCCAAACCCGTAAGATAGATGACGTTATTAGATTTAGAGAGAGATTCCGAAGAATTGGAACAAACTTTAAAAAAGCAACTTGAGTTAGTTAAAAAAGATTCGGATGTTTTCCTCAAAATAGCAGGGATTGCCCTTGTTTCAGGGTTGGCTACGTATTCCGCATACAGACTTACTAGAGGCAAATCTGCCCCTAAAAAGCTTAAAAAGAAATCCAGGAAGAGAAAAGGATATTCTTTTGTGTCCAATATAAGGCAACGGCTTTTTTGGATGGCAATGGACTATGGCAAAAAGTTGTTTATTCAGAAAATGGGAGAAAAAATGCAGGCGGCAGGTGAAAAGGAATAATTCCATTGGGAAGCGATTAAAAGGTATTCATCTGTCTGGGAAAAAGGCTGTTGCCCTTTTGGTAGATCCCGATAAATTTGAAAATCGCCAGCGCCTTAAGGAAGTGTTGGCTCAAGCAAAACATTGTCCCTTGGAGATGATCCTCGTGGGTGGGAGCCTGATGACTACCCGAAAGCTTAGCTATACAATTCGGAGCATCAGAGAAATGATAGGTCCGATACCCATCGTGCTCTTTCCGGGAAATGTGATCCAGCTTTCTGGCAAGGCAGACGGGATTTTATTTTTGTCGCTGATATCCGGCAGGAATCCAGAACTGCTAATTGGACAACAGGTAGTAGCCGCGCCGCTGCTTGCAAAAACTAACTTGGAAATTTTGCCGACCGGATACATGCTTGTGGACGGTGGAGTTATTACCAGTGCACACTACATGAGTCAAAGTGTCCCCTTACCCAACGACAAGCCAGAGTTGGCCGTGGCTACGGCTTTAGCCGGGCATTATTTGGGACTGGGTTACTTTTATCTAGATACCGGAAGTGGTGCCACCCATGCAGTTTCCAGCAAATTGATCAAAGCTATAAGCAACCGGATTGATTCACCATTACTTGTAGGAGGGGGAATTGACACCATTGAGAAAGCCAAAGCCGCTTGGCAGGCAGGAGCGGATATCGTGGTAATAGGCAGCCGGGCAGAAAAAAACCCCGACTTCCTGATCGAGGTTTTGCAATACAGTGAAATGTATAACCTATCCCTGAACGTTAATTAAGGATTCTCTCCTTCTCATTTTTCCAGCAGGAAGTCCGTACATCATTTTGAATCTACGGCAGAAATACGCTGTATCTTTATAACCCACTTCTTTTCCAATATCCCGAATACTTTTTTTGGTAGTTCGCAATAATTCTACGGCAGCTTCCATGCGCTGATATTCTATGTAGTCCTGCGGATTAATGCCGGTAAGCATTTTGAAATATTGCCCTACATAATCTTCGGAAACATTCGCTACTTTGGCCAATACTTTATTTGAAAGATCTCCACCGATGTTCTTTTTAATGTAATTGAACATATCTATAAGCCGAGGATCTTTGAAATAGGTACTATTGGTAGAAAGTTCCTCCACAAATAGCCTGTTTTTCAATATATGGCGTACTATCTCTACGACAAGTAATTCGGTATAAATCTTCATTACCCTTTCCTTGCCGGGAGTAATTTGTTCCGATTCTTTCACGATATCTTCCACGATTGAAGCAATACGGTCGTTGAAGCGGATTACGAAAGGTGGAATGCCAAGTGAGTTGAAAAAGTTCACCACATCAAATACTTTGGCTTCAAACGTCACCGAGGTAACACAGTCATCTTCGAGGTTCTTTATTTCCTTGAAACTGATGGTTTGCAGGTATTTCTTCTTGTTCTCTATGAAAGTATCGTTGGTTGTTTCATTTCTTTTGGTGACCGTACCAAAGGAGACTTTTGACGATCTGCCGGCCGGGACGAAAAGAATTTCGCCTTCATTTACGATTTCCTGATCGTCACCAAAGTGAAGGCTGCCTCGGTGCAACAAAATTACGGTGTTCTCATTGTCTACGTAGTCGACGATAGTTACGGGTCGTTCAATTTTGTAATTATTCCCACGTAAATATCGAACACCTACCGATTCTATTACTTTATTGTAATATTCCATGATGGGGGCTTTAGGTTGTTTTTGTTAAAAGTATAGATTCATCTTGCATTAATGTGACAATATTAAGGAAAAAATTAGAATAAACTAAACAACGATAAAAAAATTTATATATTTTTTTTATATACCCCTTTCAGTTCAATTTACTTAATAGACTTCGAGATATAACTATTTTTTGAATTTCGGAGGTGCCTTCGTATATCTGTGTGATTTTGGCATCCCTCATCATGCGCTCAACGTGGTATTCCTTGACATATCCATATCCTCCATGCACTTGCACCGCTTCAATGGTCACATCCATAGCCACTTGTGATGCATATAATTTTGCCATGGCACTGGCATCAGAATAATCCTTTCCCTGGTCCTTCAGCCATGCGGCTTTCATCACCAACAGGCGCGCCGCTTCTATGGAAGTTAACATATCAGCTAATTTAAATTGTATTGCCTGGTGTTCACATATGGGTTTTCCAAAAGCTCTGCGCTCTTTGGAATAGGCCACCGCCAACTCATAGGCACCGCCCGCGATACCCAACGCCTGTGCAGCAATGCCTATTCTGCCTCCATTTAGGGTTTCCATGGCAAACTTAAACCCAAAGCCAGATTCCCCAATTCGGTTTTCTTTCGGAACCTTCACTTCGGTAAACATCAGCGAGTGGGTATCGGAGGACCGTATACCTAATTTGTCTTCCTTCTTGCCAACTTCAAACCCGGGTGTTCCTTTTTCTAAAATGAAGGCCGAAATCCCCTTATGAGCCTTGCTGGCATCGGTTTGCGCTATTACCAGAAAGACATCCGCAGTCCCTCCATTAGTAATCCAATTTTTTGTTCCGTTAATGATATAGAAATCCCCTTCTTCCCTTGCAGTGGTTTTTTGGGAAGTGGCATCTGACCCTGCCTCGGGCTCTGAGAGGCAAAAGGCACCTAAAAGTTGTCCATTTGCCAGTTTGGAAAGATATTTTTCCTTCTGCTCCACCGTACCATATGTCTCCAAACCCCAACAGACAAGCGAGTTATTGACTGACATAATGACTCCAGCCGATGCGTCAACCTTAGAGATTTCCTCAATAGCCAGCACGTAACAAAGGGTATCCATTCCACCACCCTGAAATTCCGGACTAACCATCATCCCCATAAAACCCAACTCCCCCATCAATTTCACCTGTTCATATGGAAATATGCCTTTGGAGTCTCTTTCGATTATGGTAGGTAGTAAATGGGAAATTGCAAAATCCCTGGCAGCGTCACGGACAGCTACTTGTTCTTCGGTAAGTTCAAACGTCATCGTTTTTTTATTTTAAAAATCAAAATAGTAAAAAAAAAATAAAGGAGCAATCTCTTGCTCCTTTATCGGTAACTACTAGTTGGTTTAGTAAATTTAATCTCTGTTTCCAAAGAAGATAAAAGCATAATAAGCTAATGTAGCTAGGGAAGCCATTGCGGCAACCACGTATGTCATTGCTGCCCATTTCAACGCATCTTTTGACATGCCATATTCCTGGGGAGTCACAATATTTCGTTGTTGCACCCAAGCAAGGGCCCTACGGCTTGCGTCAAATTCCACTGGGAGCGTAACAAGAGAAAACAAGGTCAGCACCCCATATGAGCCTACTACGATAAGACCTACGACTTCATAAGGTAATCCAAATAGAGCTAACCCTCCAAATAGTGCCGCTATCAGTACGATGTTCAAAATCTTTCCACTCGCATTCTGAATTGGGACTAGTGTGGATCTTAGTTGCAACCATGAATAGGAACTGGCATGTTGCACGGCGTGCCCACATTCGTGTGCCGCCACAGCGGTTGCTGCGGCATTTCTACCATAATAGACATCCGGGCTTAAATTGACCGTTTTATCCATTGGATTGTAATGGTCGGATAATTGCCCTTCCACACAGTTGACCCTTACATTGCCGATGTTATGATCCGCAAGCATCAACTCAGCAATCTCCTTTCCGGATAGGTTTGCCCTCAAAGCTACTTGGGAGTATTCCCTGAATTTTCTTTTTAACTTACTACTTACGACATATCCAAGTATGCCGAATACTACTACAATTAGAATCAGTATCATCGCTGTTTGTTTTTAATAAGTCTCTGTACGTAACTACCGGATTTTAGGTTTACCTTTCCATGTTAATTTAGCCAATATAATTGTACTGACTATTCCGATAACGAAAATGGTCAAAACCTGCGATCCGTGAACGATCATGGCAAAAATCTTGCCCTCTTCCTCCGCAATGCCATAAAACAACAGGATAAAAGCCACCAGCGCGTGAAATGTTCCAATTCCACCCTGGACGGGAACGACCATTCCTATGCTTCCCATCACCATGACCATCAGCACAGAAGACGCGCTTAGGCCCGCTGTGCTTGGTATGGCAATGGCCACAAAATACATCATTGCATAATAAATGACCCAGATTGAAATCGTTGAAATCCAAAATGCCACAGGGTGTTCCAAGTCTGACACACTTTTAATTCCACGGACAAATTGTCTTATAAATTGACGAAATTTCAGAAACCTACCGCTGGACCTGAATCTAAGATACAGCCAATATAAAAATCCAAAAACCACTAACAGAAACGCAGCCAAATAAGGCAGCCATTCTATTAAACCTGTCTTCAGTTTTTCCAAATCCACCAAGCTTTCCAACAAGTCCAGAAAAACGGCTCTTTCCAACAGAAAGGCCAATAAAATTGTGCCTAGCATACAAAGCATGTCAACAGTACGTTCCACCACTACTGTACCAAACAGACTTCCCATAGGTATGGTATCAGTTCGCTTTAGCACCCCACATCTGGCAACTTCTCCTGCTCTAGGTATGATAAGGTTTACCAGATAACCAAACATCAAAGCCCAAAATATGCGGATAGTAGAAAAGCTTTGCTTTTCTCCGGCCTCAATGAGTATCTTCCACCGCCAAGCCCGAATCCAGTATCCTAACAAAGAAACTACAACAGATACGGCAATCCAAAGGAAGGATGTCTCGGTGAGTGCCTGCTTCAACTGATCCAATGCTATATCCTTGTACAGCAGCCAGAAAATCCCCAAGCCCAATAATAGGGAGACCACCAATTGTACAAATTGTCGTAGCGATAGCTTCACCTTAGGTCAGTCTGTTCTTTTCGTCTGGAAAAATTATTACTGGTTGATGACTTTTGGCCTCTAGGGCATCCATGGTGCAATAGGATATAATTATAACTATATCACCTACTTGTGCTTTTCTTGCCGCGGGACCGTTGAGGCATACTTGTCCGCTACCTCTCACTCCTTTGATTACATACGTTTCAAGCCGTTCCCCATTGTTGATGTTTACGATTTGAACTTTTTCGTTTTCTATCAAATTGGCCGCGTCCATCAAATCTTCATCGATGGTTATACTGCCTACATAATGCAGTTCGGCTTGAGTGATTTTTACGCGATGTATTTTAGACTTAAGAAGTTGGATGTGCATATTAATTTGGAAGAAAGGTAGTCAATCAACTCAGCAGAATATTGTCGATGAGTCGGATATCACCCACGTAAGCAGCTATGCAGATAGCCTGGGGTATTTGCGAATTAATTTCTTTGGCAAGCGTAAAATCATGGACATTGACCAATTCAAGATATTCAAGGCGAACCAGCGGCTTTTCTGCGATCAAAGAAGTCGCCTTTTCCACGATATCCAACCAAGAGGTGCCCAATAAAAGTTCAGTTTTTGAAAATTGAAGGCTTTGGTATAGAACCGTAGCCTGTTTTCTTCCACTTTCATTTAGTCTCTGGTTTCTGGAGGATAGGGCAAGCCCGTCCTTTTCCCGTACGGATGGAATCATCGCTATCTCCAAATCAAAATTGAGATCTGAGACAAGCCTGCTGATAATACTTACCTGCTGCAAATCCTTTTGTCCAAAGTACGCAACATCCGGTGCTACCAGGTGAAAAAGTTTAGAGACCACGATTGCTACCCCGCTGAAATGGTTTGGCCTAAATTTCCCCTCCAAGGTATTTTCCAATAGTGAGAACTTAATAGATATGTCAGATGGCCGCGGATAGATTTCATCCACCTCAGGAACAAAAACCAGTTCTACCCCCTCATCCCGCAGTAATGCAAGATCCTCGTCAAGTGACCGTGGATATTTTTCTAGGTCGTCAGGATTGTTGAATTGGGTGGGATTGACAAAAATGGTGACAACTGTCAGGTCGTTCTCGGCTTTGGACTGTCTTACCAACGCCAGATGCCCCTCATGCAATGCACCCATGGTAGGTACAAGTCCGATCTTCTTATCTGCCAGGTAAAAAGGCTTTAAAAATGCCTTTAAACTAGGAATTAGCTTGATAATGTCCAATTTCAGGTGGTTTCATTTTAGCAAAATAGCTGCAAAAGTATATTATAAAAAATAAAAACAATGGCTTTTCGCAATTTTTTTTGTAAATTTGTAGTCCCGTTATATCCCTTAACAAAACACACACGATATGTCTAAACTTCGTATCCTATACGTAGCAAGCGAAATCAACCCTTTCTTACAAACTTCTGAGGTTGCAAACTTTGTAAGGGCCCTACCTCAGGCCATGCAGGAAAAAGGTATGGAAATCCGTATTCTAGTTCCAAGATTTGGATTAATCAATGAACGTAAAAACAGATTACATGAGGTGGTGAGACTTTCTGGAATAAATATTTCAGTTGGTGAGGAAGAAAAGCCATTGATTATCAAAGTGGCATCTATACCCAATGCCAAGCTTCAAGTTTATTTCATTGATAATGAAGACTATTTTCAACGAAAAAGCGTTTTCTTCGACAAGCAAGATAAGTTTTATGAAGACAATGACGAAAGAGCCATTTTCTTCTGCAAAGGTGTCATAGAAACCGTCAAGAAGTTGGGGTGGGCACCGGATATTGTACACTGTAATGACTGGATGACCAGCCTAATACCTTTGTACCTTAAAACGACCTATAAAAACGAGCCATTATTTAAGGACACAAAATCCGTGTTCGCTATGTATAATAACGGATTTAGTCATAAATTTGGCGATGATTTGTTCGAAAAGATCAAAATGGTCGATATCGATGACAAATTATTGGCTCCATTGAAATCCAGGGATTACGAAGGATTCTTGAAGCTGGGAACTGCTTATGCTGATGTGGTCATCAGAGGTGAGGATACCACAGGCACGTTCACCCATTTAATAGAGGAATCATCAAATAATGACAAGAAATTTGAAATCAACAGTGAAGAAGAGGATCAACTTTTCGAAAGTTACTACAATATTTATACAGAGCTTGCCGGTTAAACTGGCAGGTTCTTTATTTCTTATTTTACATTTGGCAGGTTCCTGCTCAGATCCATCGGAAATCGGACTCGTTCTTGATCCCAGTACCAATCAAATAGGGGTTTTCTATGCAGAAATACCCCTTTCTGCTTCTATGGTTCTATATGATTCCTTCAATACGACTAGTCAGGGACGTTTGGTCATAGGCGGAGATGTGGATGATTTTTTCGGCACTACAGAATCAATAGGCTATAGCAGGCTTTCCTATAATCCCAATGCAGCCAAGCCAAACAGCGAGGCTATCTTTGATTCCTTAAAATTCACCATCAATGTTCAAGCTACCGACGGAATTGATTTCGATGCTCCAAAAAGCTATAGGGTGCATCGCCTGATGGAGCCTATCTTGGACACTTCTTATTATAATTTCAGCCAACTTCGGTTTTCGGATGAAACGTTAGCAGAGGGCTCTTTTATTATTCAGCCTGACACTGCAAACTTGTTAACCATGGATGTGAAGGATGACTTGGCTGCGGAGCTTTTTGAAAAACTTACAACCAACGACCCCGTCTTTACCAATATCTTTACCTTTCGGGATTATTTTCCGGGTATAGCAATTACCGGAAACGCAACCGACAATGCCAATATCTCGGCTGCTGTGGGTAACGGAACAGGAATGACTCTATATTATCACTATACAGATGATACAGTGTCTAGGGCCTATCCCATTAACACCATTCAGTCTCGGCATTTTAATCAAGTCAAAAATGACCGTACGGGCACACCCACCTCTGTTATTACTGAGCGGGGAGTTTCCTATGAAATTCCCGGAGATATGGTTGGAGGAAAGGCTACCTTGGGAATGTTTGTGAAAATCGACACAAGTCCTTTAGACACCTTTCTGGATACGTTGGAAAATATAACCTTCAATCAAATTTTGATGGAAGTTGGTCCCGTTCAAGAATTCCCGGAATTCAAACGCCCTACTGGATATAAAGTCTTGTATTTTGCTTCTGAGAACAACAAACTTTACACCCGATTTGATGGGGCTGTGATTTCCGTACAGGCCGAAAATGCCAGCCAAACGAGTATTGACCCGAATGGGAATGTCGTTCCCTCTTCGGGCTCCCAAAACTCTTTAACTTTAAATCCGGAAACCCGGCTGTTCAGAAATCAGATAACCTCGTATATCAATGCCCTCTACAGAAATGGCCTGATCCGAACGGATTTGTTTCTCTACCCGAACTTACCCAGTGCACCAAACAACCCCGTAAGCACGGATGAATCCAAAAGGACTTTACGGCAGTATAAGGTAAATCAGGATCAGATCAAACTTAAAGTCTACTATACCCGAATTAGATAACTCTAAGTAAAATACTTTTATACCGTTTTCTTTAGCGCTAAAGAAGCCCAATTATTTCTGATTCGTTGGTGGTTAATCTTCAAATCAAGTAATTGGGCTTTTTGCATAAGGTCAGGTATATCCTGTTCATAAAAACCGCTGATTAATAATATACCTTTTGGACTTAATATGCTGGCATACTGTCCCATTTCATCGAGCAACACATTTTTGTTGATATTGGCTAAAATTACATCAAAAGGTCCTGATGGAGAAACTTCCCTGATAGTTCCAAAACCCATCTTCAGGTCGAGTAGCCCATTAAGACTAAAATTCTCATTGCCATTATCCACACACCAGTCGTCAATATCGAAAGCTTCCACAGTAGTTGCTCCCAACTTTTTTGCCATAATGGCCAAGATACCTGTTCCCGAGCCTACATCCAATACCGCCTTTCCGGTGAGATCAAGCTCCAGTAAATACTCCAACATGAGATGAGTTGTCGCATGATGACCGGTACCAAAAGACATTTTTGGGTTGATGATTATTTCGTGAGCAAAATCGGGCCGCTCCGGATGAAAGGATGCTCTCACATAAACTTGCTTCCCAACCATGATTGGATCATAATTCTTTTCCCATTCCTCATTCCAATTAATGCGAGGCATCAACTCCGTCACGACGGAAAGTGCTGTCTGAGTGGCATATTTACCTATCACCGCATCCAATGCCGTTTGGTCAAAGAGGTCTTCTTGCACATAGGCCTCTATACCCTGTGGAGACTCCATAAAGGAATCGAACCCAATATCGGCCAATTCAGCCATCAAAATTTCTCCATATTCCGGCAAACAGGTAATCTTACACACTAGGTAATTCATAGGAGCGGATTGAAACGTGTAAAATGAACAAAGGCTTGGTAGTGATCCCTACGGATTAGTGTGAAATCACCTACCAAGCCTGTGAGCTAGTTATGTACTGAAATTAAAAGGACTTGACAATGTCCACAAAGTCCCTGGATTTCAGAGATGCTCCGCCAATCAGGCCACCGTCCACATCCGCTTTGCTAAATATGTCCTGGGCATTGTCCGGCTTGCAGCTTCCTCCATATAAAATGGATATGCCATCTGCAGTGGCTTGCCCGTATTTGGATGCTAAATGCCTTCTAATTGCAGCGTGCATTTCCTGAGCTTGATCTGATGAAGCAGTTCGTCCGGTTCCAATTGCCCAGATGGGTTCATAGGCCAAAACAAGTTGTTTGATTTCATCTTCGCCTAATCCAAATAAACTGGCTGTAAGTTGCTCAGTGACATAGGCGTCCTGCGTGTTGGCTTCGCGGATTTCAAGCGGCTCGCCACAGCAGAAAATTGGGGTCAGTCCGTTAGCCAAAGCCAGCTTGACCTTCTCCGTTAACTGTTCATTGGTTTCTTTAAAATACTCGCGTCTTTCACTGTGGCCAATAATGACATAGGACGCACCAAATGAAGTCAAAATACCCGCAGAAACCTCTCCCGTATAGGCTCCGGAAGCTTTATCGGAACAATTTTGTGCGCCTAAAAAAATGTCTCTTGCTCCCTCTATCAGTTTTTTTACAGATTGCAAATGGGTAAATGGCGGGTTAATCACCACAGTCACAGGCTGATTCAATTCATCCTTTACCATATGTACAATTTCGGAAGTGAGCTTCTGCCCTTCTTCCAAGGTTAAGTTCATTTTCCAGTTTCCAGCTACTATTTTTTTTCGCATGATAAATTCTGTTAGGTTTTATATATTTGGATACAAAATTCCCGTTTTTTTAAGGAAGCTCAAAAATAGGCAAAATGTCACTCTCAGAAAAAGAAAATTCAGGTCATGTACCTAAAAAGAAAATTTCTCTTGCCAAAGCAAAAGAAAGGATTGCGGCATATTGTGCTTATCAGGAAAGGTGCATTTCAGAGGTAAGGAACAAACTTGATGAATTTGGACTCAATCCCTCCCACATTGATCCGATTTTGGAGAGACTCACCAAAGAAGGATTCCTTAATGAAAGCCGTTTTGCGGAAGCGTTTGTCAGAGGAAGGTTCACTCTTAAAAAATGGGGTAGGGTACGCATTCGGCAAGAGTTGAAAATGAGGGATATTCCGGAAGACATTATCCAGGAAGCGTTGAATTTAATCGATTATGAGGAATATTGGGCTGTTCTTCAATTCTTGGCCGAGCGAAAATGGAAGTTAACCCGGGAAACTAATGAGTTGAAAAAGAAGGCCAAAGTGCAGCGTTTTCTTGTATTTAGAGGTTTCGAAAATGATTTGATTCGGGACGTTATCGAGCAAATTACGACAGACCTTTCCTGATAAAGATATCTTCTGATTCTTGTGGGATGACTTGAAGAACGTTTGCCAAAACCAATTTCACCAAAGTTCTAGAAGCCACGTAAACAGGAAGCTTAGCAAGCTGCATATATTCTTTCAACGTAATTGAAGGCTGTTTCTCTAAAGCCTTCACAAGGATTTCCTCCTTTCTTCCATACTGAAAGACAACATCTTCTTGTTTTTTTTCTCTCTTGAGAATTTCCCACATCTCCCTACTGGCCTGTATGCTTTTGTCCTTGACTCGGACATAAGCTTTTCTCTTGGCATTTTCGACAATAAAATGAGGCCTTTGGCTGCTCTTATTAATCTGATAAACGGCAATTCCTTTTTTGGCATTTAGATGCAGAAGTTGCCTTTCAGGTACGATTGGAGGAAATATAAGCTCATTAATTGCTTTGTCCATGACAAACACCTCCTCCTCTATAAACCTCTGCCCACTTACTGTCCCATTGTCATCCACACCAATAAGCAAATAACCCCCTTCCGTATTGGCCATGGCTACTATCTCACGGACAATTTTTTCGGGATGTGCCGCTTTTTTCTTAAACTCAATATGCAGACCTTCTCCCTGTTGGGCAAGTTTGGAAATTTCCTGAAGTGTCATCCTATTCTAGTTTATCAATACCGCTACACCGATACGAAAGCCAACGACATTGGATACCATGTAGTAATCTGACATTCCTTCCAACCTCACCCGGTAGCTTATATTGTGTGTATATCCCGCACCCAAAGCAAAATCCAAATTGGACCCGATTAATCCCCTGGCCCGGACAAACAAAGGCTCTAAGGGATAATACCTTCCGCCAAGGGAAACATGGTTGGTCTGGCCATAATTAAATTCATAGCCTCCTGATACTGACAAATTATGTCTATAAAAATAATTACCCTCCAGGCCCAACTGATATCGGCGTATTACACCCGGAACATCTGTCCGTACAATATCACTCGCACCTGAGAACAACACGCTACCCTCGGAT
>DATHWC010000164.1:0-5690 GCA_035460985.1 Lunatimonas sp.
AGCTCTTATAATCTACGAAAGCATTCTGGACAATGAGGCATACTCACCGGCCATGCTGCTCAAAATGGCTTTTATTGCAGAGGGTGTGGGAGACTTTCCCAAATCAACACTCTACCTATCCAAGTACTACTCGCACAATCCCAATCCCAAGGTTATTGCCAAAATAAAAACCCTTACCAATCAGGCGACACTTGTAGGGTACAACGTTTCCGACCAGCAGAAATTTTTCAAGTTCCTTATAGACCTCAACCAGGAGATCACGGCTACTTTTGCCCTGCTCCTATTGCTTTTCCTGATTTCCATCTTTGTATTTCCCAAAAAACGAACCGGATTTTATGCTCCTGCCATTGTTTTTCTCGTGCTTTCATTCGTCAGCAACAATTTCCTGAAGGACAAGGAGACGGCCATCGTTACCGGTGCGCCTTCCTTAATTATGGATCAGCCAACGGCGGCAGGCAACCTTATCCGAAAGGTCGATGCGGGGCATCGGGTGGTGATCAAGTCCTCCAAGGATATCTGGTATGAAATAGAATGGAACGAAAAGACAGCCTATATCAAGAAGGAAAACCTGTCAAAAATCTAAGGGATCCATTGATTTGAAGTGCCCGTTCATTTTAATTTTTGCCCTGGCAGTCTCAAGTTGCCGCATGATAGGCAATACTGTTTGGAGGTGAGTAATTAAAAACCGAAGGCGGTCTTCCTCCGAAGGCATGCATAAAAGCTGAAACTCATCGGTCAATTTTAGTCCGATTTTATGTGAATAGGTAAACGAATCCAAATCCACTAGCTCTAAATCGTCATTTACACCCAACAGGACCAACATTTGCTTTAATAGCTCCTTATACTCCAAAAATATCTGGGGGTCAAATGATGGGTCATTTTCCAAAAAATCAACCTCACCCCCGGCATAAAGCCTATCCGCAAGTGGATTTCTGAAATCCAATATTTTAAACGCACGTAGTCCCTTTGTTTTGATATCCAAGCGGCCGTCCTCATACACATTGGAAACTTCAAGCACGCTGACTTCTGTCCCGTACATCATCAGTTTGTCAAGGTAAACGCATATGCCAAAGGTAATATTATGCAACAGGCAGTCTCCAATTAGTTGCCTATACCTTGGTTCAAATATATGAAGATTAACATTTTCCCCGGGAAAGGCGACCAACTTCAAGGGGAAAAAAGGAAGAGTTTTTTCCATTATTAGGTATTTAATCACGTCTAGAACGTATTATCTATACCTCAAAAAGACAAACAAAGTTTAGTTTAATGTCTCAAAAAAGCAAAATTGGTCAATAATTCTATCAATATCAATCAGTTTCGTCTTCCTCAGTAACCTCCACCATGGACATTATTTCCCCGGGAGACATGTAAAGACTTCTGATTTTGTTTTTGTAAGCTTCAGGAAGCCGATCGTGATTCAATACAAAATTTTTGGTCGCAACAATCTTGTCCCCCATTCCACAGGAAACCGCATAGGTATCTGCTGCAATCTCAGCCTTTGTAACAAATCTGCTGGAACAATAATACTTCGCACCAAATCCAATCAAATTAATAGAACTCCTACCGACATAATCTTTAATATGACCTAATTCGTGGCCTATCCAACCAAGTAATACATCATGGGGAAGATCCTCCATAGGAACCAATTCATCCTCCAACTCTAAAAAGCGGCTAATTTTAATTTTGTATCTACGGTTCTTCTTATTATTCAAAATTAGCGAACGAACTTTTGGCTGGGCCTGCATAACTGACCCACTAATATTTTTTTTGAATTCAAAATCAATTCTAGTATCCAACAACTCTGGAAAAAAAGATAAAGCCTCCAGCGTGGCACTGCGAATTTCTTCAGGGATTTCCTTGTTTTCAGCATACATTTCGAATTCGTCTCCCGGAATTATGTCATCCTGCGAAATCGCAAAATCCGTATTTTTGTATAATAAATCCATAGAACTGTAAACAAAAAAGAAACTTAAAGAAAATGTGATAACAAATATCGATTTTAGCATAATGATAGGCGTTAAATATTTCCTTTATAATATAAAATAACTTTTTAAAATCCAAATTGTTTACACCAACGGTAAGTAAATCGGATTAAAAAAAAGCAAAAGGGACAATCCAAGATAACCTGAACTGTCCCTTTTTTTAGTACTATTCAGATATATTTTCTACAAGGCCCAAGCTCTGTCACCCTTTTTATAATCAATGCAAGGCTCATATTTGCCCGGGGTTTCTATGTATCGCAATGCCTGGGTTGCACCAATCTCTGAGGTAAAATATCCCAGAACGGTCAAGTCCTTAAACATATTAATATAACTTGGAGCCTTATTACCTTCGCCGAAATCCGCCTTGGCTTTCTGGTTAAGACCATTTAGATAAGCGGTTCGCTCCTCAACCGAGGCTTTCATGAAATCACCTCCTGTTTCAGATTTAAAGCCCGAATGAAGATTATTTAGACCTTCGATGAAAGATTCCTGCTGTTCTTTGTTATAGGTCTCCTTTACCATCATAGCCATAAACGTGCCAATTCCAGCTGCTTTGGCGCCGGGTGTGTCTGTTGTAGGAATGATGGCTTCTCCAATTTCATCCATGAAAGCGATATCCTTCTCCGTAAAATCCAGGCCTTCGATACTATATTCGGGAGCACATCCGGTCAAAATCACATTGGCCCCGACCATGGTTCCACCCATCATCAAAACCACGCTTTTGAGTGCTTCTCTTCTATTCATTAAGCTCATATCTCGTGTGTTAATTTGTGATTACAGATTTCCTTTTTTCATTTCGTCCACCGCAAATGCCGCAGCTCTCGCAGTCATCGCCATATAGGTCAGTGACGGGTTTTGAGCCGCCGCTGAGGTCATGGCTGCTCCATCGGTCACAAACACGTTCTTCGCATCCCAAACTTGGTTGTTACCATTCAGTACGGAGGATTTTGGATCACGGCCCATTCTTGCGGTACCCATCTCATGAATTCCCTGCCCAAAGGTGTACCCATTATCATAGGTAGTGACATTTTTCACGCCTGCTGCCTCGAGCATTTCGGCGGCATCGTTCATCATGTCTACCCGCATCTTCTTCTCATTTTCCTTGATCTCAGCATCCATTTCCAGCACATACATGCCCCACTTGTCTTTTTCAGTTTTGCTGAGCTTTACAGTATTTTCATGATACGGAAGAATTTCCCCAAATGCGGTCATACCTAAGGACCACGGTCCCGGCTCTGTAAGTTCAGCCTTTAACGGAGCTCCAAAATCGAGTTCAGCTACAGTCCTGCTCCAACCGCTTCGACTGGCACCACCCTGATAGCCAAACCCACGGATATAGTCCCGTTTTTCCCCTCCCAAGTTTCTATATCTAGGCACGTAAAACCCTCCGGGTCTTCTTCCGAAATAATATTTATCTTCATATCCTTCAATGGTACCATTGGCACCTAAGCGGAAATGGTGATCCATTACATTGTGTCCCAATTCCCCAGAACTGCTTCCCAACCCTTCGGGCCAGACCTCAGTGGCCGAACGCATCAGTATCGCCGAAGTATTCAATGCCGAAGCACATAGAAATACAATTTTGGCATCATATACAATGGTCTCATTTGATTCCCCGTCGATAATTTCTACTCCGGTAGCTTTTTTGGTGTCTTTGTCGTAGACAACTTTATTTACAATAGACCAAGGACGTAGTGTAAGGTTTCCGGTAGCTTCGGCTGCTGGCAAGGTAGATGCCTGCGTGCTAAAATATCCCCCAAAAGGGCATCCCAAAGAACACTTGTTTCTGTATTGGCAACCTGGTCTGCCGGGAAGAGGTTGGGTTATATTTGCAACCCTGGCATGAATCATGGCCCTGCTTCCGTTGAATTTTTCATTGATGCGCTTAGCCACATCTTCTTCTACGCAGTTAAGCGGAAATGCCGGCATAAATTCCCCATCAGGCAAAATGGGAAGATTATCTTTATTACCTGCAATCCCTGCAAACTTCTCCACATAACTGTACCAAGGTTCGAGATCCTTATACCGGATAGGCCAGTCTACAGCAATGCCATGCTTTAAGTTAGCCTCAAAATCCTCATCTGCCCAACGGTAGCTCTGACGTCCCCACAGCAGTGAACGGCCCCCTACTTGATATCCCCTAAACCATGTAAACGGCTTCTTTTCTATATAAGGTGAGTCAGACTCGTGTGCCCACCAGTCTAGGTTGAGTTCATTCAATACGTAATCCCTTCTTAGGTTTGGGTGGTTTTCAAGCATCTCCACCGTC
Organism: Lunatimonas sp.; assembly: GCA_035460985.1. Classification (GTDB taxonomy): domain Bacteria; phylum Bacteroidota; class Bacteroidia; order Cytophagales; family Cyclobacteriaceae; genus Lunatibacter. The sequence continues at coordinate 4,252 of DATHWC010000164.1, forward strand.
CTTCTTCCTCTATGGGGTACTTCCCAGGGAGCTTTGGTTGCGTTTTTATAATCCTTCACATGCTCTACCATGGGACCTCTTTCCAGAAGAAGTACCTTAAGTCCTTTTTCCGTTAGCTCTTTTGCCGCCCAGCCTCCGCTGATCCCGGATCCGACGACAATAGCATCATAACTTTCATTAGCCATATATAATTTAATTTTATTTTAGGTTTTACTTTATAATTTTTCCGGGAAAGATAATTAGATTTCCTGGCTTAAAAAATTAACGGCAATATATTCACATAGGTTCCTCTGGGGGTAATTAACTCTTTTTCTGCAATTTACTTCATACTCAACTTATTTTGAAGATCAATGTTTTGTTCACTTTTCCGAATAGCGGAGACCTTTTCAAAATCCCTGTCTTTAAAAAACACAATAAACAGCATCGTCACTACAAATGCAATAGCGGATGGTATCAGCCAAACGTATTTCCATTGCTGAACACCTTCCGACACATAAGCATCAGAAACGATACCCGCGAGCCAGTAACCCACCAGCATTCCTATGCCGTAGGTAGCCAAGGTAATAAGACCCTGCGCTGCACTCTTGTACCGGGGACCTGCTTTGGAATCGGTGTAAATCTGTCCCGAAACGAAAAAGAAATCGTAGCAGATTCCATGAAGAGCAATTCCCAAGATCAACATATAAGTACCGGAACCCGCATCTCCAAAGGCAAAGAAAACATACCGGACTACCCATGCAAACATGCCCACCACCAAGGTTGTCTTCAGTCCGAATTTTTTGAAGAAAAACGGCATCATCAATAGGAACAACACTTCGGACACCTGGCCAATGGTCATTTTACCGGTAGGATTGGAAAGCCCCACATCTGAGAGAAAGGGATTGGCATTCTGATAATAGAAAGCAAGTGGGATACAAATCAAAATCGACGAGATAAAAAAGATCGCAAAGTCCTTATCCTTCAAAAGCTTCAACGCATCCAATCCGAGTATTTCCGAAATGCTACGTTTCTCCCCGGTAGCTGCTTGCGGGGGAGTAGCGGGTAAGGTAAAGCAGAAAATTCCCAGCACCACTGAGGATATAGATGACATCAGAAAGGTATTTCTCAACATCCCGCCCTGCAAGGCGTCCGGACTGTCCCACAGAAAGAAATAACTAATCATCAATCCCGATGCAATCCAACCTATAGTGCCCCACACCCGAATCCCGCTAAATTCCTTGGCGGGATCCTTCATCTGATTGAATGAAACCGAATTGACCAAGGCCAATGTCGGCATATATATAAGCATGTAGAGAAAGACGTAGGGATAGAAACTGGTAAAACTGTCTGCTTGGAACATAAAAAACATCAGTCCCGCTCCGACGAGATGAAGAACTCCAAGGATTTTTTCCGCATTAAAAAAACGGTCAGCTATCAGCCCAATAACAAAGGGAGCAATG
>DATHWC010000165.1:0-7949 GCA_035460985.1 Lunatimonas sp.
AAGTTCCTCGGTGCCATTCCACCGGAAGAAACGGTTTGGATATGGGTCAGTTTCCCGTCGTCGGTAATCTCAAAGGCTGTCAATTCAGTCGCGTCGCCCCGGTTAGAAGCATATAGAAATTTGCCATCCTCCGAAATTCTCACTTCCGCAGCACCTATATTTCCTTCAAATCCTTCCCGTAACAGTGTTTGGGTTTCCAGATGGGTAAGTGATCCATTTTCATAGGCATATACGCCCACAGCGGCTGTAATTTCATGAATAAGGTAAAGGCGGTCTCCGGATTCATTAAAAACCATATGCCGTGGACCCGCACCGGGCTCTACTCTTAGCCTAAAACTTGGGTTTTCTGTCATGGGAGAGTCTTGCGTAGCATCAAAATCGTAGACTACTACTTCATCCGTACCCAAATCTGCGATAAATAACTTGTTGTCAGAGGGGTGGAATACCGCTGAATGGACATAAGGCTTGTCCTGTCTTCTCGGATTTACACTACTGCCACTGTGATTAACTGTTTGCACGGCTTCATCGACTCCTCCGTCTGAGTTAACGGGAATAACCGAGAAATTTCCCCCGCCATAGTTAGCTACCACTACAAAGCGCTCGCTGGGGTCTAACGTAACATAGCAGGGTCCGTTGCCTTTGGCAGAAACGGTATTGATCTTTTCAAAGGCACCCCTTTCCATCTTAAAAGCACTTACCTTTCCGCCATCTTCACCACCTGTTTCCTCTACCGAATACACCCGGTTTTGGGCTTTATTTACCGCAACAAAGGATGGATTCTCCGGTTCTGAAGCCGTAGCGGTCACTTCCAGTGTCTTCGCCTCGGGATCAAATTCAACAAGGTAAATTCCCTGTTCGGGTTCATTGGTATACGAACCTAATACAAATGAGTATTTTGGCGAGGACATAGTTTCTTGGGTTTGTTCAGTTGTTTTCGGACTGCTGCATGCCAGGGCTATAAAGCCGATAGCAAGCGAAGGAAGGAAAGTTTTCATATCTTTTTGTCATCAGGTTTTTCTTCACTGGAAAGTTTATGGGTTTTTGGATCATACTGATCCTTGAGGTCATCGTAATGGGAATCCAGCCACAGCTTGACACCCGTAAAATAAGAAGCTCTTCCGATCATATGCGCGCCCACAGGTGCAGTGAGTAGCATAAACAAGATTATCGCCATTGCACGTGACGTAATGGCGGTGTCACCAAAGTAGATTGCTGCCGCACCAAGAATCAACCCAATACCCAAAGTAGCCGCTTTGGTAGTAACCGAAATACGTAAATATAAATCCGGCATACGTACAACACCAATAGCTGCAAGTAAAATAAACAAAGCTCCCAGGGTGCTTAGGATAAATATAAAGATCTCACTCATTTTTTTCCCGTTTTTCCAAATAATAAGAAAATGCGACCGTACCCAAAAAGGCTATCAAGGCCAAAATCATGGCGATATCCAGAAAGGTTGGTTGGTTGGTATGGATGCTGTAAACTGCAATGATACCAATACCGGTGGTCAGAAGCAGATCTAGGGAAACCACCCTATCAGACAAGGTAGGGCCTTTCAGAAACCGTATAAAAATAATAACGGTAGAAATGGCCAAAACCGGTAAGATTACATAATACAGGTAGTCGTATAAGTTCATCGCAGAATTTCTAATAGTCTTCTTTCAAATCCATTTTTGATTTCATCAATAAATTCATCCCTGTCATTTACATACATGGCATGTACATAAAGCACCTTTCTGTCGTCGGAGACATCCAAGCTAAGCGTACCGGGTGTAAGGGAAATCAAGTTTGCCAAGAGTGTTATTTCCAAATCTGACTTTGCGTCCAGTGGAATCCGTATTATTCCCGGCTTCATATAATACTTCGGAGTGATTACGTCATAGGCAACTTGTATATTGGCTTTGACCAACTCATATATGAAGAAGAAAATAAAACCTATCAGTTTCGGTACTCGGCTAAAGTATTTTTCTTCCCGGCGATTGGTAGTTATTAACCACATAAGAACAAAGCTTAGGGCAAAGCCAAACACAAAGTTCTCAAAGGTAAAGGTACCCGTTACCGCCAACCAAATGAAGGAGAGGAGTAAATTACTTAAAAAACGGGTTTTTATCATGGGGTAGGAGGTTAATTAGTTTGACCTAACACTGCGTGTATATAATCCTGAGGATTCATAAGGGATTCAGCCACTTTTGATGCCACTTGAATGACATATTCGGCACCAAAGCCAATGCATAGGGAAAGTATACTCAAGAAAATAATGGAACCTACCATAGCCTGTTTTTTTAGTGGTTTTAATTCGTGGAAGTATTTGACCTGCATCTTTACGGGTATATGTATACTGTCTTTCCAAAACACCCCTGCCCAAACTTTGGCAATAATGAATAAAGTAAGGAAACTTCCTAGTAAAATAAAACCGACCAGCCAATAATTACCTACCGAAAGGCCTCCTTCAATAAGAAACAATTTGGCCCAGAAGCCAGACAAGGGCGGAATTCCAACAAGAGAAAACAGCGAAATGGACATCAAAAGCGAAAGTTTTGGATATTCTTTGTAAAATCCGCCCAACAAGCGAAGACTATAGGTTCCTTTGATCTTGAAAATCAATCCTGCTACCATAAACAGCGTGGTCTTTACGATGATGTCATGCGTAAGGTAAAAGACAGATCCGATTATTGCCGTTTCGGTGTAGATACCCAGACCTGCAATCATAAAACCGATATGGCAGATAATTAAATAGCTGAAAATTTTACGGAGATTGTTTTGGATAAGCGCACCGATGCCGCCGGAAAGAATGGTGATGGCAGCCATACCGCTGATGAGGTTTATCATAAATTCATCCGGAATGAAAATCAGGGTAAATACCCGGATGAGTGCATAGACACCCACTTTTGTCAAAAGTCCACCAAATATAGCGGATATTGCCGGTGGTGGTGTATGGTACGATGCAGGCAACCAAAAATACAGAGGAAATACCGCTGATTTGATTCCGAAGCCAACTAGAAAAAGGATGGCCGTCACATTGACTAATCCCCTGTTTTCAATCTCGGCTACTTTAAGCGAAAGGTCGGCCATGTTCAGACTGCCGGTAAGACCGTATAAAATTGCTATGGCCGTAAGAAACACCACCGAAGCCAACAGGTTCATGGTGACGTACTTTACAGCACCTTCCAACTGGGCTTTTTCACCGCCTATGGTAATTAATACAAAAGATGAAATGATGATAATTTCAAACCATACATAAAGATTGAAGATATCACCAGCCAAAAAGGCTCCATTTAATCCCATTAGCAGGAAATGGTATATCGGAAAGTACCCAAATTTAATCCGGGCATTTCGCACACTGCCTACCGAAAATACAGATACAGCTAAGCCTGCCAATGTGGTCAACAGCACCATCAGCGTGCTGAAGGTGTCTGCCACAAAGGTAATTCCAAAAGGCGCAACCCAGTTGCCCGCCTGGGTGGTATAAATTCCATCCTTCCAAACCGCAGCAAACAGTACAACTGAAATAATCACCGCAACTAGAGAGCCGACTACACTGATTAATTTTTGCAGGTTTTTTTGCGTCCAACAAAACATCAGCAGCACGGCTAAGAAAAGTTGAAATATAATGGGTAAAACTACAAAAGGGCTACTCATAAGTCTTCGTCAGTTGCATTCATTTCATCTAAATCATCTGTTTTTATCACTTTGTAGGCCCTCTTCACCAATATAATGGCAAAGGCCTGCAGGCCAAAGCTAATTACTATGGCAGTCAAGATAAGGGCTTGGGGGATTGGGTCGGCATAGAGCCCCTCAAGGGCTTTACCTGTAGCTTCAATAATGGGAGGCTTACCCTTGACAATCTTACCAAGAAGAAAAATCAGCATATTCGCTCCATTACCCAAAAGTATCAGTCCGATGATTAATTTTACAAGGCTTCTTCTCAGGATCATGTAGATTCCTGCGGCATATAATAGTCCGATTAGGATTACAAGTAATATTTCCATGTCTACAGTCCTTCTGAAATGGTAAATATAATAGTAAGCGTTACTCCTATTACCACCAAAAATACACCTGTATCAAAAAACAAGGCAGAACCTACCAGTCCGATGACAGGAGTAGGGTCATCCATCCATAACCCGGTCATAAAAGGCATCCCAAAAAGCCATGGTGCCGCCCCTGCTACCAACGCAATTGTAAGTCCAACTGGCATAAGAAACCCTGGATGGAATTTGATAATTTTCCTTGTTGTCTCCAGTCCATTGGCAAACGAATGGATTACAAAGGCAATGGAAGCAATCAAGCCTCCAACAAATCCTCCCCCGGGCAAATAATGGCCCCGCAGCAATATAAAAACAGCGAAGAGGAGAAGCAGTGGCAGAAGGTAGTTGGAGGCGGTTTTAAATATAAGCGTCTTCATAGGTTATTCTTTTTCAATGCTTTTGAGCCTTAATTTTAACAAACTAAATACACCCAGGGCTGCAATTGCAAGCACGGTGATTTCTACCATGGTATCAAAGCCTCTAAAGTCTACTAAAATGACATTCACGACATTCTTGCCCTTACCTAGGATATAGGCATTTTCCGCATAATACGAGGTGATATCCTTGGTTACTGTTTCATTCATAACCTCCAGTGTAAGAATACTTATCAGAGCCCCAAAAATTAGGGAGAGCAATCCATCCCGAATTCGGTCCCTGGTGTCGGACAGGGTCAGGTATTTGGGCAAATTATATAATACCAATACGAAGAGAATTACAGTAAGCGTATCTATGGAGAATTGGGTCATGGCCAAGTCCGGCGCGGAATAAAACAGGAAGATCAGGCAGAAACAATAACCGACAACTCCCATGGACGCCACTGCTGTGAGTCTGGATTTGGAGAATACAGTAAAAAATATGGCTGAAGCCATGATAAGGACAATAATGGCCTCATAAAGCGTAATGTCAGATAGGGTAGAGGTGTCCACATGTATTTCGACACCGTAAAACAACCGATAGCCCAATAGCAGAGACAGAAAGGATAAGATAGTAATGAGGTAATACCTCAAATAACCATTTTGGAAAAAATTAGTCCACTTGGAAGAAAAGTAAACAAAGCCCTTTGAAAATTGGTTAACGGCACTTTGTGGGGAAAATTTTTCGAAGCGTGTTGCTTTGGCGAAAAGAACTTCTGACGGTTTAAGTATAAAATACAATGCGATACCTGACCCAATGGTTAATAAACTAAGTAGTAGGATGATATTGAATCCATGCCAGATTTTCAATTCAAAAGTGGGCGTGCCCAACGTCATGGAAGATACAATGGGTTTGATCAATGCGGTATCGACAACCATGGGAAACAACCCAAAAACTATCCCCAGAGAAGCCAAAATCAAGGGGGGGACCCACATGGAGGCGGGAGGTAGGTGCAGTTTTGAAAATGCCTGCGGTAATGGACCGATAAAGGGCTTAATTCCGGCAAGGAACCCGGCAAATAATAAGCAAACATTTGTGATTACCGCCAAACCCGTCAACACATATCCCATGTTTCCAAGGTGAAGGGTGGCTTCATAAATAAGATCTTTGCCGATAAATCCAAAGGTGGAAGGAATACCTGCATTGGAAATGGCCGCAAGTATTGCCGCGATTCCAACCGGAAGCATCACTTTATTTAAACCTGACAATTTGGAAACATCCCGGGTTCCAGTTTCATGATCTATAATACCGGTAACAAGAAACAGTGTGGCCTTGTATAGAGCGTGGACTAAAATGAATACCCCGGCGGCCAATAAGGCTTCGTCAGTGCCCAATCCAATTAAAAAAACCAAAATACCCAAGGCGGAAATGGTGGAATAGGCAAGGATTGCTTTCAGGTCCAGTCTGAATATGGCATGAATAGCGGCATAGACCATGGTGATGCTGCCGACGATAATTAGGGGGCCATTCCACCATTCGTGATCTCCCAATATAGGTGTAAACCGGGCAAGCAGGTAAATGCCTGCCTTTACCATAGTTGCCGAATGTAAATAGGTAGACACTGGTGTGGGAGCTTTCATAGCTCCCGGTAACCAGAAGTGAAAGGGAAATTGGGCGGACTTAGTGAATGCGGCAACAAATACCATCACTAAGATTAGTGGATATAAGCTGTTGCCCTGAATTTCATCTGATAATCCCGCCAATGCCGAAATTTGATATTCCTGCGCCACATATCCCAACGTGACCATGCCGGTCAGCAAGAAAAAACCCCCCAAACCTGTAATAGATAAGGCAGTCAACGCAGACTTTCTGGAAGCTTCGTTGTCGTTATTGAAGCCTATCAGAAAGAATGAACTGATACTTGTCAATTCCCAAAAAATAAAGAGGGTAATGATATTATCCGCCAAAACTAAGCCCAACATGGACGCCATAAAAAGTGAGAGGTAGGCATAAAATCTGTCCAGGTAAATATGTCCTCTCAAGTAAGACGAGGTATATACAAATACCAAGGTCCCGATGCCAGTAATCAGTAAGGTAAATAGCAGAGACAATCCATCCAGATAAAAATCCAACCCTATCCCCAAGCTAGGTACCCAAGCCCAAGATGAACTCAGCGTCTCCCCGTCTTTTATCGCCGGTAGTTTACTGATAAAATATATAAATAAACTCAGGGGAAACAGGGAAACCCATAACGTATTTGGTCCTTTTAATACCTTGATGATTAAAGGTAAACCTAGCGCAACGAAAAACCCGGAAAGAACCGCTAACAGCATGTATTTAAAATTAAATGGTTGGATTCAATTGGCTAAAAATACGAAAATAAAATTACCCCGTAGAAAGAAATTGAATTTGAATTTGGGCTAATGGTAAAGGTGGGTAAATAAAAGGCTGATTTTTAAGACTCTACTTCATGAAATTTTGTTTTATGACAATTTAATGGACTAGAAAATATGTTAGAACGGAAAAAATGACCATTTTTGAGTAATTTGAACGTTCACCATAACCAATCGAACCATGCCTCATGCATACGAGACAGAAGTAGCCAAAAGGTTTACAATATATAACAGTCTCTTTTTAGATTTACCTTTTGACCAAATATACCGGACAGGTACATTATTACCTATGCTGACAAGTATATGCCAGAATGGATTTGAAAAAAACAAGAGCCCCAAGGAAATTATTCAACAGTTTTTTGATGAAATGCTTGCTGACAAAACTGACAAGGAAAGGCATGACATGCTCTTTAAGATGGTGCAGTATATCGAAAGGCAAGTAGTGTTGTTCGATTCAATAGAAGATTCAGCCTTTGAGAAATTCAATGACATCAAAGGTAAGGGCACCATGGGTGCATTGATTGCACGGGCAGAGAATGACCACAAAAAGGGAGAACTTATTGAGAAATTGAGGACCTTTTCGGTTCGCCTCACGCTTACAGCACACCCCACCCAATTTTATCCCGGCAATGTACTTGCTATTATAACTGATCTGGAATCCGCCATTCGATCCAATGACTTAGGGATGATTGACCGATTGTTACAGCAGTTGGGTAAAACGGGATTTATCAATAAAGAAAAGCCCTCACCTTATGACGAAGCTGTCAGTTTGTGTTGGTTTTTAGAAAATGTCTTTTACCCTAGTATTTCCGACGTATTGGTGCGCATCCTTACCCAATTGGACATTCCATTGCACGATTGGGAAAACCCCAATTTGTTAAAAGTAGGTTTCTGGCCGGGCGGCGACAGGGATGGAAACCCCTATGTCACCCACGACATCACTGAAAAAGTTGCTGATAAACTGCAAAATTCAATTCTGAAATGCTATTACAGGGATATTCGTAAAGTTCGTCGAAGATTGACTTTCCGAAATGTAGAACACTTTCTTATAAAAGCCGAAAAAGGGATTTACGATTCATTGTTCGGAGGTGAGAATAAATTTCATTCTAAAGATGAACTGCTGGAAATTCTATATAGCGCCAGAAAGGGAATTATAGAGGATCATGGAGGTCTCTTT
>DATHWC010000166.1:0-21877 GCA_035460985.1 Lunatimonas sp.
GGGAGGCATCACCTTCATGAAAGTGACCCAACAGGTGTTTGTGGTCGTGGGGCGGAGAAAGAGGCAGTTTGGTGTCTGTTCTTACTTCGTCACTTCCTATATACATGGGTAAATCTATTTGCTTCCCCCTTGCATCAGCCAATGCGGCTTGCAGGCTGGTACTTTCTGGCGAGCCCGGCGCGTAGCTTTTTATGGGTTCGTTGATGGGATCCGGTACGTTAAAAAAACCTTTGAGCATGGTATAAGTTGGTTTAGCTTCGTTATTGAATTGAATAGCAAATATACGAATAATCAATGGCATAGGCTAAAAGTAGTCCTTGAAGCCAACCCTAAACTGTCTTATTATGTCAAAGGAAAGCTGAGATAAAATAAAGGGGTATGCTGTTTATCTGGGAAATTACGCCTCTTTCCTAATCAAGTTTTCAAGTGGACATATTTGAATCCTCTTTTAGCAGATTTTTTTGTTAGGCTGATACCTTAATTAGAAACCGAGCGATAAAAATTCACCGCATTTTATTTAAAGATTTTAGTTGATTTATATTAAAATGGTAGTTACCTTTCGTATATCAAATTACTACATATGAAAACTGTATCCTTAAAAATAGACGAGTCGATTTTCAGGGAAACTGAAAAAATACTTTCCCACATAAAAAAACCGCGTAATAGATATATTAATGATGCAATATCCCATTACAATAAGATTCAGCGAAATCAATACCTCCAAAGCAAATTGAGGCAAGAATCCAGTCTTGTAGAGAAGGACTCAATGAGTATACTTAACGACTTTGAGAAAATTGACTACGGCGATGAAACAATTTGAAGTATGGATTGCGGATTTGAATCCTCAGATCGGAACTGAACCTGGCAAAACCAGGCCAGTCTTGACGATTCAAACTAATTTACTTAACAACATTCCCCATCCGTCAACCATAATTTGCCCAATAACAACAAACATTAGTAAGGATGCTGAAATTCTGAGAGTACACCTATAAACAAGGAACGGCAAACTTGAACCAAGCCTGCGACATCATGATTGATCAAATTCGGGCGATTGACAATAAACGGCTGACAAAAAAGATAGGGATTTTGCCCGAAGAACTAAGAGAAACTGTAAAAGAGAACATAAGAATTGTTTTAGATTTGGAGTGACGGATATTTTTTAAGATAGCTCGTGATCTAATAAGTTTTGATTTCAACACAACATTCATTAAAGTATTCCCTTAAGCTCCATTAGTTGCTGAATGGTATGGGTTGCCTTTACTGAACAAGCGATTCCTTTCGGATTAAAATAGATTTGATCAATTCCTGCATTTTGTGCTCCCGCTATATCAGAAAGTGGGTTATCACCAATCATGACACATTCCTCCGGTTTTGCACCCAATTGCTCTACGGCGTAATCAAAAATTCTCCGATCCGGCTTTCGGTGTCCCGTTGTTTCAGACGTTACGATTAGGTCAAAATAAGAAGTTAACCCGGCAGCGTTCATTTTTTGTGCCTGACTTTCATTAAAGCCGTTGGTTATGATATGTAGGCAATAGGAATTCCTGAGATAATTTAAAATATCAAAAGTATCTGCAATGACATGCGGTTTGGACGAGGTATTGGTCATAAAATGGCTTTCCATGGGTTCAGGAACCAAGTCCGGATCCGCCGCCACTGTTTCAAAAATCCGTCTAAAACGTATCTGGCGGAGCTCTTCTTTAGATATTCCTCCTACATTGTACCTATCCCAAAGACCGTAATTTACCTGTTCGAAAGCGCTGAAAAATTTATCAAAGGATGAAATACCCAATTCCGGCAAATTGTAATGCAAGTACAGCTCGGATAGGGATTCCTCCACGTTTTTGTCATAATCCCAAAGTGTATGGTCCAAATCAAAGAAAAGGTGCTTATATATTTTTGTCATTGACGATCATTGTCCGTATTTATTATCCTGAATTTTATTTTTGGCTAACTCCCGGTTAGAATGCAGGATCTCATAGATCTCCTGATCTTTGATTAGGCGGTTGTCCTTTTGTATAAACTTCAAAATCTGCTGAATGATTTCAGAAGTTTCTTCAAGAAGGTAATAAAAAGTCCACTGATCGATTTTTTTACTTCCTACCAGACCGGAATTCTTAAGATAACTTAGGTGCCTACTGGTTTTTGTCTGGGTAAAATCAAGAATATGTTCCAAGTCAGATATGCTCAATTCCTTATTTTGGATCAGTAAATGCAGGATTCTGACCCTAGGTTCTTCCGAAAGTGCTTTAAAAACTCGCATTCCGTAACTTAAACTTATGTTTTTTAACCGCATTTAATTAATTTTAACAATTAAAAGTATCCTCAAAGTACGTAAATCATTTCAAAATAGTGTAACTAGTCACTTTAATTTGAAACAATGGTACGAAACACTGCTTTGTAAATAGCCGTTAGTTTAATTGATGAAAGTATCCAATTTAAAAATTACCTCCCCATTTCTCATCCTAGTGATGATCCTGTGCCTACCGGGTATAAAATCTGCCCATGCCCAAGACACACCGGAGAGGAAGATCGTACAGTTGTCCGGAATTATCTTAAATGCAGACAGCACAGTTGCGATACCCGGCGTGAATATCTATGTGCCCAGAAAAGGTCGCGGCACAAGCAGCAACCGATTCGGATACTTTTCCATGCCAGTCATTGCCGGAGACAGTGTGGTTTTTTCCTTTATAGGCCTTAAGCGACAAGCAATTAAAGTTCCCGATAATATACAGGAAGACAAGTTAAGTTATATCCTTACCATGGTTGAGGACGAATTTGCCCTGGCAGAGGTACAGGTTATGCCCTATCCTACTGAGGAAGAATTCAAGAATGCCGTTTTGGCCCTTAACATCGAAGAAGAAAGACCTCTTAACCGAGGTAACCTCAGCCCACAACTCCTTCTGAGGTGGGCCGAAGAAATGCCTGCATCCGGGAACGAGAATTTTAGACAGTTCACCAACCAGCAGATGATGCAGGGAATGGACCGCTATGGTCCAAGGCCGCTCCCGCTGTTAAATCCGTTTGCCTGGGCGCAGTTTATACAGTCCATCAAACGCGGAGACTTAAAAAGCAAAGATTAATTTCTTATTTACGCTATAAATCCGTCTGTCACCAACCGCCTTAAAATCCGATTTTTATGAAATTATATTGGAGCATAATCCTGATGTGCCTGCCATTTGCGGGTATTTCTCAATCTTCTGCAACTGAAAAGCAGCTTGAACGTCCAAAACTGGTAGTAGGCCTCGTCGTGGATCAGATGAGGCAGGAATATTTTTATAAATTCCATGACCGATATGTGGAAGGCGGTTTTAAGCGTCTGATGGATGAGGGATTCATGATGAAAAACGGCCATTATAATTATATCCCTACCTATACTGGCCCTGGACATGCTTCGGTATATACAGGAGCAACTCCCGCAACCCACGGTATTATCGGAAATGACTGGTATGTGAGAAAACTTGGCAGAACGGTTTATTGCGCCGAAGACAGTACGGTAAATGCGGTAGGCGGAAGTGAAGGAGCAGGTCGTATATCACCTAGAAATATGCTTACTACAACGATCACCGATGAGCTCCAATTTGCCACCAATAAAAGGTCGAAGGTTGTAGGAATTGCCATTAAAGATCGGGGTGCCGCTCTGCCAGCAGGACATTTGGGAGATGCCTACTGGTATGACGGAAAAACCGGGGAATTTATGAATTCCACCTATTATGGTGAAACGCTTCCCGAATGGGTAACTGCGTTTAACAAACGGGAACTCCCAAAAAAGTATTTAAGCCAAACTTGGGAAACGCTATTCCCAATAGACACCTATATTCAAAGTGTGGACGATGACAATGAGTTTGAATCACCTCCAATAGGTAAAGAAGCTCCCGTCTTCCCATATATATTCCCAGACCTGATGGAAAATAATGGAGGGTTGGGCATGATCAGCGGTACGCCATTCGGCAATACCTTAACACTGGATATGGCGTATGCGGCACTATCAGGGGAACAGCTTGGTAAACGAGGCGAAACCGACTTTTTGGCGGTTAGTTTCTCCTCCACCGATTATATAGGACATGCTTTCGGACCAAGTTCTATAGAATTGGAAGACACTTATCTGAGGCTGGATCGGGAATTAGCTGCATTCTTTGAGCATTTGGATAATGAAATTGGTGAAGGTGAGTACCTAGTGTTCCTCTCCGCAGATCATGGCGTAGCTGATGTGGTACGTTATATGCAGCATGAGCGTGTGCCGGCAGGCAGCCTGAACACCCGCTTTGTCCTTACTCAACTCAGGGGATATACCAATGAAAAATATGGGGAAGGAGATTGGATAGAGAATTTCTCCAATGAGCAAATTTTTCTCAACCATAATCTAATAGCAGAAAAAGAGGTGGACCTTATCGCCATGCAGAATGATATCGCTGAGTTTCTGTTACGATTTGACGGGATCAAAGAAACGTACACCGCAAATGACATGAGACGCCATGAGTACACCTTGGGAAGAAAAAACCTACTTCAAATGGGGTATAACCACAAAGCTTCCGGGGACGTTCTGCTGATTTTGGATGCCGCATGGCTTACCAACTCAACTAGGGGAACTACCCATGGAACGGGCTACACCTATGACACGCACGTGCCAATTGTTTTTTATGGGTGGAATATAAAGCCTGGTTCCAGTTCCCGGTATGCGACGGTGACAGACATTGCCCCTACGCTTTCTATTCTGTTACATACCCGACTGCCTAATGGAGCTACTGGGCAGCCTATTGGGGAGATCCTAGACATAGAATAAATTTCAAGAAAGCCGATTTAATAAAGAATGCCTGACTATATCCGGATAGGCAGTTTTTTTGCTATAGCCGCCGTATCAGCTTTAACGGGTGATAGCATATATCGAGCTGCCCTTCCATTACGCAATGCCTTTTTGCCAGTGAGGGTTTAGTTTGGGTAAATGCTAGTCCACAAACTCAAGTCAATCGGATAAGCCAAAAAAAGGATATTTCGTTATTCTATTCAGTATTATTTAAAATTTAGTTGGATTCTTAGTTTATTTTTATCAATTTAAGTGCCATTAAGTCAGCGCTATACTTAAACTCAAAAAAAGGAATAGCAGCACTGGGAGCAGTTGCATTTATGGTCGTGGACAGCTGGCGGTTTGGTGTTTGCGGTAGGGAAGCACCGTTTTCCGAAAACGAAGTCGCGTTGGAGAAGGCGATTGCGGGCTCTAATCCATATGGAGGAGTGTGTTGTGCATGGTATACGGGAGAGTGTGAACATCCTATAGGGAGAGAGCCTTTTGAAGATTCCTTGTGGTATGGTGGTTATACAACAGTGGAACAATAACCTCTATTCGTGGACCTGAACACACAATTCCTGACTTTGAAGTCGACTATTCGGCTGGCTACCCCATGGCGCAGTTAACCGATCTGAGCAGGCCTTATTTTTATACGTTTGTAGTGGCAGGAGAAGAATTTATTTATGCACTTTATTTTGGTAAGTCCGTTGATTTATTTTTTAAGGATGGTGAGTTGTCCCGTGAAATCTTTGTGTTCGATTATGCAGGGAATTTAGTAAATACCTATACCCTTGACCATGCCCTGTTTTCCCTAGCAGTAGACGAGGAAAACAAGCGCTTTTTTGGTATTTCATCCGATAAGGATCCGAATGTGGTGATATTTGATTATTAGGATTATTAACTAATACCTATCTTTGATAGGTAAAATCTTTTCCCATTTATTTTCCCTTTTGGCTTTTTAGGCATAAATTAAGGGATTAGACATCAAATTAAATTTCGATTTCATGAAAATTACATTAGAAATACAGGACGAGCGTTTTAAGACATTTATGGAGTTTATCCAAACGCTCGATTATGTATCTGTTAAAAAAGATGAAGAGCTCCTTCCAAAATGGTAGGAAGAGGAGGTAAACCGTCGTTTGGAGTTAATCGAAAGCGGCGAAAAGAAAACTCGAGATTGGGAAGTGGCTAAAAAAGACATTTTCAAAAAATAATGCCCCCCATAGCAAATTCTGCCAATTTGACACCCTTTTGATTTTGGAACAGGTCTTGATTACCTAGGTTCAGTTCATTTACGAATTGTTTTAATCAAAATTATATAAAGCCATGCAGGAAAAAGGTACCATTTCGATCCATACCGAAAATATTTTCCCCATTATCAAAAAATTTCTCTACTCAGACAATGAGATTTTTCTAAGAGAACTGGTTTCTAACTCTGTCGATGCAACGCAGAAAATAAAGCGTTTGGCTCAATTGGGTCAATATTCAGGAGAGTTGGGGGACACCACCGTCAAGGTTAACTTTGACAAAGACAAAAAGACCATCACCGTGTCGGACAGCGGGCTCGGCATGACGGCTGAAGAGATTAAGAAATACATCAATCAGATTGCTTTCTCGGGAGCTGCTGAATTTGTGGAGAAATTCAAAGAGGCCAAGGATGCCAATGAGATCATCGGTAAGTTTGGACTTGGATTTTACTCCGCTTTTATGGTGGCCGATAAGGTGGAAATTCAGACTCTCTCTTATCAGGAAGGAGCCGAACCTGCGAGTTGGATTTGTGATGGCAGCACGGAATTTGAAATCGCGCCGGGCACCAGAACCAGTAGGGGAACGGATGTTATTCTTTATATAAACAGCGATTCTGAGGAATTTTTGGATAAATTCAAGCTTCAACAGATCCTAGACAAATACGCCAAGTTCCTGCCGGTTCCAATCCAATTCGGCACCAAAACTGAAAGCGTGGAAGATGGCGAAGACGAGGAAGGCAAGAAGAAGTGGAAGTCTGTGGAGGTTGACAACATCATCAACGATTCCACGCCTATTTGGACAAAGTCTCCCAGTGAGCTTACTGATGAGGACTACCTTAAATTTTATAAAGACCTCTATCCCTTCAGCGAGGACCCATTATTTTGGATCCACCTGAACGTGGACTATCCGTTTAACCTAACTGGAGTCTTATATTTTCCGAAAGTCAAAAATGAATTTGAACTTCAGAAGAACAAGATTAAGCTGTTTAGCCGACAGGTGTTTATTACAGATGAGGTAAAGGATATCGTGCCCGAGTTTCTGATGTTACTTCACGGGGTGATTGACTCTCCGGACATCCCGCTTAACGTTTCGAGAAGCTTTTTGCAAGCTGACAGCAACGTCAAAAAAATCAACAGCTATATCACAAAGAAAGTAGCGGACAAACTGTCTGAACTTTTCAAAAAAGACCGCAAAGTCTACGAAGACAAGTGGAACGACATCGGCCTGTTTGTCAAATATGGCATGCTCAGTGAGGACAAATTCTATGAAAAAGGAAAGGATTTTACCTTATTGAAAAATACGCAGGGAACCTACTTTACTCTTGACGAGTATCGGGATAAAGTGAAAGCCATACAGACGGACAAAAATGACCAAACTGTCTACCTTTATGCTACCAATACAAGCAAGCAGGATGCATTCATCCAATCAGCAAACAAGAAGGACTATGATGTGTTGGTGATGGATTCTCCAATTGACAGCCATTTTATCCAACATTTGGAGAGCAAATTGGAAAAAACATCACTAAAGCGGGTAGATTCAGACGTAGCTGAAAAACTGATCCAAAAAGACGACGGTTATGCCAATCTGTTGACTGAAGAACAGACAACCAAGATCAAGGAGATTTTTGACAAAGCCATTAACAGCAAAACATATTCGGTAGAGGTGGAATCCCTCAGTCCTGAAGAATTGCCTGTTACCGTGACTATGGACGAATTTATGCGACGCATGAAAGACATGGCCCAAACCGGAGGAGGAGGAATGAGCTTCTATGGATCGCTACCGGATAATTATAAAGTAGGCATCAACGGTAACCACGGGGTAATTGACAAAATCCTTAAAACCGAAGATGAGGAAGAACAGAGTAAATTGGCAAAACAGGCATTTGATCTTGCCTTGTTATCACAGGGATTATTGACAGGTAAAGACCTCACTGCCTTTGTAAAACGAAGTGTAGAACTGATTTAAACAGATCGCAGATTTATCTAAAAAGCACCGGAGAATGTATCCTTTCTTCGGTGCTTTTTTCGTTTAATCCGCTATTTTTTGCCAAATTATCCTATTTTTGTATCCTATGCTTTCCAAAAAGACCAAATATGCCTTCCATGCGCTGACTTATCTCGGCAAGCACAGGGACCAAGGAGCCATTTTGATTCAAGAAATTTCAGAGAAATACGGTATCTCCCATAAATTTTTGGAAAATATCCTTCTTGAATTGAAAAAAGCAGGATTTTTAGGGAGTAAAAAAGGCAAAGGAGGAGGTTATTACCTCATCAAAGCTCCAAATGAAATTCCATTGTCCAAAGTCATCCGATTACTTGACGGACCCATCGCTCTTCTTCCCTGCGTCAGCCTGAACTACTACGAACCCTGTGAAGAGTGTGAAAGCCAAGAACAATGCGGATTGAATAAAGTAATGATCAAAGTCCGCGATGAAACACTTAAAATTCTTGAAATGAGAACCTTACAGGACATTTTGGAAGAAGAATAAAAAAATTTTCCAATAAGTCTATATATTTTGTAGGTTTTGTATACTTTTGTAATTAGTTTCCGCAGTTATCTTTTTAGATCAACTCAAGTGTTCGGAAATTTGCTGTTAAAAAATGTCGCTAATGCTGCAAACTCTGAAAATTGAACCTGCTACATATGATTGATCATTCCACTATAGATAAATTGAGCGAACGAATCCAAGAAATGGATTCCATACAAGCCATAAATACGTTAAGTGAGCTATTCCCATCAAAAGTGGTGTTTTCCACATCACTGGGTCAAGAGGATCAGGTTATCACACAACTTATTGCGAAGCATAGATTACCCGTGGAAATTTTCACCTTGGATACTGGTAGGTTGTTTTATGAGACCTATGACCTCCTCGCCCGCACCATTATGAAATATGGGGTAGACATCAAAACTTACTATCCAGATACTGCTTCTGTAGAAAAATTCGTAAGGGAAAAAGGGATCAACAGCTTCTACGAATCCGTGGAAAATAGAAAGTCATGCTGTTATATACGCAAAGTGGAGCCGTTAAAGAGGGCTTTGAAAGGAAATAAAGTCTGGATTACAGGTTTACGTGCCGAACAGAGTGCCAATCGCCAGCAGATGAAAAAACTGGAATGGGATCCGTCGAATCAAATCCTCAAATACAATCCTCTTTTGGATTGGAGTATGGATCAAATGCTGGACTATATAAATGAACATAAAATTCCCTATAATCCCCTTCACGACAAGGGATTTGTCAGCATAGGATGTGCCCCTTGCACCAGGGCAATTGCACCAGGGGAAGATCCCAGGGCAGGTAGATGGTGGTGGGAATCGTCCCATAAAGAGTGTGGTTTACATGAAAGTAATACCATTACGAAATAGATGCCGCACGGAAACAAATCTAACCGTCAGGGTAAACATTAAAAATAATAGAGATTAAAAGCAGAATATCATGCAAAGCTTCAGAACTGAAATAGAGAATCCCATAGTAGAGAAAGATATCATTGAATTGGAGAAAAAAATCGCCCTGTTCAGGGAAGGTAAGATTGATGAGGAAAAATTCAGAAGTTTGAGACTTGCCCGTGGAGTGTACGGACAGCGTCAGCCCGGCGTACAAATGATTCGAATCAAATTGCCCTATGGCAAAGTAAGCTCTGAACAGTTGCACCGAATCTCAGCAGTATCCGACAAGTATTCCACAGGAAGACTCCATATTACTACCCGGCAGGATATCCAAATTCACTATGTGAGTCTGGATAGAACGCCGGAACTCTGGGCAGAGCTCGAAAAGGACGATGTCACCCTTCGGGAAGCTTGCGGGAATACGGTTCGAAATGTAACCGCTTCAGAGACGGCAGGAGTGGACCCCAAAGAGCCCTTTGACGTAACTCCTTATGCGGATGCCACCTTCAGATATATGTTGAGAAATCCCATCTGTCAAGAAATGGGACGAAAATTCAAAATCAGCTTTTCATCCAGTGATGACGATACGGCTTTGGCCTATTTGCATGATCTGGGATTCATCCCCAAAATCAAAGAAGAAAACGGTACGCAAATCCGTGGCTTTAAAGTTTTGTTAGGAGGAGGGCTTGGTTCCCAACCCAGGCATGCTGACCCCGTATATGAATTTTTACCTACAGATCAGCTGATACCTTTCACTGTTGCCGTTCTGCGAATCTTTGACCGTTTCGGAGAGCGTGCTAAAAGGATGAAAGCCCGCATGAAATTCCTGATAAGTTCCATGGGATTGGAGGAATTTTTGGCGATGGTGGAAGAAGAAAAAGGGGCGCTTCCCCATCAAACCTATCCCATAGACCACGAATCTTATGAGCGGAAGCAAAGTTTGCCTAACCCGCCGGCCGTAGATATGGATGAGCCTTCAGATCTTTCCTATGAAAGGTGGAAGACAACTAACATATTTCCCCAAAAACAAGAAGGGTTTGTGACCTTGGGCATAAAAGTGAAATTGGGTGATTTCCGAACGGATGTAGCGCGCAAGTTGGCTGAATTGATAAAAACCTATGCGAATAACGAAGTACGCTTCACGCTAAGACAAAATATTATCATTCGGGATGTGAAGAAAGAACTTATCCCCTTCTTCTATCAGGAGCTGAAAAAATTGGGCTTGGCGGATTATGGTTATAACACCGTAGGTGACATCACCGCCTGCCCTGGAACAGATACCTGTAATTTAGGTATCGCCAGCAGTACCGGAGCCGCTGAAATCCTGGAGGAAGTTATCTTTAACGAATACCCGAAATACCTCTTAAACAGTGACCTAAATATTAAAATATCCGGTTGTATGAATGCTTGCGGCCAGCACAACATGGCCTCCATTGGGTATCAGGGCATGTCCATCAAGGTAGGTAAATCCGTGCTTCCCGCCCTGCAGGTATTACTGGGAGGAGCTACTTTGGGCAACGGTGTTGGAATTTTCTCCGATAAAGTTATCAAAATACCCTCCAAAAGAGGCCCTCAATCACTTCGGGTATTGCTAGATGACTATGAGCAGCATGCCCAACCCGAAGAACCCTACCACGAATACTACCAGCGTCAGGGACAGATGTATTTCTATGAGCTGCTTAAGCCGCTTTCCAGTACAGATGATGTGGTGGATACCGACTTTATCGATTGGGGTAATGAGGAAAACTACGTGAAAGCAATAGGCGTGGGTGAATGTGCCGGCGTGGTGATAGACTTGGTATCAACATTATTGTTGGAAGCTAGGGAAAAGTTAGCTAATGCAGAGGAAAGTATGGAAGAAGGGCGCTGGGCTGACGCTATCTATCAAACCTATACTGGTATAATCAACGCCGCCAAGGCCATATTAACCTCAGAAGGGGTAAATACAAACAGCTATGCAAGTATAGTTACCCTATTTGAAGAGCATTTTATCCAAAGTGGGAAACTCGAGTTGACTGGTTCGTTCTCGGACATCGTGTACCAGCTAAAAACTAATGTGCCTTCTGAGAATTTCGCACGCAGCTATTATACGGATGCAGAAGGGATATTTGAATCTATCAGTGAATTGCGCGCCAAAGAATTACAGGCATGATCAATGAAATTTATCCGAAAGTCACCCTAGTAGGGGCAGGACCCGGTGATCCGGAGTTAATCACGCTTAAGGGTGTATTGGCCCTGAACAGGGCAGATGTGGTCCTTTATGACGCTCTGATTGACCCTGTGTTGCTAGACCATGCCCCTGCTAAGGCTCTGAAGGTCTATGTAGGGAAACGGAACGGAAGTAGCTTAAACCCGCAACAGGACACCAATGAGCTTTGCGTGTTTTATGCCAGAAAATATGGACATGTGGTACGCCTGAAAGGAGGAGACCCCTTCGTCTTTGGGCGAGGTGCCGAAGAGGTTGACTACATCCAGCAGTTTGATATCGCAACAGAGGTTATTCCTGGGATTTCCTCCGCAGTATCCGTACCCGCTTCCATCGGAATACCCGTGACCAAACGGGGCGTATCCGAAAGTTTCTGGGTAATCACCGGCACCACTTCTGCCGGCCACCTTTCAAGGGATCTTTATCTCGCCGCTCAGTCCACCGCAACGGTGATCGTTCTAATGGGGACTAAAAAGTTAGCTGAAATCGCCGACCACTACAAAGAACTGGGGCTAAGACATATGCCTGTAGCCCTGATTCAAAGCGGTACGACAAAAGATGAAAAAATTGCTTCCGGAACCATGGAAGATATTGAGGAAAAAGTGCGTAATCAAAAAATCCAGGCGCCAGCGATCATAATCATTGGCGAAGTGGTAAGAGAAAGCCCCAAATTAATGCATGTATACCGGGAAGTGGCTCTTTCAAAAAAATATGCCTAGACGGCGAAAAAAAACCTGAAAACATGAACGAACTATATCCCATATTCCTGAAAGTCTCCCAACTTAACACCTTGCTGGTGGGTGCGGGATTTGTAGGATTGGAAAAACTAACCTTTTTACTGAAATCAAGTCCTCATGCGTTGGTAACAGTAGTCTCAAAGGAAATTTCCAACGAAATAAGGGAACTCGCCGAAAACAACCCGACTATTACCCTAATCCAAGATGTCTACCATGAGAAATACCTCGAAGGAAGGCACATGGTCATAGCAGCAACCAACTTTAAGGAAGTAAACAAGCTGGTGTATCGGGATGCAAAAGCCCGTTCTATATTGGTCAATGTAGCCGATACCCCCGAATATTGCGATTTTTATCTGGGTGGTATAGTAACCAAAGGAAATGTTAAAATAGCCATCAGCACCAACGGAAAATCCCCAACTACGGCCAAACGCCTCAGGCAACTCTTGGAGGAAATTATTCCTGAGGATATAAATGAGATGGTGGAAAATATCCATCAATACCGTGAAACCCTTAAGGGTGATTTTGAATACAAGGTGGAAGCGCTAAACCGACTGACTGTTGGCCTGATCGACAAAAGAGAACAAATTTAGTTAAACTGTATTCGAAAATACTGCTCATTGACTTTACGTTCTAGTCTGAAATCCCCTTTCATTTATTAGTTTGAGGGATTTACGGGTATGAGTGTCTATACATTTCTCTTAATCATAAAATATCTTAGGAAATACCTAAACACTTGATATTGAAGCACTCTACCTAAAAAAAAATATTGGAAATTCTGCAAGAATTACAATTATTCCCTATATTTGCATCCCATGGAAAGTAACAGGGCACATAAGAACGTCTTTAAAGAGCGAATAACCATTTTGATGGTGTTGTTGTTCTGTGTCTTGGTATCCAGTTCTGAGTACATTATTCAAAGCAGTTCGGAGGAAACTCAAACCGAACAGCAAACATCATCAAACGATACACCAGAGGAAAATACCACCTGCATCCACACCGCGGTTGATGCCGTTGTTCCCTTTGTTGTGGTTGTTTTGGATCAGGTTTTTCACCTTATTTCTGAAGTTGTAAGCCCTGAGAGCAAACCAACATCCCAATACAACGGGTTAATTGCATATTCCAACCAATTCTTTGAGGTACTTTTTGAGCATATTGTCTCGACCAACGCACCCTGATTTCTTTTTATTGTTTATCACCAATGAATTAATCCCACCCTGTCGGTATAAATCGCCTATGGGGATACAATCCATATTTCTAATCAACAAACTATTTATTTCTAAATTATACCCATGCAAAACAAAGGCATAATCGTATTTCTGACGGTATTGGTAACAGTGCTTTGCCTGTACTATTTATCGTTTACCCTGGTATCTAATGGTGTGCAGAAAAAAGCCACCGAGTATGCTGAGGATGAATCGGGCAATGTAGACTTTGCCAGAAGACAATCATACTTGGATTCCGTATGGAGGGAGCCAGTATACAAATTTCTAGGCTTCCCCTTCACCTATCAGGAAGTGAAGGAAACCGAATTAGGATTAGGCTTAGACCTTCAAGGCGGGATGCACGTCACTCTGGAAGTTTCTCCGGTGGAAATCGTACGCGGACTTGCCGGAAATAGCAAAGACCCTGCTTTCAACCAAGCTATAGAATTGGCTACAGAACGAGCCAAGACCACCAATGACAAATTTGTCAACCTGTTTTCGCAAGCCTGGGGTGAAACATCAGGCAACCGTCAACTCAATTCAGTTTTCGCTACCGCCGCAAACCGCGGAAGAATTTCTCTGGAAACCTCTGACTCGGAAATTTTGGCAATTATTGACACGGAAATTGAAAATGCAATCGATCGGTCTTTCAATATCCTTCGTACGCGTATTGATCGCTTCGGAACGTCTCAGCCAAACATTCAGCGAATTCAGGGATCTGGTAGAATACAAATTGAACTTCCCGGAGTGGATAATCAGGAGCGGGTTAGAAACCTTTTACAAGGAGTAGCTAAGCTGCAGTTTTGGGAAGTCGCCGAGATCAACGAATTCGGCGATGCCTTACAAAGCGTAAACAGCATGTTAGTAGCAGAGGCGCAGGCGCAAAAGCCAACTACCGCTGAAGCTGAGCCAACACCTTCTGACACTACGGATCTGGAGAGTGATCTGGCCCGTCAACTTGCCGAGGGTGCCGCGTCCGATGACGCCTCGGGATTGGAAGTGTCTCCACTCTTTTCATTATTGAAGGCGAATTACGGGTTGGTTTATGAGATTCGAGACACGTTGGCAATCAACAGAATTCTCAACAGAGATGATGTAAAATCCCTTCTACCCCGCGATATTCGTTTACTTTGGTCAGTAAAACCTCAGAAGACAGACAATTTAGAATTACTGGAACTGCATGCCATCAAGGCCCCTAGAGGATCTGATCAGGCTCCACTTGAAGGGGATGTCATCACTGATGCCCGGCAGTCTTTTGACCAATCTTCGCGTCCCGCTGTGAGCATGCAAATGAATGCAGACGGTGCCAGAAGATGGAGAAAACTTACCGGAGAAAATATCGGGAGAAGAATTGCCGTAGTACTAGATGATTATGTATATACCGCTCCTTCTGTTCAGGGGGAAATTCCCTCCGGGCAATCTGAAATAACGGGTAACTTCACCATTGAGGAGGCAAAAGATTTGGCCAATATCCTTAAATCAGGAGCTCTCCCTGCCCCTACCCGGATTGTGGAGGAGGCCATTGTAGGGCCTACCCTGGGTAAAGAAGCCACCAAACAAGGCATCACTTCGATGATCGCAGGGCTTTTGTTGGTTGTCATGTTCATGGTGGCCTATTATGCAAAGGGTGGCTTTGTTGCCATTGCTGCGCTGTTATTCAACATCTTCTTTATCTTGGGCATCTTAGCCCAATTGGGTACCGCTTTGACATTACCCGGTATCGCGGGTATCGTACTGACCATAGGGATGTCTATTGATGCCAATGTGCTGATTTTTGAACGAATTAAGGAAGAACTTCGAAATGGTGCTGGCATGCTCCAAGCCATCAGTTCAGGGTATGATAAGGCTTTTAGTGCCATCTTGGATTCGAACGTGACCACCTTCCTCACGGGAGCCATTTTGTTTGCGTTGGGTCAGGGACCTGTTAAAGGTTTTGCTATTGTTTTGATGATTGGTATTGCTTCCTCCTTTTTCTCTTCTGTATTCATCACTAGGGTAATCGTTCACTGGATGAGCAAAAAAGGAGACCAAAGCAAGTTATCTTTTACTACTCCCTTCGCGAAAAACATCCTTACCCGACTAAATATCAATTTCCTAGGTAAAAGGAAAGTTGCCTATTTAATTTCAACTGGTTTTATCATATTGGGATTGATAGTAGGTGGTATTAATGGGCTTAAATTCGGTGTAGATTTTACCGGAGGTCGATACTATATCGTCGAGTTTAGCGAAGCATTCCCTGCTTCTGACCTAAAAGTTGGGTTGGATAGTGAGTTTGACGGTGCGGTGGAAGTAAAAACCTATGGAGGAAACAACATCCTCAAAGTAACCACCTCCTACTTAATCAACGATGATTCCGACGAGGCAAACAGGGAAGTGGAAACCCGGGTGAGGGAAGGCATCGCAACAGTCACCGGATTTAATTTCATCACTGACGCTACCAAGCTCTCCTCGAATGACTATGCTATCACTGGCTCCAACAAAGTCGGTGCAACGGTTGCGGATGATATCAAAAACTCTTCCATGGAGGCCATGTTCTTTGCGCTGGTGGCTATCTTTCTGTATATTTTACTAAGATTCCGAAAGTGGCAGTTTTCTTTGGCGTCTATCATTGCGTTGATTCATGACACCTTGTTTGTGGTGGCTGCATTTGCCATTGCCAGTGCGTTTGGTGCCAATTTCGAAATTGATCAAGTATTTATTGCGGCAGTTCTGACCGTCATCGGATACTCGATCAATGATACGGTAATTGTCTTTGACCGAATTCGGGAAAACATTACCAACAAAGGCACCAACAGGTTGGTAGGTCTGTTTAATGACGCCATCAACCAAACTCTGGGAAGAACTCTCATCACGTCTTTGACAACATTGATTGTTGTGTTGGTTTTATTGATTTTCGGTGGTGAGGTACTTAGAGGATTTTCATTCGCCCTCTTGATTGGTGTGCTGGTCGGTACATACTCCTCTATCTACATCGCTACTCCTATTGTAGTTGATTTGATGAAAAGAGAAATAGATCGTGAAGCCAGCGAACCGGTAAAAAAGCCAGCTTAACTCTCAGGTCATTCTGAAGATTATATTAATAGGCCGATCCATAGGGATCGGCCTATTTCATTTTTTGATAAAAAAACATACTTATTCCTATATTTCTAAGGTTTTGATGCCAAAAAATACCCTGATTAGGGTATTTTGTAAGAAGCTTTGGCGAGGTAACTTGCATAGCGATATGATAAACTTACCTATGCATTGGAGCATCTTTCATTTTTGTCTTTTTTTGGGGCTAATTCTATCTGCCTCTTATTTCAGCGTCAAAAAATCAAAACAAGAATATACACTTATTCACCAAGTAGTATTCGCAGTGTTGTTGACTACAGTTGCGTCTGAAATTATATGGCAGTCAGCAATGGCTAGCATTTCAGAGAGTTTTCTACTTTACAATGTTTTATTTGTTTACCTGAGAATAGCTTTGATGCTTACCCTTATTTACTTTCTCCCTTTTTCTTGCGCTATTCAAAATAAGATTATTCTTTCCGTTGCAATATTCTTAGTTGCCGGCTTCATCAACAGTATTTGGATTCAACCCTTAGAAACCGGCATTCAAAGTTATACCCAAATGTTCGGCAATAGCATCATCCTTTTGTTTTCTCTGATTTTCTTCAAGGACATCTTCCGTCAGAATAGGTTCAAAAACACCAATCTTCTTTCCCTGCCCTATTTTTGGATAGCTACGTTCATTTTGTTTTCATACGGAGAGAGTTTCATCTTTTACTTTTTCTCCACCATCTTTTTCCCGGTACATCTGAACAATCTCGGCTTTGTACAGATGTTTGTTCAGTTTTTTGCGGGTTTAATGTTTTTAGTCTTTGGAGTTGCCTTTTACATACCTGAGGTCTTCAAAAAATAAAACAAGAATTTATTCCTCTTTAATTTCTGGAGACGAAACCCCTACGTGTAGTCTGGCTTTTAAAAGAATATTGTTTTTTAAATTAAGTCTTTAAATGTAAATTTACGGCTTCATTTAAATACACCATTTATGTCCTATTTATTTACCTCGGAATCTGTATCCGAGGGACATCCTGATAAAATATCAGATCAAGTCTCAGATGCAATTATAGATCATTTTTTGGCTTTTGACCCCAGTTCTAAAGTTGCCTGCGAGACACTGGTAACTACCGGACAGGTAATTTTGGCGGGGGAGGTCAAATCTAGCACTTATTTGGATGTACAGAAAATTGCTAGGGATGTAATCAATCGAATCGGCTACACAAAGAGTGAGTATATGTTTGACGGAAGCTCCTGTGGAGTACTGTCAGCCATCCACGAACAATCAAAAGATATAAACCAGGGAGTAGAACGTGAACATCCCGAAGAGCAGGGTGCAGGTGACCAAGGAATGATGTTTGGCTATGCGACCAATGAAACGGAAAATTACATTCCTTTGGCACTTGACTTGTCGCATCGGCTGTTGAGGGAACTTGCCGTATTGCGCCGCGAGGAAAAGGATATGCCCTATTTGCGTCCGGACGCCAAGGCCCAAGTCACCATAGGTTATAGCGATTCCAATGTACCGGAAAAAATCCATACCATCGTGATTTCCACCCAACATGACGATTTTGCCGATGAATCGACCATGCTTGAAAAGATAAAACAGGATGTTTTGCATGTGTTGATCCCGAGGGTAAAGGCACAGCTTCCCAAACATATTCAAGCATTATTTAATTCCGACATAATTTATCATATTAACCCTACTGGAAAGTTTGTAATAGGCGGTCCTCATGGAGATACCGGCCTGACTGGGCGAAAGATTATCGTTGATACCTATGGAGGAAAAGGAGCGCACGGAGGCGGTGCTTTCTCCGGAAAGGATCCCTCAAAAGTGGACCGATCTGCGGCCTATGCTACCCGACATATTGCAAAAAATCTGGTGGCAGCAGGGGTGGCTGACGAAGTTTTAGTTCAGGTTTCTTACGCCATTGGCGTTGCAAAGCCAATGGGAATCTACGTAAATACTTACGGTACATCCAAAGTTGATATGACCGATTCCGAAATTGCGGTAATTATCGATAATATGTTTGACATGCGTCCTTACGCAATCGAACAACGTCTCAAACTACGGTTTCCCATCTATGAGGAAACTGCCGCATATGGCCATATGGGAAGAGAAAATGAGGTAGTCACAAAAACGTTCTATTCCCCGGACAATGCATCCATCACGCTGAATGTGGAACTTTTTACATGGGAAAAGTTGGACTATGTAGACAAATTAAAGAAAACTTTCGGACTATAAACAACCAATAGAGGCAGGTCAAAACCCTGCCTCTTCTCTTTCAATCAGTTCCAATCCGACCACATTTCTTCGATCAATTCGGTATAGAAATCCTGTACATCCAACCCAATTGCCCTTACCTGCTGGGATATCAGACTAGTACCTGTCTGTCCAGGCACTGTATTTAGCTCAATAAAGTAAAAGTTACCCGAATCCTTTTCCAGAAAATAGTCCATGCGCACGGCACCCTTGCAGTTCAATTTTTGATATACTGCCGCGGCGATTTTATTTACCCGAACAACTTCCCTCTCCTCCATACGCCCCGGTGTGATCTCCTCAGATACCCCCGGAGTATATTTGGCTTCAAAGTCAAAAAATTCTTTTGAACTGATTATTTCCGTCGAAGGTAAAACACGGATTTCTCCATCCAACTTATACATACCTATGGAAAATTCCCGGCCTGTAATAAACTCCTCGACCAATACCTGCGAATCCTCTTCAAAAGCCTTTTCAAGAGCTTCTTCCACCTCAAGCTCCGACTTCACCTTGCTCATTCCAATGCTACTACCTCCATTGTTGGGCTTAACAAAAAGAGGCATCTTCAATTCCTGTACAACTCGCTTAGTATTTGTTTTGTCCCCTTTGAACAATTGCACCGACTTTGCAACATGCAGATCTTCGATATCACGCACAATGGCCTTCGTATAGCCCTTGTTCATGGTGATGGACGAAGTAAGCGCATCACAGGTGGTGTAGGGGATGTCCAGCATGTCCAGGTAACCGGCGAGCTTTCCGTCTTCCCCAGGCGAGCCATGTATTATATTGAAGACTCCGTCAAACCGGATAACTTCATCGTTGATCCGAATGGAAAAATCATTCAAGTCAACAGGGATTTTCTCCCCAAATCGATCCAAATAATACCAATCACCAGGATAGATAAAAAGTTTAAATACATCGTAACGAACTGTATCAAGGTGCTTCTCTACCACGGAAGCACTTTTCAGAGACACTACCGACTCTCCGGTAAAGCCACCGGTGACTAAAGCTATTTTCTTCTTCATTTACACGGATTAAGGTACGAATTACATCATTTTCGTTTAAAAAATCAGCGGAATCAGATTAAAATTCAACCTCTTGACCTTAAAAATATAATTTGTGAGGTCAATCAGTTTCAATTGAATTGAACGAATACGCTTTCTCCCATGTCAACTTACTTCTTGGCTTCAATCCTGAGGAATTCCGAAGTATTGGGGAAAAGAAATATGTAGACCGCATAAAATATTTTTTGGTCAAAGCGATTTATTTATCTTTGGCAACAAAAAATTAAACAGTCTATGATGAGTAAAGTAAACTGCATCTTTTTTCTACTGATAATGGTGACTTTTCTGTCAGCCCAAGGGCAGCAAAAGAAAAAGGTGAATTTGGAGGATGTTTTCAAATCATCCACCTTCAGCCAAAAATCAGTCTATGGTATCAACTGGATGAAAGACGGAAACTTTTACAGTTCATTAAGTCGGGAAAATGCTTCCAAAATCGTAAAAATCAACTTGGCAAGTGGTGAGGAAGAAGAGGTTTTGGTTGACGGGGAAAAAATTGGGGTAGATTTTACCAATTATTCTTTGAGTGCGGATGAGCGGTTTGCTCTCCTTTCTTCCAAGGTGGAACGAATCTACCGCCGGTCCTCCAAAGCTATCTACCATATCGTTGACCTGAATACATCGGATGTTCAGCCCATATTGGGTGAGGAAAAGGTATCCTATGCCACGCTTTCTCCAGACAATACTAAGGTTGCCTTCGTTAAGGATAATGACCTGTTTTACAAAGATCTCCTAAACGGAGAAATTACGCAAGTGACGACAGACGGAAAGGAAAATGCCATCATCAACGGTGCCGCCGATTGGGTGTATGAAGAGGAGTTTTCCATGGCGCAGGCTTTTGCTTGGTCCCCTGATGGTAAAAAAATTGCCTTTATTCGCTTTGATGAATCAGAAGTGCCCGTATTCAACATGCAGCTTTGGGGTCCACTTTATCCCAAAGATCATTTTTTCAAGTATCCCAAAGCTGGAGAAGATAATTCCAAGGTGGGGATTCATGTTTATCACCTGGAATCTTCCAACAATGTAAAAATAGATGCTGATAATGATCAAGACATTTATTTGCCTCGAATCTATTGGACAGGTGATGCTGAAAAACTGGCCTTTATCCGACTAAATCGGCTTCAAAATCAGATGGATCTGTTGCACGCTGATGTCTCCAGCGGAAAAAGTACATTGATATTAAATGAGGAAGCAGCTACTTATGTGGACTTGGATTACAACGACAACCTTCAATACCTCAGCGACAATAAAAGCTTTGTCACGACTTCTGAGAAGGATGGTTTCAAGCATATCTACCACTATGACATGGACGGTAAGCTCATTCGGCAACTTACCTCTGGTGATTGGGAAGTAAGTACACTGGTGGGGGTAGACGAAAAGAACAAACAAATTTATTTTGAATCTACCGAAATATCCCCACTTGAGCGACACTTATATGTGATCAATCTCAATGGAAAAGGAAAGAAATTATTAACCCCGGAGTCAGGCACCCACAGCACCAATATGAGTCCAGACTTTAAGTACTATATAAATTCTCATTCCACAGCAAACCGGCCTCTGTCGGTAAGTCTCTATGATGCAAAAGGCAAAAAAATCAAAGTATTGGAATCTAATGATGAGCTCGTTGAGCGTATTGGAGCATTCGAACTTGGCTCAAAGGAATTCTTTACCTTCCAAACAGTGGATGGTCAGGAACTGAACGGCTATCTCATCAAGCCTGCGGATTTTGATCCCAACAAAAACTATCCCCTGATGATGTATGTGTATGGAGGACCGGGTTCACAAAATGTCCGCAATAGTTGGGGAGGTATTAGGGACTTCTGGCATCAGCACCTTGCCGCCGAAGGATATATTGTGGCCTGCGTGGACAATCGCGGTACAGGGGGCCGGGGAAGGGATTTCAAGCACATGACCTATGCCAACCTTGGTAAATTGGAAACCGAAGACCAAATCG
>DATHWC010000167.1:0-45334 GCA_035460985.1 Lunatimonas sp.
TTCTGTTAGATTTGCATATCCTCTTGCCTGCTCGGAAATCATCTCCCAGTCGATCAGTGTTGAAGTTCCTGAAACCTTCAAATTACGCTTACCTTCTATTCGGAATTCTTCCTGTGAAAACCCTGAGAGGACGATTCCCATAGTCAGGGCTATAAGAAATATGTGTCTTAAAAATTGCATAATATTTATGTCGGATTAGGTGAAACATATACATTTTAACCTGACCAAAGACCGATTTTATCTCTCGTATCAAATTATGAATCAAATTTAGGTAGGATAACGTCCCTAAAACATGACCAAAATCATTAATTTACATGAGAGTTTTCAGTAGCATTCCATTTCCATATATTTAATTGACATATAGATGGTTAGACTGAACATTAAATCAAATTGTAACATTTGGTAAAAAAATCGAAGATATTCTTCAAAAGTAAATTTTTAATTAATAAAATTTAATTTTGTTATAACCTATTATTATAACTGGGTTTTGCCGGAACTTATAAGGAAAAATCTCTCAACTTACTATAATACAATTTAAAATGTATTTAAAACAGTAGAACTCATTAAAACAGATTTTATTGAGCAGGATGATTGGTTTGCCATGCAGCGAAGATTTATCGCAATGACATGAAATATTTTTCAGGAACGAATTTACCTTTCCTCCGGTTTTACCTCCAAGACATTCTTGAATAATATACTATGCCTATACCCTATTCTATCCTCGATTTAGCGATAATTAAAGAAGATCACGATGCTCTTGATGCCTATAAGAGAAGCTTGGAACTTGCCCAACATGCTGAAAAATGGGGCTATAGCCGTTTTTGGGTAGCCGAACACCACAACATGGCTTATGTGGGAAGCTCCGCTCCTACCCTGCTAATGGGCTATCTTGCCCAAGGGACCAATACCATCCGTATAGGATCCGGTGGAATCATGCTTCCCAATCACAGCCCACTGATGGTTGCCGAACAAATCGGTTTTTTGGAAACCCTCTATCCCGGTCGAATAGATCTTGGATTGGGACGTGCGCCGGGAACTGACCAGCGTACCGCAGCCGTTCTTCGAAGGGGAAGGATGGAAAGCGTACAAGAGTTTCCGCAGGACTTGGAAGACCTAAAACGTTTTTTTTCGGATGATAATTTTGATGCTCCCGTACGTGCCTTTCCGGCGGAAGGTTTGAATGTACCCATGTACCTATTGGGATCCAGCATGAGCAGTGCGGTATTGGCTGCCGAAAAAGGGTTACCCTATGTATTTGCAAGCCATTTCGCACCAACTTATTTCTTACAGGCCGCTGACTACTACAGGAAGAACTTCGTTGCTTCGGAGCAGTTATCTTCTCCCTATTTCATTTCATGTGTAAACATAATTTTAGCGGATTCAGACGAGGACGCGCATTTTATGGCAACTTCCTTTTATCAGATGGCACTGGGAATTATACGAGGCAGATCCTACCCGCTGAAAAAACCCGTTACATCCATGGATCGCGTTTGGTCCCGGGAAGAGGCGGCAGCAATTCAACAAATGATGGCTTATACATTTATTGGTAGCCCAGCCACTGTAAAAAGACAATTGGAAAAATTCTTGGAGAAATCGGGAGTTGATGAGCTGATGGTTACTACCAATATCTACAATCAAAAAGACAGGCTAAGATCATATGAGTTATTGTCCGAGATGATGCATGTATATTTGGGCAAGCAAGTTGTCAGTTAAGCTTCCATGCTAAAAAAAGATCTCCCGGCCACTTCTAGCCGGGAGATCACATTCATCATCAACTAAAAAAATATTTTATTGATATTGCTGGCAAAGATCACAACTATTGCCAGCCTCCTCCCAGAGCCCTATACAGCTCTACTATCGCTCCGTATTGAATTAATCGCGCATTGATAAGTCCCAATTCCGAATTTAGCGCATTTTCTCTTGCCGTCAGAACTTCCAAAAAATTCCCTATCCCATTGTCCAATAATTCCTCCGAATATTCGATAGAGATATCATAGGCTTGGAATTCCAAATTTTTAGCTATAATCCGTCTTTCGGAAGCTTCAAATGTATAAAGGGCATCTGACACTTCTTTGGTGGCGGATAAAATTGTCCGTCTAAATTCCAGATACGCCTGTTCCTGCTGGGTGAGGGATACTTCATAGGCTGTTTGAATTCTCCTTCCATTAAGAATGGGTTGGGTCAGTCCCCCAATGAAGCTTGCAAAAACGGAATTGAGACTGAACAACCGATCAAACTGCAAACTTTGTAACCCGGAGGTTGCCGAAATGGTAAGACTGGGGTAAAAGCTGCTCCTCGCAACATTGGTAAGCTCAAAGGCATTCACCAGTCCAAACTCCGCGGCAATCACATCAGGCCGGTTTCTCAACAACTGAAGAGGAAACCCTATTCCCAACTCGGGATTGATTTCCTGCTCGTAGAAACTTGCTCGCTCAATAGCTCTAGGTTCATCACCTAAAAGAATTGCCACTGTATTTTCCAGTAATTTGATTTCCAATTCAAGATCAATCATCAAGACTCTCGCAGTGTGCAACTGTGCCTCTGTTTGTTTCACTGCGACCTCTGTCACAATACCTGATTCCTTAAGTGCTTGGGTTGTCTCTAAAGCAATTTCTCTGTTCGCTATGGTTTCCTTGGTAAGTTTCAGCTGTTCATCCAATGCCATTAGCTGAAAATAGTGTGTGGCAATTCTAGAAATCAATTCAGTTTTGATAGCTTGATGGGCTGCGACGGATTGTAAATAGCCGGCCTCGAACGCCCTACGGGTACTTCTTATTTTACCCCAAATGTCCGCTTCCCAAGAAAGGTTTGCGGAAATCTCATACTGTGTGATTCCTCCGTCAAAGAAGGCTCCGAACTGGCTATTTCGGGAAAGTTCCTGATGTGTCACCTGTGGATTAATAGAAAGCAGGGGAATATTTCCAGCTTTACCCTGCTTAAAATACGATTCAGCAGCTAAAATTTGCTGCAATGCAACCCTTACATCCAAGTTGTTTTGCAGCCCCAATTCGATCAGATCCGCCAATTTCTCATCGAGGAAAAGTTCTCTCCATGAAAGCTCAGCAATATTCAGGCTATCTTCGGATAGGTTGTCGGTTCGGAAATTGGCCTCTTCCACTACTTGTGGCCGATCATATGTTTTGGCTGTAAAACAGGAAGACATCGCGACCATGAGTACAGGTATATATACCAATTTTGTCAATGAAGGTGTGTTCATTAATGAATTACTAAAATTATACATATATCTCCTCCTCTTCTTCCTCTTCCTGCCTAGTGACGATCTTTTCCTGTAGCCACTGAAAGAAAATATATAAAATGGGAATGACAAAAACACCGATTATGGTTCCTACCAAAAGTCCCCCAACCGCTCCCATCCCGATAGATCGGTTTCCAGCTGCGCCAATTCCGCCTGAAAAAGCTAGGGGAAGCAGGCCAACAATAAAGGCGAATGATGTCATCAATATAGGACGCAACCTTACTTTGGCGCCTTCAAATGCTGAATCAACGATGGACAGCCCTGCCTTTCTACGCTGCATAGCAAATTCCACGATAAGAATCGCGTTTTTTGCGAGCAATCCCAAGAGCATTACCAGGGCTATCTGAAAATAAATATTTGCTTGAAGCCCGGCAAATTTCGTGGTCAAATATGCTCCCATCACTCCAATCGGAAGGGACAACAAAACCGCAAATGGAATGAGGTAACTTTCATATTGCGCGGCTAGAATAAAATAGACAAACAAAACACTTAGCATTATGATAAATAATGTTTGGCTGCTTGCGCTGATTTCCTCCCGGGTAAGTCCCGAGTAATCAACAGAATAATTATTCGGCAATGAAGTTGCGCTCACCTCCTGTACAGCCTTAATGGCGTCTCCGGAGGAATATCCGGGTGCTGCGGCGCCGTTTACGGATACAGAATTGAAAAGATTAAATCTGGTAACAGCCTGCGGTCCAAATACACGCTCCAAATGAATAAATTCCGTAATTGGGGCCATTTCTCCGGCTGCATTTCTTACGAACAAAGAACTTAAATCATCGGTAGACGACCTATCCTCCGGCAGGGCTTGGACATACACTCGATATTGCTTGCCAAACCTTGAGAAATCCGCAGCATAAATACTTCCTATGTAACCTTGTAAAGTTCCCAACACATCGCTGATTGCCACCCCTGCTTCCTTTGCCTTCGGAACATTCAAGTCCAATTTGTACTGGGGATAGCCAGTACTAAAGGCACTTTGGGCATATAGAATTTCCGGTCTGCTCATCAAAGTCCGCATAAACTCCTTTGAATTTTGATCCAAATCAGTGAAGTTACCGCTAGATCTGTCAAGGAATTTCAGCTCGAAACCCGAAGACACTCCAAATCCCGGAATACTGGGTGGCGCAAAGAACAGCATGTTGGCACCGGGAATATCCTGTGCAATCTGGAACATTTTGGCAGTAATGGCTGTAGATGATTTGGAGTCCTCTTTCCGATCATCCCAGTTATCCAACCGGATAAAGCCCAGCGCAAAGTTACTCCCCGCCCCTGATATCAAACTGAACCCATTTACCATAGATCCTCCCATTACGCCAGGTATTTCACTTATTTTGGCATATAGCTCATCCGTTACGGAAACGGTTCTGTCCAAAGATGCTCCTGGGGGCAATTCCACATTGATAAAAATCATCCCCCGGTCTTCGTCCGGCACAAATCCCGTTGGCGTGTTGGCAGATGCCCATACAATTGCGCCTACTGAACCAAGTAAAATTACGACCGTAATCCATTTATGCTTGTACAGAAACCCGAGGGATTTTATATACTTCCTAGTCGTAATCTCAAAACCAATATTGAAGGCATCAAAAAAACGCTGAAGAAAACTGCGTTTCTTTCCATGTTCATCTTTGTGAGGCTTCAATAAAATAGCGCACAATGCCGGACTCAGTGTCAATGCGTTAACAGCAGAAATACCAATTGCTACTATTAGTGTAACTCCAAACTGCTCGTAAAATACACCTGTAGGACCGGTAATAAAGGTCACCGGTATAAATACCGCACCCATAACCAATGTTACGGAGATAATGGCACCGGTGATTTCTTCCATGGCTTTATGAGTCGCTTTCCGCGCGCTTTTAGCACCCTCTTCCAGTTTGGCATGCACCGCTTCTACTACTACAATTGCGTCGTCGACGACAATACCTATAGCCAATACCAATGCAAATAATGTCAATAAGTTTACCGAATATCCAAATAAATTCAGGAAGAAAAACGTACCCACAATGGATACAGGAACCGCAATCGCCGGTATTAGGGTTGACTTGAAATCCTGCAAAAAGATGAATACTACTAGAAAGACAAGAAGAAAAGCCTCTGCCAACGTGACGGCTACTTTATTTATAGAAGCATTTAGGAAATCGTTTGTGTCAAAATTGATAAAAATAGACAAGCCCGGTGGAAACCGCGTCTCCATGTCAATCAGGGACGCTTTTACATTATTGATAATCTCCTGTGCATTGGATCCGGGAGTTTGGTACACGGCCATACTTACCCCGGGCTTTCCGTTTGTAAAGGACATAACTGTATATCCCTCCGCATCCATTTCTATCTCCGCAACATCCCCTAAGGTCAGAAACTGTCCGTTACCCAAAGCTTTAATGACAATGTTCTTGTATTGATCTTCTGTCTTGAAGCGTCCACCATACTTGATGACGTACTCAAACGCCTCGGCATTATTTTGACCCAATGAACCGGCCGCTGCCTCCAAACTCTGCTCATTGATGGCTGCCGTTACGTCTGACGGCATAAGGTCATATGCAGCCAGTTTTTCCGGAGTCAACCATATTCGCATGGCATAGTTTTTTGAGCCAAAAACGTTTACGTCACCCACTCCCTCAATGCGCTTCAACTCAGGTATGACGTTGATGTTGAGGTAATTTTGAATAAACGTTGCGTCATATTCCGAATTATCGGAAAGCAAAGTAAAAAACATCAGTGAACTGGTTTGTTGCTTTTGGGTAATGACCCCGGCTTGGGCCACCTCACGGGGTAATAAAGGGGTTGCCCTAGATACCCTATTCTGAACATTCACAGCAGCAATATCCGGGTCGACACCCTGCTTGAAGAAAACTTGAATCTGAGCTGACCCGTTATTACTTGCCGTAGAGGTAATATAATCCATATCCTCCACACCATTAACCTGTTCTTCTATCGGAATAATGACACTTTCGAGCACTGTCTCGGCATTTGCTCCGGGATAGTTGGCCATGATTTGAACCGTAGGTGGGGCGATATCTGGGTATTGGGTGACAGGAAGATTCCTTAATCCCAACACACCCAATATCAAAATCAACACTGAAACCACTGTCGATAAGACAGGCCTATCTATAAAGTCTTTTAACATGACATTTCTTATTTGAAAACGACCTTTAATGATTGGGCAATGCTGTCAAAAGCTATTGGTTCAGGAATAATGGCATTCTGATTTTGAAGCTTTCCAACCCCTTCATACACAACCCGATCTCCAGACTCCAATCCGGATGAAATCACAACCAGTTGGTCTATTCTGTCTTGGATTTCAATAGGCGTGGATACCACCGTGCTGTCTGAATTAACCTTAAAAACGTATGTTTTACCCTGCTGTTCAAATGTGGAAACCTCCGGTACCACAGCTACATCCTCAAACACTTTGGGAACACGCACCCGGCCACTGTTCCCCGTCGATAGAATTCTATCCGGATTTGGAAATGTTGCCCGAAAACTAACTGTCCCTGTACTTGGATTGACCTGACCAGTAATCGTAACTATTTCTCCGGTGTAATCGTATTCCCTCCCATTTACCAACTCCAAAGAAACTTTAGGCATATGGCTGATTTTTTCTTCCAGCGTAGACCCCTCGGTAGATTCTAGGATGTTTAGGTATTCCCGTTCATTGAGGGAAAAGAAAGCAAATACCTTCTCCACTTTTGATACTGTGGTCAAAGGAACTGGGTCACTTGGACTTACCAAGGCACCTTCCCTGAATGGTATAGCCCCCACATTTCCGTCTACAGGACTTCTTATAGTGGCGTAGTTGATATTGGCTACTATACCATTGTAGGCTGCCTGCGCTTGGGACAATCTTGCCTTGGCCGTTTCTAGCTGCACATTGCTGATAATTCCCTTTTCTACCAGCGGAGTTAACTTATTCACCTCAACCTCTGCGGCATTGACGTTTGCGCTTGCGGCACCTGCATCTTCATTAAGCGACTGGGTTTCCAGTCGAAAGAGTACCTGATTTTTCCGCACCGCCTGGCCTTCATCTACCAAAACTTCCAAAATATAGCCTGGTACCTTTGCCCGTACAGCACTATTGATTGTCCCTTCTATACTGGCCGGGTAAGAATTATACCCAGAAATGGTCTTCAGTGGAACTTCCAATACAGGGTAAGTTAGTGGCCTTTGCTGAATGCCTACGGGCTTGTCTGTCGAACAGGAGGCCAAAAAAAACAGGGAAATGACAAACGTATAAGTTAATTTCATGGACTATGTTAGTATGCAATACTATTTCTAATTATATAAAGGATTGGTTTTTGTTTTTATTAAGGCATTTCTAATTTTCGCCAAGTGAAATCGTATTCCACAGCATTTCTACCGCTTGGCTCAAATCTTCATCGGAAAAAGAAATACTTCCAAAAACTCTTATTTTTGAACTTGCCATTACACTTCCTATAAATATGGCTAGAAGAATCTCCGGCTTAACCGGTTTTAATTGACCTTCCTCTATCCCTGATTGGAGAAAGTGAAAGAATTTGCCCTGAAAATGATGGGGACTTCTTTCTTTGTTGTAAGGAGAATTCACATATTGTTCAAAAAAGAAAAGGATACTGGGATGGGTTGAATAAAATTCATGCAGGTCAATCCAAAGTCGCATAAATTTCTCTTTATAGCTGAGTTCATCCTGAATTTTCGAATCCACGTAGTGAATCAGTTTCTGCTTAATGTATAGATAGAGTTCGTTTAACAACTCTTCCTTTCCGGAAAAATAATGATAAATTGTACCTGCAGCCACACCGGATTCTTTTGCTATTAAGCTCATGGGCGTTCCATGAAAACCGTATTCCCCTACTAATTCCAAGGTAGCTTCAAGAATTGCTTTTTTCTTTTCAGAAATTTCTTCCATGTTAACCCAACCAATCGAACGTTCATTCGGTTCCTGTCTGTGGAGTATCTTTAAAGAAAAAAATTAAATAGGTTGATAGTTAATCGAATAAATACGAAAACTTTCCCTTAAAAATAGTGCCGGGAATGCCCCAATGAATGAACTTGCCAAAGATTAAAAAATTCACACAAAATAATTTTGTTAAAGAGTAACGAATCGGAAAAACTTGAGCTGTCTAAGCCCCAGTTTTCCTATCCGTTTTTAATCAGCCTAAGCTACAGTATTTCTCAACGTGCCGATTCCGGTGATGGAAATACTAATCTCATCACCTGACGCTAAAGTAAAGCTACTGTCAGGCACTATCCCTGTTCCTGTCATCAAAAGGGATCCATGAGGAAAGGTGTATTCCGCATACAGGTAATCCACCAACTCCTCAAACTTGCGCTTTATTTGTGAAATGGGAATGGTGTCCTCAAAAACTACCTGGGCAGCTCGTTTGATGGTTAGACTAATTTGGGTATCCGGAGACAGAGGCTTATCTGTTACCAAAATGCAAGGCCCCACAGCAGTACTTCCGTCATAGATTTTAGCCTGGGGGAGATAAAGTGGATTTTCCCCTTCTATACTTCGGGAACTCATATCATTGCCTATCGTGTAGCCGATGATTTTACCCGTGGATGAAATGACTAGGGTAAGTTCCGGCTCTGGAACATCCCAAGTGGAGTCCTTTCTGATACGCACCAAGCCCCCATGGCCAACCGCCCTTGGCCCTGTTGCTTTCATAAATAATTCCGGGCGGTCAGCATGATATACCAGTTCATAAAAAGTCGCTCCTCCGCTGTCTTTGCTTTCTTCCTGTCTTCCCAGTTTACTTCGAAAATAGGTGACTCCACTCGCCCAGATCTCCTGATTCTCCACAGGAGGCAGCAGGCCTTCTATTATTGCTTCTCTTGCTCCTTCTGATGGATCCAGAAGTGGGATAAGTCCGTTAATTTTTTCGATCAGGTGATCGTCATTGAGGAATGAATCCCAAGAGTGATCCTTAATTAAATAAAATTGAGCTGCTTGCTCAACGACAATTCCTTGTTGTGTTCTGTAAAGTTTCATAGGCTATATGATTAGGGTATGATTGTTTTCGATTACGCAATAAATAAAGACAATAACATGACAATTGCAAACCCACTAACGGAGATGATCGTCTCCATAACCGTCCAGGTTTGGAGGGTCTGTTTCTCGGAGATATCCAGGTATTTTTTTACCAGCCAAAACCCGCTGTCGTTGACGTGGGAAAGTATGCAGGATCCGGAGGCGATCGAAATACCTATCAAGGCTTTCATGGGTTCTGAGTACTCCATTCCCATCAAGACTGGAGATATCATACCCGCCGCGGTTACCATGGCTACCGTCGCCGAGCCCTGTATAACCCGGATTACAACGGCTATCACGTACGCCATGACAATGGGGGCAACATTATAATCTATAAATACCTGTGCCAGGGCCTCACCCGCTCCACTTTCTACCAAAATTTGCTTAAACATACCCCCAGCGCCCGTAATAACGATTATCAAACCCGCAGGAGCAAGCGCTTTGTCGGAGAATTCCAGGAGTTGCTTGGCCTTGAAGCCCTTTTTAAACCCTAAAAAGTAAGAGGCAATCAGGGTAGCGATGGTCAGCGCCATAAATGGGTGACCTATAAACTGCAGCAGGTTGACAGTGAAATTATCTGCATCAAAATAGTCCATACCCACCAACATGCCACTGGTAGTGGATAATAAAATCAACACCAAAGGCAAGGTTATGACAAAGGCAATCATCATAAAATCACTTTTCTTGGGAGTATCCTCGCTAGCGGCAAACTCAATATGCTGGGGGACAGGAACAAATATCCTTTTCGATATATAATTACCGAACACGGGTCCGGCGATAATGGAACAGGGTAATCCGACCACTACTCCAAAGATTATCATCCATCCAAGATTGGCATTTAGGATCTCAGCGACGGCTACGGGTCCCGGGGTAGGAGGAATAAATGCATGGGTCACTGCCATACCAGCCAGTAGGGGAATGGCATAGTGTAAAAGTGAAAGGCCTGATTTTTTTGTAAGGGCATAGATAAGCGGGATCAAGATAATAAACCCCACATCAAGAAAAACTGGGATGGAAACAATAAACCCCGTCAACATGAGTGCCCAAGTAGTGCGTTTTTCCCCAAACCCCTTTATAATAAAGTGGGCTAGAGTTTCCGCCCCGCCTGAAACTTCCAATAATTTGCCCAAAATGGCCCCTAATCCAACGACTATTGTAATAAATCCCAGGATATCGCCCATCCCTTTTTGCAAATTTGCAATAAGCTCCAAAAAAGGCATGCCGGAAGCCAAACCCACAAAGGTGCTGGCGAGCAATAAAGAGATAAAGGCATGAACCTTTAATTTCATCACAAGCACCAATAAAAGCAATATTGAAAGAGAGGTTATTATTAGTAGGTATATGGTTTGATCCATCCGCTGGATAATTTTTTGGGTCGAAAGGTGATTTAAAAATTAATTTGTTATTGTCTGTTAATATTGATTTAGAGCGTACTTTTGTTATAAGCCCGGATAAAGTTGGACATAAGTTTTTCAAGGCCTTTCCAGTCTTCTGTTTCTATGAGCTTCTTAGGAACAATCCCCCCTCCTATTCCAACAGCTTTGGCACCGGCCTCGAAAAAAGTACCTAGGTTTTCCAAAGTAACTCCTCCGGTGGGCATCAGTTTGATCCCATCTAAAGGTGCCAAGACATCCTTTATGTAGGATGGACCCAAATCACTGGCGGGAAAGACCTTAACCATGGTAGCACCCAATTGCCAAGCTTTAAATATTTCAGTGGGTGTATAAGCTCCCGGGAATACGGGTATTTTATGAATAACACAATAGTTGATGACATCTTCATCACAGACGGGCATTACGATAAATTGCGCCCCCGCATCCAATGCCCCATGCATGTCGCTCAGATTGCAGACAGTCCCTGCCCCTATGTTCAATTTATCCCCATAGTTTTCCCGAAGTGACTGGATTGATTCAAGCGCTCCGGGAGTATTGATGGTGATTTCCATGGTGGAAATCCCCGAAGTGACCATACATTTCGCAATGGATAGTAAACTACTTGCTGGTAGGTTTCTTAAAATAGCAACTAATGGGGCTTTATCAAAAGCTTCCCAAGAAAATGCTCCGTTCATGATTTAGGTTTTGATTGTAAATTTTAAATTGACCCCGAACCACAGCCTGATCCATGGTAGCGGCAGGAATAATCGTCGCATCTATTCCCAACGTTTCAAGAGCCAGTCTATATTGAGCTTCCAGATGAGAAGTACAGCACAAATAAATCGGGAAATTCCCAAAGTTAGCAAGTTCCTTTAATTCATTTCCTATCAGCAGCCCGCTTAGGTAGTGGTAGTTCTCAGTCTTGATCGCCTTACCGAAGAGCACTCTTGTCCGAACCAAAAACGCCTGTGACAGCAATGAGCTTGAGAGACCTGCCTTCACTCCACTTCTAAACGACTCCCCAGAACGAGTGGAATCAAAGGTGTCAACACTACTGATACTGTCTTTCAATATACTTTGCTGGCAAAGCAAATCAAAAAACTCACCCGTCATAAATGTGGTAAAATCAGACACTTGGTAGCCAGTCACACGCACATGCTTAGAATGGGTACCGGGTAAAATAAATAAACCTTCCCCGGAGAAATCATCCAGCAGTTGAATAACACCTACCAATTCCGACTCTTCACCCCGCATCACGTCGGTATCACTACGAAGCCCTGAAAGAAGTAAAAGAGGATGTCCAAACTGCTCAGAAGCACCGATGAAATCCATTCCTAAATTTTTGCCCGAAACATCAAAGGGCAAAGGAGTGAAAGGAACTTCACGTAATCCTATGCTGGACGTTACCATACCCGAACAAATAATTATAAGCCCGGATAAATCCTCCATGCAGGATTTTTCCAATGCCTCCACACCTTCCGAAATGACTTGTTTATAAAAAGATTCCCGAATGGAAGGCGACTTTTCCTTTAACTCTAAAAACTGCCTGTATACGACCGAAATGCCACGTTGATTTTTCTCTTCACATATAACCTGAAGATCCGCCGTGTCAATTAGCCTAAGCCGAAAAGAAGAAGTACCCCAATCACAGCTTATAAACCTTACCATACCAACGTGTCCATTATTTTTATTTTTCGCTATCTCTTATTACGCTTGCTTTTCTTTTATTAACCTACACCCAAGTCAATGATCAAATTCACGCTCAAACGATGACCTGTAAGGGGGAAATTAAAAAATTAAAGATAGAGATATTTGGTTTGGTTTTAAATAAACCAAGGATAAAAATAAAGAAAACCACAGGAATGATTCCTGTGGTCTTACTTTTCAATAACGTATGACACTATTAAATTATGGAATATTGGGCAAATTCTATCCGATAAAAGACGGAAGTTCTCTCCCCATAAATGGATCCGTTCTGCTGTGTATTCCAAATTCTGTCCTTCCCGCAAATCTTCTTTCGAATGATTCGTTCCCTTTCAGGAAAACTGAAAAATCG
Source organism: Lunatimonas sp. (assembly GCA_035460985.1). Classification (GTDB taxonomy): domain Bacteria; phylum Bacteroidota; class Bacteroidia; order Cytophagales; family Cyclobacteriaceae; genus Lunatibacter. Next base: position 12,693 of record DATHWC010000167.1, read on the forward strand.
TACCACCCAAAATTCCTTTCGGTACGTATTAAAAGGGTTTTCTCAGCTTTTGGTGCAAGCGTAAATTGGGTCTCACCGTCCTGGTAAGCATTGTCCTTAACCCCTATCGCAACTGACTGGGAATCCTGATTGCGCATATGCAATTTTACAGCTCCAGTACCTGCAAATCGATTGTCAGGCTGATAAGTAGCGGAGATAGTAAGTCTTGGATCGCCCTGTTGTCCGCTGATGCGCCGGTAAAATCCGTTTGGCCCATATACTTCCAGGTCATATGCTTTTTGAGAAAAAGCATTTATATCCCAGTTATGTTGGAATGCATCCCCCGACTTAACCGCAAAATTCCAGACTTGAACGGGCTCGAATGAATCTTGTTTCCTGTAATTCCGGGCATATACTTGGAAAGGAGCCCCTAAAGCCTTTTTGCCAAAAAGCTCCCTACTTGCATGAAACCTTATACCTACCTGTCCTGTTTCTATTTCTAAGCTTCCGTCCACTTCCAGTTGATATGCAAGCGCATTCGAGGGTTTGGTTCCCGGTTCTTGTTTTGGCATCCAGTTCGACAGATTTGGATTGGTATTGACCTGTTCCACTTCGGTGCGGGTTAGTGCCTTGAAATTGTCGGGAATATCTTTGAAGCTTGCATTATAGATGGTTTTAATGTGAGACTCCCTGTTAACAAAATCTGGTAAGCTGATTTTTTCACCGTCATAGGGTCGGAATACAGAGGTTAAATCCCCACAAATCGTTCTCCTCCATGTACTGATATTCGTTTCCTTAATTGATTTTCCGGTTTTTTTACCAAGAAAATTCTCCATCAATTTGATCACTGAAGTGATGTCGCAAACCTCGGAATTGACCCATCCTCCCCTAGACCAAGGTGAGGCCACTACTAGCGGCACCCGATATCCAAGTCCCACCGGGCTCTCACGGGCATTCTCAGGCTTCATACCCGGCGTATCGAGCTCCTGTTGAAGGGTTACATATTCACCTGTGGCATCCAGGCCATCTGACATTTTTCCATTCGAACGATCCCCCGGCTTCGGGGGTACAAAAGGAGGGATGTGGTCAAAGTACCCATCGTTCTCGTCATAGTTGAGGATAAAAACCGTCTTTTTCCACACCTCCGGATCTTTCGTTAAAATATCCAGCGCTTCCGATACATACCACGCTCCATACCAAGGGGCACTTGGATGGTCTGAAAACTTCTGCGGTGCTACCAGCCAAGAAACAGTGGGTAAGTTCCCAGAAGTCACATCTTCCCGAAACTGATGGAAAATATCACCTTTGGGAATTTTGGTACTTCTGTCCTCTCCGTCTTCATTATACTGAAGTTCTTCAGTCTTATGATAATCAGGATCACCCGTATTTACGGTAAAAGCCCTATTATGCAGGGATTTTTCTAGGTCTGAAAGTTTTGCGAATGAATCCGGTGTCCAAGTTTTTAAGGATTCGAGTACCCATTGCAGTTCTTCTTTTTTTGATTCCAGCGTTTTTTGCAACTCTTCCTTTTTATCTTGAGTGGCAGCTGTTAGGTCTGTTTCCAGCACTTCGATCTCAGCGGGAATCTCTTGTTTTCTTTTTTGTAAGTAACTATAGTGTCCAGGTGTGTGACGTACGCGAAATTGGCTGAACCATTCCAGGTTATTGTCCGTGAAATTAGACAGAAGTGATTCATCCTCCCCCTCGAGTTCTGTCTTAAGACTGACTTCATTTTGATACACTTTCCATGTAACTCCATGTTCCTCCAATCGTTCCGGAAAAGTTTTCCAATTTACCTCCTTGGAGTAGCCAATATCAGAATTTCGTACTTTGGGTTTATCCCCGGGTTCCCCGTGGGTTTTACCCGTCCAATGATAATTTCTATTGGTTGTTGTGCCTGTGAGCGCAGAACAAAAATGCTGGTCACAGACAGTAAATGCATCAGCCAAGGCATAATAGAACGGAATATCTTCCCGCTCATAAAACCCCATTGTCATGGGCACATGGGCAAATTCTTTCCTGCCGGAGCGCTTGGCCTCAATCCATCCGTCATACTTGCCATCGTTTCGGGCATCCACCTGATTTTCCCAGGAGTGTGGGATATCTTTCATCCAGGTAGCCTTGGTGTCTTTGATGTTAAAGCGAAAGGGTGCGTATGTGTTTCCCTTTTTGTCACTTTGGAGCCACACCAGGTTTTCGTTCGGTAAACGGATGGCCCGGGGGTCATTAAAACCCCTAACCCCTTTCAACTTGCCAAAACAATGGTCGAATGACCTGTTTTCCTGCATGAGAATCACAACATGCTCTGCGTCGTAAAAGGTGCTTCCAACCGCCGGGTCAATCGCCATCGCTTTTTGGATAGAGGCGGGTAAGGTATTCCACAGGCTGATGCCTCCAGTGGCAAAGGCCGCTTTTTTAAGAAATTCTCTTCTTGAATCTTTCATCAGAACAAACTATTGATTTGGAGATTTTTAAGGGTATTTACCCGAAAAAATCACCAAAACAAGGTAGCGTTATTCTTTCAAATTTACAAAGTAAAATCAGTGGGCGGTGATCAATGTCATTAAAATAAGGAGTTACAATAGGGGAAACGTCTTACGTAGAGCAAAAGTCTTCCGTATCTGTTCTGCCAATAGGGCACTTTGTTCGAAATTCAGAGTTTGCTGCCCATCGGAGTAGGCCTTATCCGGATTCTCATGTGTTTCATAGATGATGCCATCCGCTCCGGACATAACTCCCGAAAGAGCCATTTGGGGTACATATTCCCTGATTCCAATCCCATGGGAAGGATCAACTACCACGGGCAAATGGGATTTGGCTTTTAGTATGGGGATTGCATTTAGATCCAGCGTATTTCTGCTGGCCCGTTCGTAGGTCCGAATACCCCGTTCGCAAAGGATTATTTTTTCATTTCCGCCTGAAAAAACATATTCCGCCGATTGCAACAATTCCTCAATGGTCCCCGAAATCCCCCGTTTGATCATTACTGCTTTGTCAACCTTTCCCAATTCGTCCAGCAGGTTGAAGTTTTGGGTATTTCTTGCCCCAACTTGAAAAACATCCACATAATCATGCATTTCCTCAATTTGGGATACCTGCATTACCTCGGTTACGATTTTGATCCCTGCTTCCCTAGCCAATTTATGCCACAATTTTAACCCTTCCATGCCCAACCCTCTAAAGGCATAGGGGCTGCTTCTAGGCTTGAACACACCACCTCTCATTAAAGAAATCCCGCTTTTCTTCAAATGTGTAATCACGCTTACAATCTGTTCCTCGGATTCAATGGAACAGGGTCCTGCGATAATGGCCATTTCACCGTCCTGAATTGCAATACCATCACCCAAATCGATTACAGTAGGCCTTACTTTCCATTTTTTGGATACAAGCTTGTAATCGTCAGAAACCATGTGGATATCCTGGATTCCACGTAGATGGCCAATTTTCCGGATATCAATATTTTTAGAACCTATTCCGATAAGGTAATCTCCTACCTGGGTAGATACTGGGGTAATTTTATAACCAAAGCCGGATATTTTCCCAATTAGAATCTCCAAGTCAGAAGAATGGAGGTCTTTTTTTAACTGAATAATCATGTTATCAATTGTTAATTACACTTTGGATATATTCGACAACAGCTTTTTCCTGGTTTTCTGCTGATTTTAACACGTTGATGAACGCGCTTCCTATAATGGCACCATGGGAATAGCTCGCCGCTGTTTTAAAAGTTGAGTTATCCGAAATCCCAAATCCGATCAGTCTGGGGTTTTTGAGTCCCATGGATCGTACCCGTTCAAAATAGGCAAGCTGTTCCGCACTTAGCGCTGCCTTTGCCCCTGTGATACTAGCCGAGGAAACCATATAGATAAATCCATCAGTATGACTGTCGATTTCACGAATTCTTTTCTCACTGGTCTGGGGTGAAATCAAAAAGGTATTGCGAAGATTATACCTGTCAAAGACCTCTTTGTATTCGGTAAGATATTGGCTCATCGGCAAATCAGGTAAGATCAATCCGTCTACCCCCACTTCCTGGCATTTCTGACAAAACTTCTCGACACCAAACTGGACTACCGGGTTTAAGTACCCCATAAGAATAACAGGCAAATTCACCTCTTTCCGCATATCCGCAAGCTGTTCAAAGAGTTTGCGCAGACTCATGCCATTATTCAAAGCAACCAAGTTGCTTTCCTGTATAGTTGGCCCGTCCGCAATCGGATCTGAATAAGGTACGCCTACTTCTATGATGTCCGCGCCTGCTGCTTCTATAGCTTTCATGATAGGCAGCGTGTCATCCAAGGAAGGAAATCCGGCTGTAAAGTAAATGGAAAGTATATTTTCAGATTTCCTTTTGAAAAGTTCGTCAATTCTATTCATTGCAGCTACGTTTAGTAATTCCCCCATTTGATATATGTTTCCAAGTCTTTGTCCCCTCTCCCTGATAGGTTGATCACGATAATGTCAGATGGTTTATATGATATCTGATTTAAAGCCGAAAAGGCGTGCGCGGACTCTATGGCAGGGATAATCCCTTCCAACCGGCTTAACTCAATGCCCGCAACCATAGCATCTTCGTCTTCCACTGAAACAAACTCTCCCCTACCTGTATCAAACAGATGGGCATGTACCGGACCGATTCCCGGATAATCCAATCCCGCTGAAATTGAATGTGGCTCTACAACTTGTCCATCCTCCGTCTGCATAAGCAAGGTTCGGCTTCCATGGAGAATCCCGAGCTTACCCAGACTGGTAGTAGCCGCGGATTTGCCCGAATAGATGCCTAATCCGGCAGCCTCCACGGCGACAAGTCGAACTGATGGTTCGTTATAATAATGATAAAAGGCTCCTGCGGCATTACTTCCACCACCTACACACGCAATCACCAAGTCCGGGTTTTCCCTGCCCTCCTTCTCCAGCAATTGAGCTTTAATTTCTTCACTTATTACAGATTGAAATTTAGCCACCATCTCGGGATAAGGATGCGGACCTACTACGGAACCTATGATATAATGTGTGTCAACGGGATTGTTGATCCATTGCCGCATGGCTTCGTTTGTGGCATCCTTGAGCGTTTGGCTGCCGGAAGTGGCGGGCACGACTTTTGCTCCCAATATCCGCATTCGCTCTACATTCGGCTTTTGCCGCTCCATATCGACGGCACCCATGTACACCGTACAGTCCATCCCCATCAATGCACATACTGTAGCTGTCGCCACTCCGTGTTGTCCGGCGCCGGTTTCGGCGATAATCCGCTTTTTCCCTAGCTTTTTAGCCAAAATTATCTGACCTACGGTGTTGTTTACCTTGTGGGCGCCCGTATGACACAAATCCTCCCGCTTTAGATATATTTTTGCCTTGTATTTTTCAGACAGCCTTTCAGCTAAAAATAAAGGGGTGGGTCTTCCTACGTAATCTTTTAACAAGTGTCGGAATTCTACCTGAAACTCCTCGGAATTTATAATGGGAAGGTAATTCTCCCGGAGTTCCTCTATATTTGGATATAGCATCTCAGGGATAAATGCTCCCCCGAACTTGCCGTAAAACCCATTTTCATCTATTCTGATCATATCCTATTGTTTTTTCTGACTGAAATACGCAGTCTTTTAATCTAATCTTACTTTTTCTATAAATGTTTTAACTCTGGCAATGTCTTTTAGACCAGGACTAATTTCAAACCTGGAGTTAATATCCACGCCCACACAGTAGGGAATCCTTTTAACAAGGGAGTTAATGGCATCAATATGCGTTTCATCCAGGCCTCCACTAAGGAGAAATGGTACGTGGTAGGGATATTCCTCCAATATACCCCAGTCAAAGGTCTTGCCCGACCCCCCGAAATCCGGGGTTTGCGTATCAAATAAAAACCAATCCGCCACTCCCACATACGGGTTGACCTGTTTCCAATCCCAAGTAGGCCCGATCCGGAATACTTTTATAATTAAAGCGGAGTTTTGATTCTTTAATGCCGCAATAAACTCCGGAGATTCATCTCCGTGAAGTTGTACATATGACAATCCATAAAGCTGGATTTTGCTCTCAATTTCCTTTATTGATTCGTTGACGAAAACTCCTACTTTTCGTTGAGAAATCTCCTTATAGAATTCAGGCTGTATACTTTCCCGCTCCACAAACCTTGAAGAAGGCGGATAAAAGATTAACCCCATAAGGTCCGGCGCTGCGTCTGATATCAGCTTTTTCACATTTTCCTCCTCCCGCATGCCACAAACCTTAATTATCATATAGCCAGCTTTGAAATGTGTCCGGAAAGCAACTTCCTATATTCATTCATAAAGTTATAAGCTGCCTGATAGGGCCGGATACTCTTCATAAAGTTCTCCCCAATCAAGAATCCCTGGTAACCCGCTGACCTCAATTGGACCAACGTTTCCGGCTCGGAAATACCGCTTTCTGAAATCTTAACGAACTCGTCAGGAATGGAATCCACCAAGCTAAGCGAAGTCTCCAAACTTACCTCAAATGTCTTGAGATTTCGGTTGTTTACTCCCACCACGTCCAAATAGGGATTTAATGAACGATCCAGCTCTTCCCTATCGTGAACCTCCATAAGCACTTCCATCCCCAAACCTTTCGCAAATTTAGCCAATGACTCCAACCGATTGGGTTCCAACACCGCCGCAATCAATAAGACGCAATCTGCCCCCATCGATTTGGCTTCCAAAATCTGATATTCATCGATGACAAAATCCTTCCTAAGAATGGGACAGAAATTATATTTACGGGCGGTCATCAGATCTTCGGTACTACCGCCAAAGAAATCCGTATCCGTCAATACAGATAGCGCAGAAGCACCGGCCTGCATATACCCGATCGTTGTTTTTTCTACGGAGGCAGTTGGGTTTATCCAACCTTTGGAAGGAGATTTTCTTTTAAATTCGGCAATAATGCCCGTTTTCTCCGGGTTGAGAAGATATTTCTTCATAGAAACAGGCTGACCGTCAAAAAAGATGCTTTTTTGAAGAAGTTTTTCAGGAGCAAGTGATTTCCTCTCCGCTACCTCCTGCTTTTTCCGCTCAATAATTTTATCTAAAATATTCATGTGAGTTAACTTACTGGCACCAATGTTTTGGGATCAATTAATTTTTTAAAGACGTGGAGCGCCTGTCCACTTTTTAGAGACTCGACAGCCGCATCCCTTGCCTGGTCAAAACTCCAATTGGGATAAGAAGTCTCCAAAGCCGCGGCGGCATTGGCAATGACTACCGATTCCTGTGCATTAGATCCTTCCCCTTTAAGTACTTTTTCAAATATTTTTGCGTTTTCTTCAATGGTTTTTCCACCCATTATTTCATGTGGATGAAGAACTGGCAAGGATATATCCCCCGGGGAAAGGATTCGCTCTCCAAGGTTGGATATTATTTTGAATTTTCCCGTCAGCGAAATTTCATCATAACCATCCAATGCATGAATGATGCTGAACCGCATGTTGTTATTTTGATACAAATATCCGTACATTCTAGCCAACTCCAAACTGAATACGCCCACTAGTTGCTTTTTGGGGAAGCTGGGGTTCACCATTGGCCCCAACATATTGAAAAAGGTTTTTACCCCAAGATCCTTTCTGATTGGTCCTATGTTTTTCATTGCCGGATGAAACAGCGGCGCATGTAGAAAACAGATTCTCGCCTGGTCCAAGCTCCTTTTCAACTTTCCGATATCATTTGTAAACTCATATCCAAAATGGGCCAACAGGTTTGATGATCCACAGATGGATGAAACGCCAACATTTCCATGTTTGGCGACATGCTGTCCCGCTCCAGCGACAATAAAGGATGCCAATGTGGATATGTTAAACGTATCCTTTCCATCCCCACCGGTACCACAAAGATCTATGGCATCATATTCGGGAATATCTACTGGAATGCAAAGTTCCAATAGTCCGTCCCGGAACCCCATCAATTCCTCAACCCGCACACTACGCATCAAAAAAACGGTTAGAAAGGCAGCCATCTGGCTTTGGTTAAATTCCCCGGCAGCTATTTTTTTCAGGGCTTCCTTAGCCTGTTGCTGAGTTAAAGTCTTGTACTCAATTAGGAGGTTTAAAATATCTTTCATTTTATCTGTTTATAATTGTTTTTCAGCGGTCAGATAGAATCTCGCCATGATATTCATACCACTGTGTGACGTTCTCGTCATGCTCGATTTCATATTATTTGTAGATCAACTTCAATTCTATGATTGGAGATTTACAAGTGATTGAAATTTCTTATTTCAATGGTAACTGAAGGTAATCGTTCATCCCTCTAGCCAGTTTTGCATCATGCGTATTCCATGTTCGGTAAGGATGCTTTCGGGATGGAATTGTACCCCTTTCACGTTAAAGGACGTATGCCGAATGGCCATAATTTGCCCGTCCGGTGTCTTGGCAATGACCTCCAAAGATTCCGGCAGTGTAGATTCATCAATTACCCAACTGTGGTATCTCCCAACAGTAAAGGTCTCAGGGATGCCTTCGAAAAGGGGATCCGGTTGAATCTTTACCTTAGAGGCCACCCCGTGAACAACTTCAGTTAAATTTATGAGACCTGAACCAAAAGCTTCTCCGATCGCCTGATGCCCCAAGCACACCCCCAAAATATTCTTAGTGGGAGAATACCGCTTTAAAAGCTCCGGCATAATACCGGCGTCTTCCGGAACTCCGGGTCCTGGAGAGAGTAAAATTTTATCATATTTTCCGACCGAATCAATAGAGATCTTATCGTTTCTAAAAATGTCCATTTGCGCACCATACCCTAAATCCCGGATAATATAAACCAAGTTATAGGTAAAAGAATCATAATTATCCAGTACTAATATTTTCATCTGCGTTATATTTTTTATCTTGGTGGAAACTTAGATAGCCTTTAAAAAGTCAAATTTGCTCCGCACTTTTCAACGCTACACGTAGTGCTTCCAGTTTGTTGCTTACTTCCTGTAATTCCGATTCAATAGACGACTTGGCAACGACCCCTGCTCCTGCCTGAAAGCGGAGTTGATTGTTTTCCGACAAAAAGGAGCGAATCAGAATGGCATGGTTAAAGTCTCCGTTGAAACCCAAAAAGCCGATGGCACCTCCATAAAACCTGCGTGAAGTGTTCTCAAGCGAATCAATAAGCTGCATTGCCCTGTACTTTGGTGCCCCAGATAGGGTACCTGCGGGAAAGGTATCTGCTACCAACTGTAACGGGTTTGTGCCTTCGGGGAGTTTCCCGGTAACCTTGGAAACCAAGTGAATGACATGCGAGTAATATTGTATCTCTTTGAATACCTCTACATTTACTTTTTCAGAGGATCTACTCAAATCATTTCGAGCCAAGTCTACCAGCATTACATGTTCCGAGTTTTCCTTCGGATCATCATATAACTTCACTGCCAATTCAGCATCTGCCTTGTCATTTCCGGTTCGCTTAAATGTTCCCGCAATGGGATAAATGGTTGCCTGGTTTTCTTTGATTACAATTTGAGCTTCCGGGGAGCTTCCAAAGACCTTGTATGACCCATAGTCAAAGTAAAAAAGGTATGGGGAGGGATTAATTGAACGCAGGGCTCTGTAGACATTAAATTCATCCCCTTTGAATCCAGTGGAAAAAGCCCTGGAAAGGACAATCTGAAAGACGTCACCTTTAAAGCAATGCTCCCTGCCTTTGCTCAGGATATCCAAAAACTCCACATCAGTGTAGTTGGATGTTTCTTTTCCGTCCAATTTGAAGCTATAGCTGGGCAGATTTTTATTATTGAGGACCATTTCAATCCGGTCAATTCCCGACTCAAAATTCTCACCTTCGAGGTAATGCTCAAGAATATACAGTTCATTTTTAAAATGGTCTACCACGATCATGTTACGGTAGACGGCATAATACATTTGAGGAACCGAAGACACCTCGGTATTGGTCAGTGTAATATCCTCAAAATAAGCGACTCCATCATATTGTATATAACCAAAGAGGCCGGATGTTATAAATTTAAAATTCATGTTCTCCGACTCAAACCTCGCGGAAAATTTCTGTAGGTAATCAACCAGTTTTTCCCCTTTTTCCAGTGTATGTGAAAATGAACTCCCATCAGGAAGGGTTTGGTTTATTGTTCCGTTGGCCAGTGAAAAAGTAGCAATTGGGTCGCAGCATATATATGAATAGCTGTTGTCATGACCGTGATAATCTGAACTTTCCAGCAAAATAGGATTTGCGTACCTGTCGCGGATCTGCAGATATACACTGACGGGCGTCAATGTGTCAGCAAGGAGTTTTTTGTATCGGGTATTAATCTTGAAATTTTCCATGGACAATAGCTGATTAAAAGTAAAAAGGCTTACTGGAGTCCAGCAAGCCTTAAATATAAATTTAACAAAAGGGTATGGATAGCTGAACTCCCCTTAAAAGAAGCTAAAAGACCACCACCAGTTTTGTACGTTAGAGCTGTTTTTCATAATATAAAACAAAGATATGCATGGCTTTCAATTAACAAAAATTATTCTTCTTTTTATTTAGGAGATTTATCACATTTCTTTTGTGTTTATATAACTCCCGGGTCAATTGGGGTTATTCGAATCCATCATTCGCTGCTGCTGCCACAGGGGGGTAATTTCCCTTTCCTCCAGATTCGTCAATACTCCATCCTCAAAGGTGGCCAACATGTAAAACCTTTCGTCGGTAATTAACCGATAAACTTTCCTTCCATTATCCAGCTGACTGATTACAGCTTTCCGGTTTTGGCGGAGAAATTTACTTTCTGACATGCCCATCTGATAGGGGATCCGGGGTCGAAAAATAGTACACGCCTCAAGGATAAACAACAACCCCAACACTAGAAATAGACTTTTGAATTTCATACAATTAATTTTTAATGATTTCCTTAAAATTAGATTTGCCTTAACCAATTTACTAGACGCAACCAATTTTCAACCGTGGTTTTAATTCTTAAATGGATTTACATTGAGCATCACAAGAATGCTGCCATTTTTTTTGTGTTGAAAATGAGATTTTTAAATATTTTAATTTGAAATCTCCCACTTATAACTTGTTACCGTTGACAAAATATGTACCTTTGTATCGAGCGGCACGACCAGCTCCTGTCAACTCCCCCAGGTCCGGAAGGAAGCAAGGGTAGACAGTCGTAGCGGTGCGATGCCGCTTATTTTTTTCTTCTTCTATCGCATATCGTGCCATGAACCCTAGTGAGATTTTGATCATCTATATAACCCCAAAAAAATTATGAAATTCTTTATTGATACAGCCAACCTTAATGAAATAAAAGAAGCTTACGATCTCGGTGTATTGGATGGAGTGACTACCAATCCTTCTCTGATGGCAAAAGAAGGTATTACTGGATCCGAAAATATTTTAGCACATTATAAAAATATTTGCGATATCGTAGACGGAAACGTGAGTGCTGAGGTAATATCTACTGATTTTGATGGTATGGTTAAGGAAGGCAAAGCCTTGGCGAAGATCGACGACAAAATCGTGGTTAAGATTCCAATGATCAAAGATGGTGTCAAAGCGATTAAGTATTTTTCCAGTGAAGGTATTCGCACCAACTGTACGTTGGTATTTTCGGCAGGTCAGGCGATTTTGGCCGCTAAAGCAGGCGCAAGCTACCTGTCCCCCTTTGTAGGAAGACTGGATGATATTTGCTTTGACGGCTTGGACCTAATCGAACAAATAGTTCTTATCTATGGCAATTATGGCTTTGAAACAGAGATATTAGCCGCATCAGTCCGTCACTACATGCACCTTATCAAATGTGCTGAAATCGGTGCGGATGTAGTAACCTGTCCACTTAATGTAATAACAGGACTCCTTTCTCATCCATTGACTGACAAGGGGCTTGCACAGTTTTTGGCCGATCATGCCAAAGGCAACAAATAAGAAATGGAACTTCATTAGAAAGGGTAAAGACCATGCGTTTTTACCCTTTTTTTGTTTTTCTTAGACTTTTTGACCAAAAATGTGCATTTTTATTTTCTGAGTATCGTTATTTGTCTTGTACCTAACTAATGCAACTTGCATGTATATCATTAAAGTAAAAGGAAAAGCAAAAATACCCGACTATATTCAAATCAGGGATGAGAATTTCGTTTTGGTTGCCTACTTTAGAGCAGACAGACCCATGAAAAATATTGAAAAATTCGGGCTGGAGGGCAAAGAACAGGAATTGGAATCGCTCATCAAAGAGCTACCTTTTGGCAAACTTCAAAAATTATCCCTTTGATTATGGTATTTACAGATGGACCTGTCGTGAAAATGAGTAATGCCTGCGTGTTCCAAGGCATCAATACAATTTTAAAAGAGCTTAATTTTACGATAGCTAAAGGTGAATTTGTTTTTTTAATTGGCCGCACCGGAAGTGGCAAAAGTTCCCTCCTCAAAACCCTCTATGCCGATCTCCCTCTGATTATGGGGGAAGGTGAAATTGCAGGCTACAGTCTAAATGGCATAAAATCAAAGCAAGTGCCCTTTTTGCGAAGAAAACTCGGAATTGTTTTCCAAGATTTTCAGCTTTTTCCCGACCGCACGGTTGCGGAAAACCTGTACTTTGTCCTGCGTGCTACAGGCTGGAAGGACAAAACCAAGATGAAAAGCCGTATGATTGAGGTACTCATGGGAGTGGGTTTGGGAGGTGCGGCAACGAAATTCCCCCATCAATTGTCGGGAGGTGAACAGCAACGCGTCGTTATTGCCCGAGCGTTGCTAAATGAACCATCTATTTTATTGGCAGACGAACCTACGGGGAATTTAGACCCTGAGGTTTCTGATGGAATCTTTCGCCTTTTTCAAGAAATCAACAAGCGTGGTACGGCCATTCTTATGGCCACTCATAACTATGACCTGCTAAAAAAGTATCCCTACCGGATTTTAAAGTGCGAAAACGGGTCCTTGTTAGACAGTACTTCAACGGATATTTCCTTACAGACAGTTTTTTCCTAGAAAAAAGATTTATGCGCTTGAAGTCGGGTTACTTTAAAAAGAAACAGTACGTTAAAGTCGTCAGGTGAATATTGAAAGATGCTTCAGTTAGGCTTTCTCCGTTTAAAAAATGAGTTTACTACGTCAATTTAATATTCATCTCAATTGCCCGGAGTCGTCTGTTGATATCAGTTTTGTTTAGTGCTGTTAATTTTTTTTTTGTCTTTCCGAAATTTTTGTAACTGCATCGTATTATCCATTCCAGTTTCTATTTCACAATCAGTACAGGCAGGTGCTTGTCCGAAGCGATAAGCTGCTCCGCCACCGAGCCAATCAGCAGGGTATCATCATCCGATTTTCCCTTATTTCCCAAGACAATCAGATCTGCGCCTTTGCGAATGGCATAATCGTATATACTCCTGCCTATCGGCTTATCCTCTCCTTTGATGATTTCCAAATCTACCTCCAATCCGGTTTTTTTCTTAAGCTTTATGTAGTTGGATATCGTCTTTTTTTTCAATGCCTCCTGAAATTCGGAGGGCCTCCTTATATAAGGAAAATACTGCATACCTACTTTTAATACATGAACAGGAAGAACAACTGCCCCTGTATGCTTTGATAAGGATATGACCAAGGAGGCTAGGTTTTCAGAATACTTAGAAAAATCAAGCGGCAAAATGATCTTTCGAATAGATGCTTTTGACGTTTCGGGAATGAAAAGGGTATTTGAAGAGGTCAACCGCACTACCTTACTACTAAAAACACCTGACCCTCCATGGACTGATTTTTTCCCCAGTAAAACCAAATCAAATTTCTGCGCATCCACCCAATCAATTAACTGATCTAGTTGACCTCCTGAGTAAATTTTTACTTTGATGCTGCTTTTTCTTTCCCCGAAGACTGTTTCCACTTTTTCAAACGCTTCCTCCTCTAAAATTTCATTCAGTGATTTATCTAAATAGGGTAGCATGTCCCCTATTTCTTTGGAAATCTCTTCCAGAGCAACGAAATGAATAAGTGTAAGCTGTTCAAAATCAAAAACTGCATCCAGTTTTTGAATGTATTGTAACAATAGCTCATCCATATCGGACAAGTCTATAAACAATCCGGTTTTTTTTAATGTGCTCATGATTTCTTTTGTTTTTCCAGTTTTTTCATAATGACATCTGACAATCTTTTTTCGTAGGATTTACGATCCAGATCCTTGTCAAATTGGCTGAGTCTGGCATATTCCTTACGCAGTCCCTTATGCAGGGAGTAACACATAATGACCAAAATCACCAAAAAGGGCAAACCCGTGATGATGGCTGCAGTCTGAAGAGCTGTCAGCCCTCCTCCTATCAATAACACTGCCGCTACGGCTCCTTCGGTCGTTGCCCAGAAAACCCTTTGCCCCACTGGCGCATCCAACTTACCGCCTGCGGTAATACTGTCTATAACCAAAGAACCGGAATCAGAAGAAGTTACGAAAAAACTGGTTACTAGCAGAATTCCTATTACTGAGCCAATTCCGCTGAAAGGGAAATTTTCAAGAAATACGAATAGAGCGATGGATACATCCCCTGTAATCGCTTCTGCCAAATCATGACTGCCGTGAAGCGCTGATTCCTGCATGTCAAGATAAATGGCTGAACCCCCAAGTGCCGTAAGCCACAAAAAAGTCAATAAGGTTGGGATAAGCAAAACCCCAAAGATAAATTCCTTAATGGTGCGTCCACGGGAAATCCGAGCGATAAACATCCCTACAAAGGGAGACCAAGAGATCCACCAAGCCCAATAAAATACGGTCCAATCACCTTGCCAGCCATTATCCCGGTATGCTTCCGTCCAGGTAGACACTTCCAAAATACTGCCCAAATAGTTTCCCATGTTCTGTACAAAGGATCGAAATATAAATAGTGTTGGACCTACAATCAATACAAATACCAGTAAAATAGCAGCAATTCTCACATTCCATTGGCTTAGAAACTTTACTCCTTTATCGATACCCGAAATGACAGAAACAGTGGCAATTAATGTAATGCCTGCTATCAGAATCACTTGAACAGCGACGGTATTGGGAATACCGAAAAGGTAAAACAAGCCTCCACTGACTTGTTGAACACCCAATCCCAAAGAGGTGGCCAGGCCAAAAAGCGTTGCCAATACGGCCAATACGTCAATGACATCACCCATCCAACCGTTTATCCGATCACCTAACAAGGGATAAAAAACGGAACGGATTGTCAGAGGTAACTTTCTGTTGTATGCAAAAAAGGCCAAAGCCAGTCCTACTACGGCGTAAATAGCCCAGGCATGAAAGCCCCAATGTAAAAAGGTAAGGTTAATGGCCCGTTTAGCGGCTTCAAGAGAATAGGCTTCTCCATAGGGTGGAATGGCATAATGGTAAACGGGTTCAGCTACTCCCCAGAATAAAAGCCCAATACCCATACCCGCACTAAAAAGCATGGAAAACCACGCTCCAGTTGAAAATTCCGGCAGGTCCTCTTTGCCCCCCAGTCGAATGTCCCCAAACTTGCTAAATCCAAGATAGAAGCAAAATACGATAAAGGCGTTGACTGCAATGATAAATAACCAGCCCGTCTTTTCAGTAATAAACGCTTTACTGGATGCAAAGACTAAGGCCATTGGTTCCCCTACCCAAAGCGTGACAGTAATAAACAGAATTATCAAAACTACCGAAGGCCAAAATACCGGTGCATGAATGTCAAAGTATTTCTTTTTCATAAAGTTATTCTTTTAGAAATCGTAGCCAATATTTATTTTAAATCATGGACCTTTATCAGGGTCGTAAACCTGACCAATTATCACTTACTGCCTGCTCTTACTGCTCGTTAAAGAGTCTTTTTTTGTTTCCGCTTTTAGGCTACTTCCAAAAAGTAAAATCAAAAATAATAAATTGGGCATACATTCCTTGTTTGATGTAGGTCAAGCAAAACTATCAAAATTTAATCAAGAATGAAAATACACAAATTCTATTGTTTATATCCTATTTTAACTTCCAATTATAAAATTACATACTGTTTCATCTGAAATTATATTTTTTTCAAATCGAGTTTATCCCACTAATGATCTCAAATTAGATTTTAAAAGGCCAACCAAACTTTTGCCTCTGGCATTCCTTGCATTATTACTCCATATAAATTATCAGAGTTTCCTGCTACTTTAAACAAAATATATTTATTCAACTGAAAATCATTAATTTAAATCTTCCATTTTTAGGTTAGGAATCTATTGGGATAGAAAAATCAGGAAGGCATTCCAATAAATTTACCCGGTTCTTTCCATCCCTTACGCAAACCATAAACTGGCTATAGTCAAGCAGGGCCACATTCCCGAAATTTGTATCCGATGAAATTAACGTTTAAATTAGAGGTCTCTTTTATTTACTGTTATAGGAACTATCCCAAATTTTCCACTGAAAATAAGTTTATAGAAATATAATGGTATCCTTATTACTGGCAAGGAATCACATAAACCTGTTGGTGTTCAAATAGACTCTGAACTACCAATTGCCTGCCCGAACAAAAGAATTATAATGCCTGAAGAAAAATACGATTTTATTATTATTGGCGGCGGTTCAGCCGGAAGTGTCTTAGCCAACAGGCTCAGCGAGGATCCAAACAACAAAGTCCTGGTTATAGAAGCTGGACGCATGGACCATATTTGGGATTTTAGGATACATATGCCCGCAGCCCTGACTTATCCCCTTAGTGGCAAATTTTACAATTGGGCCTACGAGTCAGATCCTGAGCCTTTTATGGGAGGCAGACGGATTTACCAGCCAAGAGGGAAAGTATTGGGGGGTTCAAGCTGTATCAACGGTATGATTTTCATCCGTGGGAATCCGCTGGACTATGAAAAGTGGGCCGAAGAAGAGGGATTGGAAAATTGGGATTTTAGCCATTGCCTCCCCTACTTCAAGCGTTTGGAAAACCGTCTTGCCGGTGCTGATAAATACCGGGGTCAGGGAGGTCCACTCCACCTTACCACACCAAAATGTGACAATCCCTTATTTGACGCCTTCTTTGCATCGGTACAGCAAGCCGGCTATCCCCTAACGGACGATGTCAACGGATACCAGCAAGAGGGTTTCGGAAAATTTGACGCCACCATCTATAAAGGCAAAAGGTGGAATGCAGCCCGGGCGTATATACATCCTGTAAAACACCGGCAGAATCTTACCATCAGCCTGAAATCAAATGTCACACGTATTCTTTTTGAAGGGAAAAAAGCAATAGGCGTTGAATTCCAAAAAGGAAAAACATTACACAAAGTATATGGAGGCGAGGTCATTTGCTGCGGTGGCGCCATCAATTCCCCCCAGGTATTGCAACTCTCAGGAATTGGCAATGGAAAAGAAATCAGCCAACATGGTATTAAGGTTGTGGCAGACCTTCCCGGCGTAGGTGAAAACCTTCAGGATCATCTGGAAGTATATGTGCAGTGGGCAGCCAAGAAACCGGTAAGTCTCTACCCTTCCCTAAAATTCTATAACCAACCGAAGATCGGACTAGAATGGCTCTTTAATAAAACAGGCATAGGGGCTAGCAATCATTTTGAAGCTGGAGGCTTTATCAGAAGCAATGACGATGTGACCTACCCTAATCTTCAATACCACTTTTTACCCATCGCCATCCGCTATGATGGGTCAGCCCCCAATGAAGGGCACGGATTTCAATTGCATGTGGGCCCCATGAATACCGATGTCAGAGGGCATGTCAAAATCAAATCGGCAGAGCCGAACGAATATCCCAGCATACTTTTTAATTACCTTTCTACAGAACAGGAAAGAAAAGAATGGATAGAGGCCATCCGTTGCACACGAAACCTGATCAACCAACCGGCTTTTGATGACCTGAGAGGGGATGAAATATCTCCCGGAGGAGCTGTAGAAACAGATGAACAAATTCTGGAATTCGTAGCGCGAGAAGGAGAAAGTGCTTACCATCCAAGCTGTACCTGTAAAATGGGCTACGATGATATGGCAGTGGTGGACAAAAACCTCAGCGTCCATGGCATATCCAACCTAAGCGTAGTGGATGCCTCAGTAATGCCTTATGTCACCAACGGCAACATTTATGCCCCCGTAATCATGATCGCCGAAAAGGCAGCAGACATTCTACTGGGCAATACACCCGCACCACCTGAAGAAGTCCCCTATTACCAACACAATAAAAAAACAGTGAAAAACCAATTTTCCAATTAAATGGAGCATCATAAGATCTACATCGACGGTACCTGGGTTCCCGCTCTAAAAGGAGACTGCCGAAGTATCATCAATCCTTATAATCAAGAAATAATTGCAGAAGTATCCGAGGCAGACCGAGGGGATACCAAAAAGGCAATAAATGCCGCAAGAAAGGCCTTTGACCAAGGAGAATGGTCCGGCCTTTCAGCCACTAAACGTGGGAAAATGGTGTATGAACTGGGCGACCTAATTGAGAAAAACAGATCCCAGTTGGCTGAAATAGAAACGCTAAACACCGGTAAAACCTATACCGAGAGCCTATGGGATATGGACGACATTGCCGGGATATTCAGGTATTATGGCGGATTGGCGGATAAATTTGGCGGAGAGGTAATACAAAGCCCCAACCCCAATAGCCATAGCCGGCTAGAAAGGGAACCTGTGGGCGTAGTTGGCCTGATCTGCCCATGGAACTACCCTTTACTTCAGGCAGCCTGGAAAATAGCACCGGCTTTGGCTGCAGGCTGCACCCTGGTGATCAAACCCAGTGAACTGACACCTTTGTCCACGTTGGCATTTACTAAACTTACGGAGGAAATCGGTTTTCCCCATGGAGTGATCAATACCGTGACGGGACCCGGTCAATCTGTTGGCGCGGAACTGGCTGAAAGCCTTGATGTGGACATGGTCTCCTTTACCGGAGGAGTAGTGACCGGAAAAAAAATCATACAAGCCGCCGCAGGGAATGTGAAGAAAATAGCACTGGAACTAGGAGGTAAAAATCCCCATATCCTTTTTGCTGAATCGGATTGGGAGACTGCCGTTGATTTTATCATGAACGGGGTGTTTTTCCATGCAGGACAAATATGTTCAGCCGGAACCCGTGTTATGCTGGAAGCTTCCATCCATGACAGGGTGGTCGGCTTGCTGGCCGATCGGATTAAAAAGATCAAGTTGGGAAATGGCATGGAGGATGGGACTCAAATGGGTCCCCTTATTTCTGAGGCACAACTTCTGAAAGTAGAGGAACATGTGAATCTGGCGGTAAGGGAAGGAGCCAAACTCATGTGCGGCGGCAAAAGACCCCCCGGTAAATCTTTTGAAAAGGGTTTTTTCTATGAACCCACCTTACTTACCGGATGCCAACCGGGAATGTCCATTGTTAGGGAAGAGGTTTTTGGTCCAGTAATTCACATTGAACAATTTGAAACAGAAGAAGAAGTTATTCAGCATGCGAACGACACCATTTACGGCCTGTCCGCCGGATTTTGGAGCAATGATCCGGAAAGAATAGAAAGGGTAAGCAAGGCACTCCGCTTTGGTACCGTTTGGGTCAATGACTTCAATATCTATTTTACCCAAGCCCCCTGGGGAGGTTATAAACAGTCGGGGATGGGCAGGGAGCTTGGCCGCGTTGGTCTTGAGGAATATACAGAAATTAAACACGTCTATCAAAACTTTAAACCCCAGCCATTGGAATGGTTTGGAAGCGAATCTTAAACCCCCATTGCTATCGATACCAGGACGCTCGGAATAATCGTCACCATCTTTTTTTATTTGCTGATCCTTCTGACGGGTATTTACGCCAGCAGGAAAGAATCAGGAGACAAAAGTGCTCAGGGCCTGCTCCTGGCAGGCCGGAGGATGCCGGCATGGATAGGGATATTTACCATGACGGCCACCTGGGTGGGTGGCGGCTACATCATCGGTACCAGTGAGGCCGTTTATGACAGTGCCCGTGGCCTGGTGTGGGCCCAAGCGCCTTGGGGGTATGCGTTGAGCCTTATTTTAGGTGGTTTGTTTTTTGCCAAAAAAATCCGGAGCTATGGTTTTACCACCTTCATAGATGTTTTTGAACAGAAATATGGGAAAAAAACAGCGGCGGTCCTGTTCATACCTGCCTTGGTTGGGGAGATATTTTGGAGTGCTGCCATCCTAGCGGCTTTGGGAATTACCTTCGCCACCATTTTTGAATTGGACTTGGAAACTTCCATCCTTGTTTCTGCCGGCATTGCCATACTCTATACGATGGTGGGGGGGCTATGGTCCGTGGCCTATACCGATGTAGTACAATTGGTCTTTATCCTCGTAGGTTTGGGTATCAGCATTCCCTTTGCCATCCAAAAAATCGGAGGTTTTGAGATGGCACTTGACCTGTATGACCAAAGTATGAAAAACGGCTTGACACTTTTTCCTCCTTTACAGGCATTTTTAGGAAATGATCCCAAATGGGGTAATCAGATCTGGGTATGGATGGATTTTGCGCTTTTGCTGATTATGGGAGGTATTCCCTGGCAGGTGTATTTCCAACGGGTACTTTCATCGAAATCTGACCGATCTGCTGTCCGGCTTTCCATTTACGGAGGGATTTGCTGTGCTTTGATGGCTATTCCAGCCATATGGATTGGCATTGCAGGGGTCGGGTTTGATTGGAGCAGTTCGGGGTTGGGTACAGCACCTGAATCAACCATGGTCTTGCCTTATGTGTTATTGGAAATGACCCCGCCCCTTGTGGCGGCTCTAGGCTTAGGTGCCGTAGCTGCCGCTGTGATGTCCTCTGTGGATTCTTCCGTACTCTCTGCGTCTTCCATGTTTACGTGGAATATTTATCGACCCCTGATCAACCCTGGATGTACGGACAAGCAAATCCGCTTGACGATCAGGTTGGCCGTTTTAGGGATTGGAGCTGTGGCTACTTGGCTGGCATTGACCTTGCAAAGTGTCTATGACCTATGGTATCTTTGTGCAGATCTGGTATATGTAATTTTGTTTCCCCAATTGCTATTGGCTCTATATTTCAAAAAAAGCAACCAATATGGGTCCGTTGCTGGCATCCTGGTGGCTTTGGTGTTAAGGTTTGGAGGTGGAGAACCCCTATTTGGAATTCCTCCTTTTCTCCCTTACCCAATGAACGATCCCGTAGAAGGAATTCAATTTCCCTTTAGGACCTTTGCCATGCTTTCCGGTTTAATCACCATTGTAATAGTGTCGTATCTGACGCAGTCAAAAAGCAATGGAAAATTATCTGAACCCAAGCTTTAAAAATCTACTTGCTCATTGGCCTGGAATGTGTGTAGTTTGCAAATACACACAAATATCCCTTTCATTTGGAAATGCGGATAATTCAATAAACAAGTTATTCCGGTTTTCCTAAAATTGGGTTCGTAGATGGCCATTGCAAATGGCTTTTGAAAGATTGAATTTCATAAGCAGGTCTCAGATAGAAAAGTGTAGTGAAATATTAAACCTAGGGGAGGGTGGTGGGAAGGGGGTCTTGTTTTTTTAAGGATTAAACAAAAAATCATAGCCCGCAATTTTCCTCAATTTCTTATCCAAGGTCCATAGTAAGAGATCATTTTTCTGAACTGCCTTTACGATAATCGCATCAATCAATCCAACTCCATGATGGATAAAGTCAGATTTGTGGGAAAGTAAACCGGATTCAATAATCAGAAAAGGTTCATCCAAAGAAGTAACTATAGAGAAATACGCCAAGATGAGGTCAACCTCCCTTTTCCCTCTTGCACCCTGCAATAATTCCGCAAAAATAAGTTCAAGGCCGAATACCTCTCCATTCTCAAGAAGCGTTTGGCAAGTATCAAAGAATTCAGGATTCCCTCTTAAATATTCAATCCAAATGGAAGTATCGAAAACTAAACCTTTCATTCACGATTTATCCTACGCAGTTGCTTAGCAGAATAATTGAATTCCAATGGTTCTTTCAAAACAGCGGATCCAAGCTGCTTGATCTTTTGCGATCTAATGTAGGCAGTTAAGGCAACCTTTAGCGTTTCCGTGATCGTTTTCGTCTTGGACATTGCCATCGCTTCGGATATCATTTCGTCAGGAATTATAGCTGTAACTTTCATATATTAAGTTTTTTACAAATATACGACAATATATCGTATTGGTTTTCCTTTGATTTCCCAACTGGGTGTAGCTTGTAACTACACCCGAATATTTCTTCCAATTTGTAATTGGAAACGGATTGATTCGGTATCTGGTCATGCTAGTTTTCTAAAATCTGGATCGAAACACAAAAAAAAGCACCGATAATATCGATGCTTTTTATTTTGTTGGTGAAGTTAAAACCTTAGTCTTTCTTCTCTTTTACTTCCTTGCCGGTAGCGTCATATTTTTTGGATATTTCTGTACCGTTATGATCGAATTTGATAGCATAATACATTTTGCCATCTTCACCCGTCATTTGCCAAGCCTCTTTTACTTCCGCATCACGGGTTTTCTCATCATTTTTGATTGATTCTTTTACCACTTCAGGCAAATTTTCTTTTTCAATTTTTGTTTTTTCAGTATCCTGAATGAAATTAACTTCTGTAACAGGATCAATCGTGTTCGACATAGCTACCATGGGAGAAAAGGCAAGTCCCATTACAATTACTGCTGGAATTATTAATTTGGTTTTCATAATAATAATTGGTTTAATAAAATGATTAAATTGGTTAAGTTTAATTAAGGTAGGTTTCTACC
Source organism: Lunatimonas sp. (assembly GCA_035460985.1). Classification (GTDB taxonomy): domain Bacteria; phylum Bacteroidota; class Bacteroidia; order Cytophagales; family Cyclobacteriaceae; genus Lunatibacter. Next base: position 35,253 of record DATHWC010000167.1, read on the forward strand.
TCAATTTAAATCAACAATGTTCATAATTTATGCCAAACTTTTAAAAGTATAATTAAATCATTCTATAACCTATTTTCAGTCAATTTACTATATTTTATAATAAATAAATGTTATTATTATCAACAATTAGAGGTGAAAAATACACAAATTGTTTACTGATATCTACAAGTTTGATTACTTACTTAAAATCCCTGGAAGGAAATAACTCGCCTTGCATTGCCTTACCGGTAGGGGAAATCGGTGTATTTTCTCCCGACTTTTTACCCGTCAACTTTTGCTTTTTTTCTACTGAACCTATGTTTCGTGCTGGTGCGTCCACCCTAAGCAAGCTGTTTAGGTTGTGGCAGGACCGTACCACCACATGGATTACCCGGCCCTCTTTTTGAACCTTTCCGGCAACCATCAGCAACTTGGACTGTAGGATAACGGAGCGGTATTGCTCAAAGGTCTTGGCCCATACTACCAGGTTGGCAAAGCCTGTCTCGTCCTCAATGGTAATAAAGAGTACACCCTTTGCGGTACCTGGACGCTGTCTTACCGTAATCAGCCCACTTACTTTGATATATGCCCCGTCTTTTGCTTTTCCCAAAAGGGATGTGGGTACTACACCCAACTGGTCCAGCCGGTCACGCACAAAGCTAACCGGGTGGGATTTTAATGAAAGGGTGGTGGATGCATAATCCCGCATCACATGCTCCATCGGAGATACCTCTGGCAATACTACGTCCTTCTCGAAAGGCGTTTCCTGTACCTGACCTTCAAAAACCCCAACAGGTCTACCCTGCAAAGCCAACACATCCCAAAGTGCCTGCCTGCGGTGAAGCCCCAAGGACCTAAAAGCATCCGCATCTGCCAGACGCTCAAGTGCGGCCTTAGGTATCCCAACATTTATTAAGTCGGTGACATGAACGTAGGATTTTAGCCGATTGGTCACTAACTGCTCCATATCCTGCTGATTAAGTCCTTTTACATGACGAAATCCCATCCTGATGACAAAGTATTTACCCGATTTCTCCTCAAAAATATTGTCCCATTGCGAGTGGTTCACATCCACGGGCCTTACCTCCACCCCATGTTTGCGCGCATCGCTCACAATCTGGGCCGGTCGGTAAAATCCCATAGGCTGACTGTTCAGCAATGCCGCGGCAAAGACATCCGGATAATGGTATTTCAACCAGCAGGACACATATACCAGCAGGGCAAAGCTGGCGGCGTGGCTTTCTGGAAATCCATAGCTGCCAAATCCCTCCAGTTGTCGAAACACCCGTTTGGCAAAATCCTCTTGATATCCTCTGGCTACCATGCCTCCCACCAGTTTCTTTTCATACTGACTTACCAGCCCATGGGCCTTGAAGGTGGCCATGCTCCGCCTAAGTCCATCAGCTTCAGCAGGGGTAAATCCCGCAGCTACAATGGCTATCTCCATGGCCTGTTCCTGAAAAAGCGGCACACCAAGCGTCCTGCCAAGAATTTCTTCCAACTCCCGGGAAGGATATTCCACTTTTTCCTCACCCCTGCGCCGTTTGAGATAGGGATGAACCATATCCCCCTGTATTGGACCAGGTCGCACTATGGCCACCTCAATTACTAGGTCGTAAAAGGTTCTTGGCTGTAAACGGGGAAGCATGGACATTTGGGCACGGCTCTCTATCTGAAAAACTCCCAAGGTATCCGCCTGGCAAATCATCTCATATACTTCAGGGTCATCCTGGGGAATATTTGCTAACGTGAGGTGAACCCCATAGTGGTCCCTAACCATGTCAAAAGCTTTGCGTATACACGTAAGCATCCCCAAGGCCAACACATCTACTTTCAGGAATTTTAGCGCATCGATATCGTCTTTGTCCCATTCAATGCAGGTTCGGTTTTCCATCCGTGCATTAAGTACTGGACATAGGTTGGAAAGTTTATCCCGAGTAATCACAAACCCACCCGTATGCTGACCTAACTGTCGGGGGAATCCCATATATTGTCGGGTAAGGCGTAGGGTTTTACGCAGATGTGGATCCCTAGGATCAAAGCCATGCGAGGAAACTGTTTGCCCTTCCAGCCATTCCTCAGTAAGCTCATGGCCTGATTTTGACAGCCGATCCACGGCATCAAGAGACATCCCCATGGCTTTGCCCACATCCCTTACGGCTCCTTTCCAGTGTACCTGAGTAACTGTCGCCACGATGCCTGCCCGGTCCCTTCCATACTTTTCATAAATGTACTGCATCACTTCCTCCCGGCGTTCGTGTTCAAAGTCCACATCAATATCAGGCGGTTCATTCCGAGCATCAGACATAAAGCGGGCAAAGAGCAACTTAAACTTGGAAGGATCCACCGACGTAATACCTAAACAGTAACAAACTACAGAATTGGCTGCCGAGCCCCGACCTTGGCAGAGTATGCCCCGCTCTCTTGCAAAACGCACCAGGTCGTACACGGTCAAAAAATAGGAGGCATAGGATTTTCGGGCGATAAATTCAAGTTCGTGAACAATTGTATCATAAATGGTATGGGGAATGTTCCCACCAAAACTGGCATTTGCCCCCTCCCAAGTCAGCATCTCCAGTTCCTCCTGCGGACTTCGCCCCCCACTGGTGATTTCCTCTGGATATTGATATTTTAGCTGATCAAGCGAAAACTGACAGGATTCTCCAATTTCAATTGACCTTTTTAGGGCATCGGGATATTCCCGATACAAACGGTACATCTCCTCCCGGTCCTTGAGGTACCGCTCGGCATTGGGATGGAGCCGAAACCCCGCACTTTCCACAGTACACTTTTCCCGGATGCATGTAAGCAAATCCTGAAGTGCCCTCCTTCCCTTGCCGTGATAATGCACATCATTAACTCCAACTATTGGAATGTCAAATTTTTTCTCAGCCTGCAACAGTCTGTACATCCTTTTATGGTCACTGCCGGCATAGTAAAAAGTCGCAGCCATATAAAGGTTATTTCCAAAAGCCTCTTTATACTCTCCTAAAGCTGTATAAAAGTCCCAATCAAAATCCAAAGCGGCATTTAACCCAAGTGGGGGCACAACCATGAATATTATTCCCCTGGTATGTTCGTAAACATCAGATTTATAGAGGTGACAAACTCCCTTTTCAGCTCTCAGGTTGCCCACTGTAAGAAGGGATGAGAGACGTCCGTATGCCTCCTGGTCTGTAGGATAAGCCAATAAACTAGGGCCGTCCAAAAGATCTAGGCGGCAGGCAGGAATAAAACGCAGTCCGGAATCTTTGACTGCAGCATGTGCCCTTACGATCCCCGCCAAGGTGTTGCGGTCAGTCACCGCAATAGCCTTATAACCCAACTGCCCTGCTCTCCATACCATCTCCTCCGGATGGGATCCTCCCCGTAGAAAGGAGAAGTTGGTCGTTACCTGCAGTTCCGTGTATTCAGTTGCGTTCATGATTGTATCTAAATGTATTTTTTGAAAATATCAGCTTAGGGAAAAAACCCATGCAAAAACCATCGGGGCTGACCATTCCCATAAAGCCCCAAGCGAAACAACCAATACCTTGCTCCTGATGGGTCCTCCACGCAGTAGTAATCTCTCGGTGGGCCTGTCTCCAACCACCATTCCTGTTCTATCCGCTCCGGACCGTCTGCCTTGGCCACCTGAATCACTTTGCCCTGATGCCTAAAATGGAGCGGAGGATAATCGGGCAATGGTACCATTACTTCAATGGGTTCTGGATCAGAAAGCAAATGCAGAGGACGTGGCTTTTCGGGCCAGATAGTAGTGGACTCCTCATCCAGCGATTGGGCAGCACGTATGGATCGCTCCGGCCAATGGTGCTCTTGGGGTAAATACCTATGTATGCGGTTGGGACCTATCTTTGTCTCTACCCTATCCAGCAATTCGGCAACTACAACTGGATCTCCTGATCGGTGCCAAAGTTGCTCCTGCGCGGTTTTTACTCTTTCAATCAGCAATCCCTCCAGGGTAAATAGCTCTACACCCAAAGCCGGCTCAAATAAAGGGATTTTCAGGGCAAATAGGCGAAACAGGTGCTCGGGGTTATTGGATGCCCTTCCTGTTCCAATTTCAATCTGAACTGTAATTCCATCTATTCGAAGACCCTTGAAAATTGCCTTACGCAGCCCCCTACCCTCTCTGGCCAATCGCAGACACAGCCTCTCCAGCACATGTCGAAGCGCAATCTCGATCCCTTTGGCTGTATTAATAGGTTCCAAACAAGGCAACTGCTCCTCATAGGGGATTTTTGGTTGTATTGGCTTGAATGTCTCATCCACCGTACCCAGAGCTTGAGCTAAGCGAAGCAGCAATCCATCTCCAAAACGCTTTCTTAATGTAGCCGGTGGCATATCGATAAATTGGCTGATGTGGCGAAAACCAAGCTTTTCCAAAGCCTCCAATACATTTGCCTCTAATCGAAGAGCATGGGGAGGTAAGGACAACAGAGCTTCCCGCTGCTGGTCTTCATCCGCAATACATCCACTGTTTGGTCCATATCGGGCCAAGGCCCACGCGGCGCCTATGGTGTCCGCAATTGCTGCACGGACTCGGTATCCTTTGGTATTTAACACCTCCAAAATATCCGACAGGTATGCCTGCTCCCCTCCCCATAAATGAGAACAACCACTAATATCTAGGATCAAGCCTGACGGAGAATCAGGGGCGGCAAGAGGTGTATATCGAATGCACCATTCGGCAAGATGGTAAAGGAGCTTATCTCTCAAATCCGGTTTATCCGCAAAAACCTCTAAGGTTGGATATATGGCACGGGCATCTGCAACGGCCATGCCGGGGTAGATGCCCAACGCAAGGGCTTCCCTGCTGGAAGCCTGCACCACTGTTCTACCCCGCTGGGGGGAAGCCAATATAAATGGTTTTCCTTTAAGCTCCGGCCTTCTAATCGCCAGCCTATCTGTGGTCAGGTGACAAAACCATATAGCCATAAATCGCCTATGCATACTGACGTTCCTCCTTTTTAATTTGGCTAGCTTTCTGCTTAGACAATTGCCAAAAGCCTTGCTCTTTCCATTCCATTTCCCAAGACCCCGGCCGGCCGTTGCGGACCTTGAGCAGTTCCACATTCCAAGCAGGAAATCCAAGCCCGGGCATTCCCTCTTCCGGTTGGCTGGCTATAGGTGTAATTTTCCAACGCGTATTACAAGCCAACGCATGAAGACTCCTTGGCTGATGTCTATGTATAAAACCTGTCACCCTGCTGTTTTCAACGGCCAGCTGTAGCCGTTGCGACTGGGCAAAATCAAGTTCCCGCAATTCTCCCACTACCGCCACAAGCGCATTGCACTTTAGTGCCTGTTCCATAGTCCAAAGCACATCCCTTTCCGATTTTACATCCACAAATATCACCTGCTCAGGCGTTACACCAAAGAGTCCAAGGGCTGGAGGAAAGGCCTTTCTGCTATTGCCTATCCAAAGACTATAGCCACCTTTACGCAACAACATCCCCAGCATAGCAGCGACAAAGCCTTGGGTGGATGCTGCCTCCGAAGCGGTAGCGCTTATAAACTCATGATTAACACTCAAGGGAAATGTGCGATTCGGAAAAGCTGCTTTCATGGGGCCAAGCTTTACATCGAAATCGCCAACTGTCCCCTTGTTGGGAATAGAACCCTCCAGTGCCATTACATCTTTCCTTAACTGGCGCAGCCGATCAATTTTCTCACTTATCAGTTCCATATTTCCAGCAAAAGCATTATATTTGACACGAATAATGTCAAATTATTGACTTTAATAATAACAAACAATCATGAAAAAGGCAAATAACTTTTTCCCAGGTAATCTAAAATTTCTCAGGGAGCGCAAGGGATTCACGCAGCAGGAACTGGCAGTATCATTAGGCCTGACCCGGTCCAAGGTCAATGCCCTGGAATCCGGGCAGACCAAGGCTCCCTCCCCGGAGGATTTCTTGGGTATTTCAGGATTTTTTGGCATCAGCATCGACAGCCTGATCCGGGTAGACCTTACCAAATTGGGAGAATTGAAGCTACGGGATTTGGAGGCAGGGAATGATGTTTATATCCGGGGTGGAAACCTGCGGGTGTTGGCCATAAGTGTGGACAAGGGTAACAACGAGCATGTGGAGTACGTACCGATAAAAGCCAAAGCAGGATATATGGCCGGGTATAACGACCCGGAGTTTATTGCGTCCTTGCCCAAGTTTTCCCTACCCAACATGCCAAAGCAGGGAACTTACAGGATCTTTCCCACCGTGGGAGATTCCATGCTTCCCATACCGGGAGGTAGCGATATTGTGACACAGTACGTGGAAGATTGGACAGGTCTGAAGCCAGACACCCCATGCATTGTTATCCTAAGTGGACAGCAGGATTTTGTTTTTAAGCTGGTCACGGTGAATATGGACGGAACGCTTTTGCTTAGGTCTTTAAATCCTATCTTTGAGCCCTATACCGTTGCCGCTGGGGATGTGTTGGAGATTTGGAAGTTTCATGCCTACACCAGCCGGGAAATCCCCGAGCCGGAAACGGACCTCAAGCAGTTGGTAAGGGCGGTTCGGGAAATGCAGAAGGAGCTTAAAAGCATACGATAAGTCAAAATGAGGTCTAAGGGGATAAATTTATAGGCCGAATATTTGGAAAGTACCTCATTCTATACTTATTTAAATATAAATTATTCGTAAAATCTAACCTATAAACCCATGTATCCACCCAAAAAACTCCTTTTCTCCGATGATGGCAGCATTCCAAATTCAAGACTGCCCCTGCTTTATTATCAAAATGTGTTGGACACCACTGGTAATGATGCTGCTAGATGGTTGGAAGAAAAATTCGCCTCCAATGGCTGGACAAATAGCTGGCGGTGGGGGGTGTATGACTTCCACCACTACCACAGCAACACCCATGAAGTTCTTGGGGTATTTCAGGGAAGTGCGGTAATCTTGTTGGGAGGTGAAAAAGGAGAAAAGGTCAAAGTAAAACCCGGAGATGTAATTATTATACCTGCCGGCGTTGGGCACAAATGCCTAAGTCATGACAGCCAATTTACGGTAGTAGGTGCCTACCCCAACGGCATGCAGCCGGACTTGCTAAAGGGAGAAGCTGGTGAAAGGCCACAGGCGGATCAAAATATTGCGAAGGTAGCTATACCAGAAACCGATCCTTTGCTGGGTAAGGAAGGGGGATTGGTGGGGATTTGGGGATTGAGAGACTGAGGGACGTAGGGACAGAAGATGGAAGACGGAAGACGTGAGAGATGCGAGACTTAGGGACGAAAGGACGGAGTCTATCAACTCATCAACTTATCGACCCATCAGCTTAATTGTAGACCTGAACGTCTTATAAATTAATTATTAATTTGCAATTTTAAAGCGAACGGAAGAAAATGAAAAATGCGATATTGGTTGTTTTGCTATTAGCAAGTTTTTACTGCCCTGCCCAGGAATCAAAAGATAATGGCGAAAAAGCGATAATTGAAATGGTCAATCGGTTTTTTGAAGCCCTGGAAATGCAGGATACCACATTATTTGAAAGCTTGGCTTATGCGGATGCCGGGATTTGGACGGTGGGGAGGCAACAGGACAGTGTCCGGATTGGACATCGAAAATACAGTGACGACACAAAACACTTTGACCCCAAGCAAATAATTTATGAACGTGCCCTGCGATTTGATATTAAAATACATCATGACATCGCCGTAGCCTGGGTACCTTATAAGCTGCATGTAAACCAGGAGTTTTCCCACTGTGGGGTGGATGTATTTACGTTTTTGAGGACCAATGAGGGATGGAAAATTGTCAACCTTGCTTATTCCATAGAACCCGATGGCTGTTGACCTCCAATATACTTCAAGTAAATTTTCATTTAAAAGGTTAAATCAAGTAAAATAGATTAGACAAATAGTATCCCCTATGTGGACTAGGCTTATATGTGGTTAAAAACTAATTAAGTTACATTTACCACATCGTTCACATAGGCCGCATCTTTTTTAAAATGAAGTACGATCAAAAAATCAGTTTTTTGTTAATCTCCAAACTTACCGAAAACAAAACCGAAAACAATCAATTTTTCCATTAGTCTCTACCTACCGTTGCTTAAATAGAATAATAACTATTATCCCCTATGTGTACTATGTTTCTATGTGGTAAAACCATCCTCCGTTCTGAAGGAAATTTTAAACAACTTTAATTTCAGAAAGCACTTGGCATTTTTCAAGAATGTTATATCAATCCCCTCTAAAAAATCCCTTCCAAGTATCCACCAAAGCCGACTTGTCCATATCCCCTGTATAAATAAGCAATCTGTAACGAATCGTTTCCGATTCTCCGGCGGCAATTTTCCAGTCTCCCAATATTTGCCGGGATGGTCCCATGCCCATTTGGCTATCTACCCGCCAGGGTGTTGGAAATGCTTTGTTGCTTGGATGGTCAAAGATGGCGATATGTGCAAAATCCTCCCGTCCATCCAGCTTTATCCCTATATCGCTCCATACCGCACGGTTCCCCTCCAGCTCCATTCCCTGATGACCTGAAGCACTTACTATTTCACCTACCGTTTCCTCATCCCAAGGCATGCGTATAAAAAGGCCACCCACATAAAATTTTCCCATCACTACATCAGCTTTTGCATCCCCCTTCCATTCCAAATCCAATATATAGGTATCATCCACCTGCTGCATGGCCCAATTTTGGGTTTCCACCATTATCGTCTTGCCATTTTCATCAAGCATATCATATTCGGTTTGCCATTTAACTTTTTCTCCCTTTTCGTCTAAAATGCTCGCCGATACTCCCCGCCAATAATCCCTGTTCCATTGCATAAAGTAGTCCCGTTCATTTACCCGTTTTAATCCCCAGTATACACCAGTTTGATGCGGATGGTGGGCAGGGCGGTATTCCGTCAGGATGCCATTGCCGTCAGGTGCCACAATGGGGTGAAGATAGGGACGTTCGTCCGGCTTTGCCATTTGGGTTAGGATGGGTTTGGTGCTGCTTTCAGAGAAAATGGCTATGCTGCTTGCATCAAGATCTTGAACTATGCGGAGGGGTTTGTTCGGGCTTGCTTTTGACGGAATATTTGAATCGGAAAGGAGGTTTACCACATTAACTTTATCTTCTAGCGGAGTTAGACTCAAGTCTCCCTGTTGAATCCGGATGTTCCGGAATCGGATGGAAAAACTACCCTGTGGATCGTTTTCGTTGTTGGCATGCAATTGTAGGCCGATAAAGCCCTTTAGATAACGGTCGTCCACAAGATGGGCAACCGGAACGCCATTTATCCAGGTTCTCATAATTGGTCCTACTGCTTCGATTCTATAGTGGTTCCATTGATATCCATCTTTATCATCTCTTATAAAAGCATCTTTAGCCACTTGGCTCATCTTTTCGGGCGGATAAATCCAGCCCCGCTCCGCCCCCTCCTCATAGATGGCCCCACTCCATTGCTGTGGCTTTGGATCGACTTCCATCTGATAGCCGTGTACCCGGCCGTTTTTGAATTCCGGATAACTCTGTGATCGGAACTGAATCCCTGAATTATTCATCAAGGTATCGACGGATACCTCCAGTTCGAGTACAAAATCACCAAAATCCTCCGCTGTACAAAGAAACCCGTTTGGCTGACCGGGAACTGTCCTGCCCACAATCATGCCGTCTTTCACTTCCCAAATATGGGTTCCGTTTAGCTCAATCCAGCCGCTGAGGTCTTTGCCGTTGAAAAGGGATTTCCAGGAGGTTTCTTGGGCTTTTCCGTTGGATAATTGAAAAACAGAGAATAGCAGAAGTAAAAAGAGACGAAAATATTTCATGATTGTAGGTTTTTGGGGACTGTCAATTTACACAAAAGGAATCAATCAGGCAAGGCGAAGGCGATAACTGAATCCCCATGCTTGGTACCATTTTTCCCACCACCACCTGCGGCTATAACCACATACTGTTTTCCATCGATCATATAAACACTTGGCGTGGCATAGCCTCCAGCAGGCAGTTGATATTCCCATAATACTTGTCCGGAAAATGTATCAAACGCACGGATTTTTTCATCCGGTGTACTGGCAATAAATACCAAGTTTCCGGATGTCACAACCGGACCACCGAAGCTTTTGGCACCAGTATGGCGAATACCCCGGGCAACAAGTT
>DATHWC010000168.1:0-7138 GCA_035460985.1 Lunatimonas sp.
AACGTATCCCACAATTCCGTATCGCTGGATTTAGAATAAGCGGAAGGAGTGGGGCTGGAATTATCCCTCAAGAGTATGTTGAGCCTATTTTCCAAGGGGTAACTGGTTTGGTTGTGGGGTAAAAGGCAAATGCTTTATCACAAAGGTATAAAATAATTTTTAGTTTGGGTTATACCAAACATTAATTTATTACTAAGTCTTAAGCACAAACAATAGATGGATTTAACAGAAATTTTATATAAAAGACGGTTTCTGACCAGATTTATCATTTAGAATTGTGTGGAAATATTCGTAGTCCGATGTAAAAGTGGGGATTAAAATAGTTTGATTTCCAGCGCATTGAAGCTCGTAGATGTCTTGCTTTGTACTTATCGTTGGTTTTTTGAATAAAAACAATGTAGATATTCATTTGGAATTGACTTTAAAAAATCCAACATTTAAATAGTCTTTCCTGTAAAAAGCAGGTAATAACAAGAGAAACCCATTAAATTTCCGATCTATGTAATCAAATTTCTATTTTTATTTGCGAGGCATTTTCTCAAAAGTCCTTTTGGCTTGCATTTGGTCCTTGAATGAAACCTCTCAAATTTCACTTCTGGCTTTCTCTATTTACTGATTATTCTATTCAATTTAATAAATTTAAACGATCAACTCGATACGCATGAAACCTATTGTTCAAATTTCACTTGATTTAACCAATATTGATGAAGCATTGGAAACAGCCGCAATGGCTCTTCGGGCCGGGGTAGATTGGCTGGAAGCCGGCACACCTTTGATTTTAGCTGAAGGCCTACATGGTGTAAGAAAGCTTCGTGAGGCATTTCCAAATATCCCTATTGTGGCTGATTTGAAAACCATGGATGGGGGCTACCTGGAAGCGGAGATGATGGCCAAAGCCGGTGCAAACTATGTGGTCGTCATGGCTCGGGCACATGAGGAGACCATCAAATGCGTAGTTCAGGCGGGAAAGGACTTTGGAGCTCAAGTAATGGGTGATAACCTGGGCTGCCCTGACATGGTGGCCGGAGCTAAATTTTTGGAGGACCTGGGATGTGATTTTGTGATTCATCATATAGGTTATGACGAGCGAAGGGGTATAGCTGCGCAGGGAAAAAGGATGCCCAGCCCCATGGACCAGCTTCGTGAAGTGGTGGATGCGGTAAGTATTCCCGTTCAGGCCGTAGGAGGGTTGTCGCTAGAGCAGGCCATCGAGTGCCCCAAATACGGAGCGCCTCTGGTAGTGTTGGGTGCTCCACTTACCATCGATGCAGATGCCTTCAAAACCGCCGACGGAAATTTGGAAGAATCCCTTCGCATGATCTGTCAGGCAATTCACGCATATGGCGATATCGCCATCAAAAAGTAATCTAAGAACCCAAAATCAACACAGCAGCAATGTCAATAGAAAAATCAAAAGCAGTAGTTAATTATGCCGAAGCCAAGGGGTCGGTAGAAATAAGGGAAATGGAAGTACCCGTTATCGGTGAAACAGACATTTTATTGGAGGTATCCAATGTGGGGGTATGTGGCAGCGACCTGCATCAGTGGACGTCGGACCATAGTTGGCCTGTGAATTACCCGGTGGTTCTGGGACATGAATTTGGAGGAATCATTGCTGATATTGGTGACCAGGTTCAGGGGTGGAAAGTAGGCGATAGGGTGGTCAGTGAAACGGCAGCTGTAATCGATCCCCTCAATCCCATGAGTAAAATAGGGCTCTATAATTTGGATCCTACCCGTAAAGGATTTGGATACGGAGTAAACGGTGCCATGACCCGCTATGTACGGGTGCCCGCAAGGTGTTTGCACCATGTACCACAAAATGTACCTTTCGAACAGGCGTGTTTAACTGAACCTTCCTGTGTCGCATACAGTGCCGTAGTTGCCAATTCCAACGTGAAACCGGGCGACCGCGTCTTAGTAATCGGGCCCGGAACCATTGGAATCCTTTGCGCATTGATGGCCAAGTTAAATGGTGCGGAAGTAGCCATTCTAGGATTGGAAGGAGATCGTGGAAGGTTGAATATTGCCGAACAATACGGGTGCACCGGGCTGGTTGGAAATGCTACGGAATGGGCTAGAAGCTGGGATGGCATGGGTGCCGACCTGATCGTGGACGCCGCCGGCCACAGCAATACGCTTCAGATTGCCATGGAGGCTGTAAGGCCTAATGGTCAAATCACCAAAGTAGGCTGGGGTAGACAACCTTGCAATTTTTCACTGGATCCCATTGTTCAAAAAAATGTCCGTTTGCAGGGAAGTTTTAGCCATAACTGGCCCATGTGGGAAAAGGTAATCGCTATGATGGCCTCGGGAACACTAGATGTCAAACCGATTATCGGAGGGGTTTGGCCGTTGGAATCCTGGCAAGAAGCCTTTGAGAAAATGCATCACGGAGAGGTGGTGAAAAGTGTACTTAAGCCTTTTTAATGATGCGTTTAAAAGACAAAATTATAATAGTCACCGGCAGTACAACAGGGATAGGTAAAGCTATTGCCCTCCGCTGCGTGCAGGAAGGTGCCAAGGTTGTTATCCACGGACTGGAAGAAGATTGGGGAAAGGATGTGGTGGAAGAACTTGGAGTGGAGAACGCGGCTCTGCATATCGACGATTTGGAAGCAGATGGAGCTCCGCAACGGCTCATCGACAAAGCCATCCAAGTTTATGGAAAAGTGGATGGACTTGTGAATAACGCAGCCATGGTGGTTTCGTCAAATATAGAGGACACTGATAGGGCCTACTTGGAAAAAGTGCTTGCCGTAAATACCATTGCCCCTTTTTTGTTGATAAAGGCTGCGCTTCCGTTTTTGGCCAGAACAAAGGGTGCCGTGCTGAATATCGGATCTGTCAATGCTTGGAGTGGAGAGCCCAATCTGCTTGCCTATAGCATTTCCAAGGGAGGTCTAATGACGATGACCCGAAATCTGGGAGATACCCTTTTTAGGGAGCATGGAATCAAGGTAAATCAGATCAACCCGGGATGGGTGCTTACTGAAACGGAAATTCAGCGGAAGAAGGAGCACGGACTTTCCGACACCTGGTATGAGGGGCTCCCCGACATGTATGCTCCATCAGGCAGGATTATTTTACCCAAGGAAATCGCCGCGGCGGCGATTTTTTGGTTGGCTGATGAATCTGGACCTGTGACTGGTCAGGTGATGGATCTGGAACAGTACCCCATGATCGGGAGAAATCCTCCAAAAGATACCAGTACCATTAAGTAAAATTTTCATTTAACGTTAAAAAATAAAAAAGACTATATATGCCCAAATTAGCAGCATTTCCAAAGGCTTTTATGCAAGCGCTATGCAAGGACGGTACCATGAAAATCCGGGAATGGGTGGATCTCGCCAGTAAATTGGAGATTGAGGGGTTGGAATGGTATGCGGGATTTTTGGAAATGGAGGACAAAAGCCGTTGGACGGAATTCCGTCAAATGGTAGAGGATACCGGCAAGACCATCCCCATGATGTGCTGTTCTCCGGATTTTACCCACCCTGATGCTTCTTTCCGTCAGAAGGAAATTACAAAACAGAAAAATTGGATAGACATGACCCATGTGTTGGGCGGGAGCTATTGCCGGGTATTGTCGGGTCAAAAACGTCCCGAGTTGACCATCGATGAGGGAGTGAAACTAGCAGGTGATTCAATTATGGAATGCATTCCATATGCCCAAGAGCGGGGAATTACCCTGATTTTGGAAAATCACTATAAAGACGATTTTTGGGAGTACCCCGAATTTGCCCAAAAGATGGATGTGTTTTGTCAATTGGTAGACAGTATAGACCATCCAAACTTTGGAGTTAATTACGATCCCAGCAACACATTTTTAGCAGGTGAGGATCCCCTGGAATTGTTGAAAAGAGTTTCCCACCGCGTAGTTACCATGCATGCCAGTGACCGTTACCTGAAATACGGCACCATTGAAGATCTTCGCAATGAGGAGGGAGGTGCTGTAGGCTATGCAAAGCGGTTGAGCCACGGTGAAATAGGAAAGGGCATGAATGACTATGACGCCATCTTTTCTGAATTGAAACGGGAAGGTTTTGACGGCTGGATCAGCATTGAAGATGGTGTCGACGGCATGGATCAGTTGGAGCGTAGCGTTGCTTTTTTGCAGCGTAAGATCGCGGCCTATTGGCCAAATAACTAACAATATTTCAAACCCTTAAATAGCCCCCAAGTTGTAATCCTGTGGGTTTTATAATTAAAGTATATTCTTATGAAAGCTACTCTATTATATGATTGCCGATCCGAATTGGCTGAAGGTCCCTTTTGGCATGCAGCTTGGAACAGCTTTTTGTGGGTGGATATAGAAGGTGGGCATTTATATCGGTATAACCTACCGGACGGTCAAGTCACTACTTGGGATTTCCCCCATAGGCTAACGTTGGTGATCGAGGCTTCCGGCAACAAACTTCTCCTGGCACTGGATGCCAAGCTGGCCTTATTCGATCCAAAAACCGAATCCCTGGAATGGTTGCTTGATCTGCATCCAGATGATTCGTCCATGCGTTGCAACGATGGTGCTTGTGATCCACAGGGAAGGCTTTGGGTCGGGACGATGAGCTTGGAAATGACCGAGGGTGCAGCATCTCTTTACTGTATTGGCAGGGACCGGAAACCGCGTTTGATGATTTCCGACGTGACTATTTCCAATGGATTATGCTGGTCATTGGACGGGAAAACGATGTATTACATCGACAGTCCCACTCAAAAAGTGCGGGCATTCGACTTTGATCCGCATTCCGGGGATATTCGATTTAGAAAAGATGTCATTTCAGTTCCAAAGGAATTAGGAACTCCCGATGGTATGTGCATGGATGAAAACGGACTTATTTGGGTGGGCCATTACGGTGGATCTGGCGTGTATTGCTGGAATCCGGAGACAGGTAAGGTAGTGGATAAAATAGAAGTACCCGCTCCAAATGTTACTTCCTGTGCCTTTGGAGGGCCAGATGGGAATCAGTTGCTGATTACGACTGCCCGTGAAAACATGTCCTCCGAGAAGCTGGCGGAATTTCCACAAAGTGGTTCGGTTTTCTCTGCGTTATTGCCCGTAAAAGGAGCGATGGTATTTTCGAGTAGCCTTTAGGGTTCTGACAAGAATTCAGCGGTGATGATTTGTTTGTGAATTCCAGGTCCCTGTATATAAACCTGGAGTTCCTGACCATCACTGTCATCAAAGTACCACACCTTCAGGGAATGTTGCCCGGCTGACAGGTATATTTTCCCATTTTTCTCTGTCATCGAATGTGACCCGTCATTGTCAACAACTTTCTGATCGTTGACAAAGAGCAAACTGCCATCGTCGGAATTGGTGTAAAAGATATAGTCACCTTCCTTTTTAAGGTTTAGCGCAGCCTGAAAACTCAAAGCAAACTGATCTTCCCGGTGGGTTATTTCATCCAAACTGATTTCATGACTTTTGCCTGATTTAAGGGGAGTCAATTTATCAAGTGCCGGCACCGTCTCAAATTCTCCCTCAAAATATTCCCAGCCAACCCGCGGAGCTCCTGTCGGTATCCGGTATAGGTCTGATTCCAGCCGGCTTTTATTGCCATCAAGGATATGTACTGTTTTTAGTGTACTGTTTTTCCCAATCCGAATGGGGTTCTTATATGTCGGTGAATTTTCAGATGGCTCGGAACCGTCCAAGGTATAATATAACTCTCCCCGCGGGTGATCCAGTTGCAAACTAACTTCTACTCTCTGCCTGTAGAAACCTCCTTTGGGTTCAATATGGGGAATGGGCACATAGTGTGCATTGCTTGGTTGGACGGAAAACGCTTCTTCCATTACCCTGCCAATAGTCGCCTCAGGTGGGGTAATACCCAGCCAATAGGCAAGGGTAGGAGCAACGTCATATATATAATAGGGATGCTCTAGGACCTTTCCCGCTGTGATTCCTTTTCCATACAGTAGGATTGGAATTTCAATTTCGTACAAGCTTCGGCCCCCATGGCCAAAATTGATTCCCCCATGATCTCCGGTAATTAGGATGGCTGTTTCCTCCATCATTCCTTCTTCCTTTATTTGGGCAATAAAATCTCCGATTTTTTTGTCATAAAAGCTGATGGCGTCGTAGTACTCTTGGGTATCGTGGCCGAATTTGTGTCCAGCTCCGTCCGTTTCATCAATTCCGATAAAGAGGAAATCAGGCTTATCCGCGAAGAAACTCTTGACCGCCTCATCAAAGACCTCTGCCCCATTTTCACTTCGGAATTTCTTGTCCACAATGCTCATTTCAAACATCCGGGAAAGGCCATCCCATTCGTAGAAAAACTGCATCTTGGCATCTGGACGTTGATCTTTTAACCAAGAGAGAACGCTGGGATATACATCCTCCTGTCCTGTCAGCACTGGATCCCATTGTCTTCTGTCCCGTTCCCAACTATTGTCATAGATCCCATGTTGCACCGGGTCCACTCCAGTGAGCATAGATGTCCAGTTGGGTGTACTCACTGTGGGTAGCACACATCGGGCATATGGAGCTAAGGCACCTTCTGCGATGAGTTGGTTCATGGCAGGTGTTGATGCTTTTTGAAGACCTCTGGAGCTAAAAGCATCCAATCCGATCATTATCACATGCTTGGCAATAGGCTGTGGGGTTTGTGCCTGCGAAAAGGTTGTGTGTAAGATCCCAATAAAGGAAATTAAAAGGGAAAGGAGAGCAGAGTGTGACATTAGTCCACTAGTTGCTGGCACTTTTGTTTACCAATTCCAAAAGCATTTCCGGTTCGTCGGTAGTGATAAACTCCACATTATTATCCAACAGCCACTCCATGTCTTCTTTTTTGTTTACCGTCCAGCAATTAACGGTCAATCCTAATTCCTGCGCTTCCTGTATCCAATGTGGGTTTTCCCGCAGTACCCGAATATTATAGTCAAACCCAAAATAACCTTCGTCCTTCAATTCCTGGGGAGTTTTGTCTCCCATCAAGTAGGCCACATTGGCATCAGGATCCAGTTCGATGATTTTGCTTCCGATGTTTTTGTCGAAGGTGATGTAATCCACCCACTTTTGGGCACCCATCTTATGAACCATTTCCACGGCCTTGGTAGCCAGTTCCTGCCCCCTTTCTGTACTGATTTTGGAGGGTTTTACCTCCATGATGAGTTTTGTTTTATTTTGCGA